>JAITRL010000224.1 GCA_031288415.1 Deltaproteobacteria bacterium | reverse complement strand
AGGGAAGGCATCTGGAGACCGGCGCCCTCCCCCGGAAGGGGCGCCGCCCCTTCCGGGGGAGGGCTGGAGGGGAACCTGAACGGGCGGGAAGGCATTGAGCCTGTCAGCATTATAGATGAATCAGGGGCGCATTTCAAAAAGTTTGAAGGTCTCAGGGACACTCGTCTGGCAGGGATGGCAGCCTTAGCCCAGTTGCGGTTGCGGTCCGCAGCCACTTAAGTCCCTTACGTCTCTCAATCCTTTAGCCTCTCGGACTTTCGGCTCCTTCAACCTCCTCAGTCCCTCAGCACATCAACTTCCTCAGTCCCTCAGTCCCTCAGCCCTTCAGCCCATCGGGCTTGGCTCCTGCAGCCCCTCAGTCCCCCCGGCTCCTCCAGCACTTCTGGCCTTAACACTCCACCCGTGCCTTGATTGGCGCAACCCCTCAGATCCCCTGCCCCTCAGATCCTCATGACAGCATGTCCTAAGGCTTTCAGCCTTCGCCATAAACTATTCAGAGTTCAGGACCTGGGCCCCTCCCGCGCTTAGGCCCTGAAGCCAATCGGCGCGTAAGAGTCCAAATGCCAAGGGACTTACGGCCCCTGATGGATTCGGCCTTTCCAGGCGACAAAGCCTTAGGGAAGCGCCTGGAAAGCCGCTTGCCAAGGCAAGAGGGCAGGCCATTTCCTGGCCCCGCCAAGCTCAATCCACGCTTCTTGCAAGTCTGCCTCGCGCAGGCCCGCTTCACGTAAACACGTCCTCGCGCAGGTCCGCCAAGCTCAATCTGCCCCGCGCGCAAAGCCCGCCAAGCGCGATCTCCCCCTCGCGGGAGGTCCAGGCCTCCGCTTCAGCCGAAGTGCAGCTTGAGGGCCAGGAGCCCGGCAGCCAGTGTCCAGGGGGCGAAGAGGTAAAAGCGGTCCCGGGTGACGAGCAGGGAAAGCAGCTTGAGGGCGAGGAGGCCCGAGGCCGCAGCCACGGAAAAGCCCAGGAGGGCCGCGGAGTAAGTGAAGCTCGACTGCCCGGCCTCTGAGTGCTTCAGGAGGAGCCCGCCCAGGATGGCGGGGATGGACAGGAGAAACGAGTAACGGGCCGCCAGGGCCCCTTCCAGGCCCAGGAGAAGGGCCACGCCGATGGTGATGCCCGATCGCGATATCCCCGGGGCTATGGCCACGGCCTGGGCCGTGCCGATGACCAGGGCCGCCCAGACGGGGAACTCCAGCTCGGACTTGTAGGCGCACGCCCGGCGGAAGCGGGAGAGGACGAGGGCCAGCGTGGTGAGAAAGAAACCCGTAGCCACTGCGGTAAGGGAAGAAAACAGGGAGGTGAGGAAGTCCTCGAAGAAGAAACCGATGAGGGCCGTGGGCAGGGAGCCGACGATAATCATGACCCCCAGCCGGAACATGGGCCTGATGCGGTAGCTGCGGCGGATCTCCTCGGCCGACGAGAAGCGCCTGAGCTCGCCCAGCAGGCCCAGGACCTCCCTGCGGTAGAAGGCGCACACGGCGGCGAGGGTGCCCAGGTGGAGGATGAGATCGAAGAACACCTCAGGCTCGGCCAGGCCGATGAGAGCCTGGGAGAGGGCCAGGTGGCCGGAGGAGGATACCGGCAGGAACTCGCACAGGCCCTGGACCAGGCCCAGGACGGCCGCGCCTAAGGAGTCGGAGTTCACAGGACGGCTATCCGGGCGGGGGCTACAGCGGTCCCCAGCATGTCCACCATGATCATGCCGCTGGCGGCGGTGAGCTCGGTGTAGTTGACGAGGAGGCCCACGACGGCGGAGGCCCCCTTCCGGGAGGCCTCGCGCTTGACCGCGGAGAGGCAGTCGCGCTCGGCGAGGGCGAGCTTCTCGCTGTAGTCCTCGGACTTGTTCCCGAAAAAGTCCGTGATGGAGGCGGCGATGGAGGCAAGCGGCCCCGTGCCGAGGATCACGTGCCCCGAGACCAGGCCCAGGTTGATTACGGAGCCCTTCACGTAAGGGTCGTAGGTCCAGACCTCGATCTTCGCCGCCCGTTCGGCTACGTGTTTCTGGAAGTCCTCCGGCGGGTCGTCCTCGAAGAAGAATTCGGGCCCGAACCTGCGCTCGGCCGCGGTCAGGAGTTTGTTGAAGCATGAGGCGCAGATGGGGGCCGGGACGTCCACGTCCCAGCGCCTGAGCATCTCCACCTTGGCCATGGAAGCGGCGAGCGCCCCGGTCAGGGGGTTAAGGTCTGCCCCGCACTGGACGCAGTTTTCGCTCATTAGGGGGTGTCTCCGAACGTGAAGGGTTGCCCTGTCGGGCGGTCGGGCCCGGCGCCGCAAGGGCTGAGCAAGGGTCATCGCAGGGTCAGGTTACGGGACCAAGGGCTTGGGGGGGGAGGCGCCGGGCCTGGCGTTGCGGGCTCGGCAAGAATGCTTGCGGGTTTGTTTAGGGTCTGGCGGGAACGCCTATCGTTTTTCGGGCTTGTCGAGGAACCTTCCGGGCATTAAGGTTTCTTAGAGGGCGTTCGGGTTTTGCGGGCCCGGCGAGGATGCTTACGGGCATTACGGGCCATGTGAGGAGGGCGTGTTCCGGTCCGGCGGGCTTGGGCGCTGCCGGGGCAAGGTTCCTGGGCGCGGCCTTCCCTGCAGGGTCGCCTTGAGAGGGTATCGCCGCCTGAGGCGCAAAGGGCGGGCGGCGGGAGAAGGCGTTATGCCGGTCCGGGTTGGGTTTTCAGGCCTGTCGGCCTTCCTTGCGTTTGGCGGCCTTATCCGGATACGGCAAATTTTCCAGGAATTCAGGCTGCGGTCCTCGGCCTTCCGAGCGGCGGCAGGCCTTCCAGCGAGCTCCGGCATTCCGTATGCGGGAAAGCTTCCCGCGCCCCCCGCTTTCAGGAGGCTTGGGGCTTTCCCCGGCAGGAAGGGCCAGCGCGGCCTAGCCGCAGGGGCCGCCGGGAGAGGGGCGCGGCCAGGGCCGCCCGTCGTCAGCGGCTGTTCTTCTCCAGGAACAGGGCGGCATTCAGGAGCTGCCAGACGAGCATCATGTGGTTGCGGGCGCCGGAGCGGTGCTCCGCGATGATTTTGTCGGCGGCGCAGGGGATGAGCCAGCCGGTATTGGGGAGGGGGGAGGAGTTGATGCGGTCCAGGACGGAGTCAGCGAAGGCCGGATCCATGAGCCACTGGTCCAGGGGGGTGTTGAAGCCGACCTTTACCGGATTCAGGCGCGTGGGCTCGGGGAGGAGCCCTTTGGTCGAGCGGCGCAGGAGCATCTTGGTGAGGCCCCCTTCGTACTTGTAGGTGCCGGGGAGGCTCAGGGCGAAGCGGAAGAGCCTGGGGGAGGCCATGGGGAACACGCCCCTCATCCAATAGGCGCTGCTGGCCAGGTTCTCGCTCCAGAGGGTGGGGGGGGAGGTCTCGTAGATCATCTCCTGGTAAAGCCGGTTGGAGAGGAAGTACGGGTAGGGCCTGGGCATCAGGGGCGGGGGGATCCGGGTCTCGAGGGACTTTACCCAGTCCTCGTCGAACCAGTGGCGGTTCTGGGAGTAGCGGATGAGATCCACCCGGATCTCGCCGGTCTTGAAGTTGATGAGCCTTTTGAAGTAGTTGTCGCGGGTCTCCCGGGACTTGCGGAAGACAGGGTGGTCATGGAGGCGTATCCAGGCTTCGGTCTCCTTCTCCAAAAGGGTGTGTTGCCCGTCGGAGTAAAGGTCCGCGAAAAAGTACATGAAGTGGTCGAACTCGCCGGCCAGGGACTCGTCGCCGCCCAGGCCCGAGACGAGGAAGGAGGCCCCGGCCTCGGCGGCTTGCTTGGCCATGGCGGCGGAGGCGAGCCAGTTGACCGTGGCCAGGGGGGCCAGGGTCCTGTCCATGAGGTCCGAGGCGTCTTTCGCGAGATCCGGCAGGGAGAGGTCCAGGGGATGGAGCGGCCAGCCCTTGGCCCCGGTGAGGGCCCGCACGCCGCGAGTCTCATCGTAAGGGGAGCCCTTGGCCATGCTGTAGCCCACGTACCAGCACTCGAGAGGGGCGTCCATTAACTCCGAGGCCAGACAGGCCACGGTGGAGCTGTCCAGGCCAGAAGACACGGTGAAGGCGAAGCCGCCTGAGGCGGCCAGGGCCGAGAGCCTCAGGGAGACGTTTTCCCGGAGCATGGAGAGGTACCGGTCAGCGGCCTCGTCCAGGCGCAGGGTGGACGGCTCCGGGTCGAAGCCCAGATCCAGCCAGGGGGATACCTCGGCCTTGGCGCCGTCGAGGGTGAGCTCGCAGCCTGCGGGGAGCTGCCAGACGCCCTCGTGGAAGGTCCGCTTGGGGTCCCTGAAGATGTACCTGTAGTGCGTGGCCAGGAAGTCGTAAAGGGTGTCCTCCCTGGGGGTCGGCCTGGGGTCCAGGAGGGGGATGAGCGTGGCCAGGCTGAAAGAGAGGGCCCAGCCCCTGGGGGTCTTGGCGTAGAAGACCGGGGTCGCGCCCACAGCGTCACGGACGGCCCGCACCGAATCGTCCTCCGGCCGGTGCCAGATGAAGGAAGCGTCGGACTCCAGGCTGTTGAGGACGGTGGGGTCGGCCAGGATGCCTTGGATCCCGTCCTGGTCATCCGCGGCCAGCGAAAAGACCCGCCCGCGCATGTGGGGCACGGCGGGCGGCCGAAGCCCCTGGTGGGGCCTCTGGCCTTCAGGGGCTTCGGGCTCGTAGAGGAAGGATCCGTCGGGGTTTGCTTTGAAGCTCATGGGGCGGCGTCTCTTGAGGGGGGGGAGGCTTGAACTGAAAAGGACAGGACAAGAAGCCCTGTCAGGGGCGCGCGGCAAGGCTCGGCACGGGCGGTGAAGGTCCCGCGCTTGGCTTGGCGGGTCCTGGCGGGTCCGGTGCCGATGCGGATTAAGCCTCGTGCCGGGCGGTGGCATGTCCAGGCAGACCCCGGAGAACACGGGGCAGGCCCCGGAAGCTTGGGTCAGCTCCGGGGGTCCGGGAGGCTCTGGAATCTGAGCGCTCGTGACATTTTCATGACATGCGCCCCCCCGGTCAAGAAGAAATTCGCGGTTCAGGCCCGGAAGCGGCCGTTAAACGGCTTAAGAACGGCCTTTGGGCGGGCCGGGCCTGCCTCGGAAGCAGGCTTGGAGCGCCGCTGGAAAGGCCCTGAAATGGTTCGGGATTGGCCGTTCTCCTCTCTTTTCGCGACAAGGCACGGGCCACGGAAGGTGCGTGGGAGGCCTTTCCGCACTCCTGGCTGGGCTTCCCCAGAGGGCACGGCGGTACAGGAGCCTCTCTGATGAAGAGGTTTCGGCGGCCCTGCCGGGGCATTGCCGGATTTGGCGGCATTCCCTTGGCGCCTGTGGCGCGTTTGTGCGCCATGGACTTGCGACTTTCAGGGCAGCAGGCGGCGAAGGAGGCGCTTCGGGGGCCTTGAAGGCGGGTTCTCGGACGGCCAGGCGGCTGGCCAGTGACGGCAACGGAAGTCGGGAGGCCTTTCGCTGGTTAAGAGGAGGCTGCCGGGAAGCTTTCGCAAGACACTCCGCCGGCATCCGCGGCAGGCCTTAGGCCTGTTCTGCCGCGCGCCTCAAGCCTGTCCGATGCCTTTGGGCTTCTGAGGCCTCCTGCGGCCGCAGGAATGCCTTCCCAGCGCGGCAGGCCGCGGTCGGAAGGCCGCCATAAGGCTGCCGAACAAGTACTGTGGGGCGTCCAAGGATTTCCAGTCAGTAGAGACAGCCCATGCGGCCAGGGCAGGCTAAGCGGCCCGGGTACGCCAGGGCGGACAAGGCGGTGTAGGCGGCCAGGGCGGCCGGGCCATAGCCAGGTCCTGGAGCCGGGTTCCCGATCAGGAAAAGCGAGTGCTAACATGCTGAATCAGCTAATGATTTTCAGCCCATGACGGACAGTTTTGCCTCGGGGGGCGTAAGCCTCGGAATTCCCGCAGGGCGGGGGCATCGTGTTTTTGTTTGCGTAAGTCACCGATTATTCAGATTTTTTCGAAAAATCGCAGGCCCGCAAGCCCTGCCCTGAAAGTCAGGCGCGCCTGAGCCTCAAGGCCTCGGCGCGGGCAGCGTCAGAAGGGCTTTCGGGGCCGGGCACGCGTCCCAAAGGAGCGATGAGGCCGGCCTTGCCCCGGGCGGCTTTGACGGAGGCCTCCCGCGTCTCCAGGGCTGAAAGAGGCTTGAAGACCAGGGCCTTCCTGGCGAGGTAGCTGAGGGTGTTGCCCGGCCAAGGGGGGGAAGGTGTGCCCTGGCGGCTCCTCAGGACGAAAGCCTTGCTCAGGGTGAAGGCCCCCTTGAGGAGGGCCGGGATAGAGCCGTAAGGGGTCCTGAAGTAGGGCCGCCAGACGGCCACGGTCTCGAAGCCGAAGGAGGCCAGGCGCGCCGTGACCGCGTCCCGGGGGGGGTAGACCTGATGGAACGGGTGCCACAGCCGGAACATGGGGCCAGTGATGCGGGCGGCCACCGACAGGGGGTTGACGAGGCCGGTGATGAGGACCAGCCCGCCCGGCGGGATCCAGTTGAGGATCCGGCCCAGAATGATGTCCGGCCGCACGAAGTGGTCCAGGGACTGGTTGAAGACCGCCAAGGCCAGCCGCTCCGGGGGCTTGTCCAGGTCCTCGGCCCAGAGCTCTGAGACCTCCAGTCCTCTGGCTCTGGCCTTGGAGGCGGCCTCAGGATTGGGTTCGACCGCGATTCTCCTGTAGCGCTCCGGAAACAGGGAGAGCATGAGCCCGGTGCCTGCCCCCAGGTCAAGCACGGCCCCGTTTTCAGGCATGAGGCTCAGGGCGGTCCGGGCGTAGCCCTGATACTCCTGATGCCTCTGTTCGGCCCTGTCGACGGGGTCCACCTCGCGCCCTTCGGGGTCCAGGGAACTCAGGTACAGGTCCGGCCGCGAGAAGAAGACCCGGCTGAGCTCCTCTCCAGGGTGAGGGTTGACCTGGAAGGCGCCGCAGGAGGCGCACCATTCCATCACGAAGGTTTCCTTCAGAGGGCTCCGGCGGCGGTCCAGGCACGCGTCGAACGTGAACCTGAAGCCCAAGGGGCCCTTCCCGCACCAGCGGCAGACGGGGGTATGGGTCAGTTCCTGCGCCACAGGGCCCCCCAGTGATGGTTGCGGGAGCGGTCCGTCTCCAGCTCGCGCATGAGCGTGAAGGAATTCCCCGTGAGGATTCCAGCGAAGCCCTCAGGTCCGGTGACTTCCCGGCCCCAGGCCTGGTTTGCCGGCCCGGGGAAGTGCTGGGAGATCAAAAGAAGCCCGTCTGGCACGAGAAGCCTCCGGAACGCCGCGATCACCCCTCCTATCTCCTGGACCACGCCCCAAAGGCTCTGGGCAAGGACTACCAGATCAAAGGACTCTGGCGCAAAAGGGGAGGGCTCGGAGTCGGCTCCTGCCGGGAACGCGGGGCGGGCGGACAGAGGCCCTGGGGCAGGCGATCGGCTCAGGCCCGCAGAGCGGTAAGAGTCTCTTGCGATCCCGCGGGTTTTGGCCCCTGCGGCCAAGCGGTTTCCTTCTCCCGCTCCCAAGGGGTTTTCAGACCCTGCGGCACGGGAATTTCCCGGCGGCCCGGCCTCCAAAGGTTCCAGGGCAACGGGCGGGCCGAACCCTTCCGCGAGGAGTCTCAGGTCAAAGGGGAAGAGCGAGGGGATCGCCTCCCCTTCCTTTCCGAACCTCTCGGCCGCTTTCTTAAGGGCCGTGGGGGAGATGTCATTCAAGGCCAGTTCAACCTTCGCGGGCTCCGGGAGCAGCTCCTTGAGCTTCCGGAAGAGGGCCAGGGAGAAAAGCCCTGCCCCGGCCCCGGCGTCCAAGACCCGCAGGCAGCCCGCAAGGGCGCTGGGGACGGGGGGACATGCCTCCAGAAGAAGGAGGGCCGCTGACATGTCCAGCCGCAGGCCCAGCTCCTCGATGCGCCAGGGGTCCTCGCAGTCCCGGTACATGCCCTCGTAGTCACCGATGTGGCGACCTCCGGAAATGAAGTAGTCCCGGTAGCTTTTTTTTGAAGGCTCTGGCATGGGGAGGCTCTTGAGGTTCAGGGGCAGTTCTGCCTGGTATTATGGCTGCAGGCCGTAAGGCGATCAGGCCGCGCTGCCGGCCGCAAGGCATTCAAGGTACGGGCGGCAGGGAGTTCAGGTTGCGGCCTGCCGGGGTTTAAGGCGGCGGGCGGCAGGGAGTTCAGGCGGCGGGCCGCAGGGAGTTCAGGCGGCGGGCCGCAGAAGGCATTTGCCGGGGCGGTTCATGGAGAGAGCATGGATGGGTCATGGCGTTGCGGCTTGCCGCCGGCTTCCTGGGGAGGCCAACGGCCGGGTCGTGGCGGGCTTAGGCGGGTCGCGTTAAGGTTCCGGTCACTTCGCGGCGTTGATCAGGAGGCGGCGGAGGGACTCCGCCGCCTCCTCGACTAAAGGCAGGGGATGGCGGGGCGACATGGGAAGGCTTATCTCGGAGGCGAAGAAGGCCTCGGCCTCCGGGAAGTCCCCTTCCTTGTGGCCCAGGGCTTTGCGGTAGTAAGTGAACAGGTGGACGGGCTGGAACATCACGCTTGCGCCGATATTAAGGGTTTTGAGGTTTTCCAGGATGAGGTCCCGGGACTTCCGCAGGCGTTCCAGGCGGAGCCGCAGGGGGAAAAGGTGCCAGGCTGCCTCGGTCCCGCCGGCTTCCTCAGGCAGGGTCACCAGCTCCCCGTCGAGGTCTGAGAGTGTTCTGCGCCAGATTTCTGCGAAGGCCCGTCTCCTGGACTGCATCTCAGGGAACTTGCGGAGCTGGGCGAGGCCCAGGGCCGCCCCCAGGTCCGTGAAGTTGCTCTTGTACCCGAGTTCTTCCACATCGTAGGCCCAGCTGCCTTTTGGGGAGTAACGGCCCCAGATTTTCCTGGCGTCCGAGATGCCGTAGGAGGCGAGGACCGCCGCGCGAGCGGAGAGGGCCGGGGGGCCTGCCAGGAGACCGCCCTCGCCGCAGGCGACGTTTTTGGTGGCGTAAAAGGAAAAGGCGGCCAGGCAGTGAAGATCCGGTCCGGGGGGCCGCAGCATCGCCTTGGAGCCCACTCGGTGGCCGGCTATGCCCGCGCCGAAGGCGTGGGCGGCATCCTCCAGGACATGGAGGCGGAAGTCCCTGGCGGCCTCCCGGAAGCCGGGTACGTCCGCCGGGAAGCCTCCGTAGTGAATCGGGAGCAGGGCCTTGACAGTGCGGCCCGTGTCCCGGTGGACCAGGAGGCCGTCCTTGCCTTTGTCGCAGGAGTTCTCCAGGAGCTCGCGCACCCGTTCCAGGGAGAGGTTGCCGTCCAAAGGGTCGATGTCGCAGAACAGGGGCCTGGCCCCCACGTACATCACCGCGTGGGCCGTCGACACGAAGGTCAGGGGGGTGGTCACCACGGCGTCGCCGGGGCCGATCCCCAAAGCCAAGAGGCCCAGGTGGAGGGCGGCGGTGCAGGAGCTCAGGGCGGCGCAGCTCTCGGCGTTCAGGTATTCCCGGCACCGCGTCTCGAAGACCTCGCATTTCGGCCCTTTGGTCAGCCAGAGGGAGTCGAGGGTGTCCTTGATCTCCAGAAGCTCGTCCTCGTCCAGGAGAGGCGGGGCGAAGGCCATGAAGGCCGGGAGGGGGGCGGGGGGCGGGGCGGGGGCCAGGGAACTCGGCGGCATGGGGATCCTTTGGCGGAAGGCCGGGAAGGGGGCTTCGGGGGGGAAGGCCTGCGGCGCGGCCGCGGGAAGCGGGCCGGAGGGGACTGCAAGGGGCAGAAAGCAGGGAGCTTTCTGCAGGCGCCCCCTGAGCGAGTTACTTCAGCCGATGACGGCATTGAGCGAAGTTCTTAGCCTAGGGCCCGGGTGAAGTCAGACTCCAGAAGGGGCCGAGGCTGAAGGCCAGGCGCGGAAAGTTCCGGACTACTGCCGGGGACGGAGGCAAAGGACATGATACTCCGGCGTGAGGTAGGGGGCCGGAGGGCACGGACGGCCGCAAGGCCTCCAGAAAAACGGAAAAATCACGCGTTGCGCCATCCGGGCGAGTAGGGGTCCAGGATCTGGCCGGCCTGGAGGGCATCCCGGATTTCTGAGATGCCGCCTTCCAGGCTCACCTGCGGCTTATAGCCCAGCACGTCCCGGATCTTCGAGAAGTCCACCCGGTAATCCCTCAAGTCGGGCTCCCCGGGAGAGACGGTCATGGACGAGCCGGGGCACAGGGAGGCTATGAGGGAGCCCAGGTCCTTGAACTGGATATTAAGATCGTTTGCGCCCACGTTGAAGACCTCGCCCGCCACCTTGCTCAGGGGGGCGGCCGCGGCCAGCAGGAAGGCCGCGGCCGCGTCGCGGACGTGCACGAGCGGCCTCCACTGTTCGCCCGAGAACACGGTGAAGCTCCCCTTGAGGGCCGCCTCCCTGGTCAGCGCGTTCACGGCGAGATCGAAGCGCATCCTGGGCGCGAGCCCGTAAACCGTGGCCAGCCTCAGGACCGTGGTCGCGGGGGCTCCGCCTTCCGCGGGGGGCTGGAGGAGCCTGGACTCCAGGCGGGCCTTGAGTTCGGCGTAAAGGGAGAGCGGCTTGAGCGTGGATCCCTCGCGGAGAGGCTCTCCCGGGCGCTTGCCGTAGCACGAGTCCGTGGACGCGAGGATCAGCCTCTCCGCCCTTCCAAAGTGAAGCGCGGCCTCCCTGAGCATCACCGGGGCCAGGAGGTTGACCTGAAGGGTTTCCCCGGGGTCCCGGTCGCAGGCGGCCTCGCCCACCAGGGCGGCGAGGTGGATGATCACATCCGGCTCCCTGGCCAGGTCCGCCACGAGTGAACAGTCCCGGATATCCCCCCGGACCAGCCTGAAGCCGGGGCTCCCCGCGAGCCTGTCCGAAGGGCTTTGTCCATGGAGGAGGGAGTCCAGGCAGGTCACCCTGAAGCCGCCCGCGAGGAGGCTTTCGCAAACGGCCTGGCCTATGTAGCCGAGCCCGCCCGTCACGAGAGCCAGGGGGCTTTCCGGGCCGGCGGGGCGGTCCATGGGGGTGCCTTTCTGCCTAGAGGGCTTTGCGCCTTGAGCCGATGACCGGCCTTCCCGCCGGGGGAAGGCCGGGCCGGGGCCTGGGAAGAGCTTCCGGGGCGGCGTTCGCGCGCCCCGCGCCAAAGTGAGCAATGGCTTCGACCGAATATACTACAGAAAGTTGATGAAGGTGCAAAAAGTCCCCTCTAAAAAAAGGGGGCTGAAACCAGGGCGGGGCTACTGCGGCGATCATAAACTAACGATTTCCAGCTTGCTGCGAACTTTTCTCAACAAGCAGGGCAAATTTCAGCGCGAAATTTCGTTTTTACGGCCCGGCAGCCACTTTAACCTCCTTTTTGCCCGAATCCCTTGCGGCCCGCCTCGTTTTCACTTGACAACCCGCGCGTTTTGCCTGATGAACCGCGCAACTCTCCATATGTTG
>JAITRL010000321.1 GCA_031288415.1 Deltaproteobacteria bacterium | reverse complement strand
TTATATAATTATATTTAAAACAATTATATAATAATATTTTATAATATATTAACTAGTGATAGGAGGTTATTATGGCAGCAATTTTAGGTTGTCTAGTATTTATTGCAGTAATTTTTATGTTATTTTTTATTGGGATAGCAAAAGTTTTTGGTTTTTTAGCTAGTATAGTTAGTTTTTTATGGGATCATTGGCTAATAAGTTTAATTATTTTTTTTGGTATGGGAATTATTGGATATTTTATTGAATTATATGAAAAATATCAAGAAGAGAAAAAACGCAAAGCCATCGAAGAAAAATATAGAGCATGGAAGAATCTACCTTCGCCACGGTTAACTTTATTTGAACTAGATGATAAATTGAGTACATTAATTGATACAAATATACAAGATAATAATACTAGAGATAATTATATTTTTTCATTAAATAATGAACAAAAATCTATACCCTATGGACGTGCAAACGCATTTTTAAATTATTTTGGAGAAAATACTGGCGATAACAATCAAATATATTATTTTTCTGCTATTCGTAGCTTAATTCGTTCAGAAATAAAAGAATATGGTACTCTTATATCTCGTAAAGGGATTTATATTTTATCACAATCAGACAATAAATTGGATGATGGTTCTTATAGAACTTTTCAGTATTTTCTGCCATTTTCAGGTGTTATTAACTGTTCGCTTGCTAATGATAAAATTAATGTTACTTATATTGAAAAAAATAAAAATTGCACAAGTACAACATATTTACCTTATTCAGCCATTTTAATTTCTCCTGGCAGTATACAAAAAATTTTTAATATATTAATTGAATCAAGTTTTACCAGAACTTTATATAATAATAATATAATAAATGATTATGATATTGATATAGAATTTGAGACAGAGTCAGATCAGAGTACTGTTGATTTAACTTCAAGATCAATTCATATTGGAGCTGAATTTGCCGCAAAAACTAATTTCAACGAACCTTTCGCTGAAACTAAAAGATTAATGGATGGTAGCAGAGGCCATGGATACGCTGCTGAGTACGGGGGTAATATAATTGACAGGTTAAAGGGCAAACACGTGGTTAATGCTGCGCAACAACTAGATGAATCAGGCCGCCAGGTTAAGCATGGTGCTGATAGAATTGTAGACGGTGTTGCTATTCAAACTAAGTACTATAAAACACCAGCGGAATCTATTGGTGCTGCATTTGAACATAAGCAAGCACGTTATCTAAATCCTGATGGCACAATGATGGTTATTGAAGTTCCAAGCGATCAATATCATGAAAGTATAAAACTTATGCAAAAACGTATTGATAGTGGACAAGTACCTAATGCTAAACCTGGCACTAAAGCTGAAAAATTCGTTAAAAAAGGATATTTTACATATAGTCAATCTTTTAATATTGCTAAATCAGGAACAATTGAAAGCGTAAGCCTGGATATAATAAATGGCGCGATTTATTCTGCAGTACCTGCCGGTATAACCGCTTTATTTACTTTTGCAACTTCTGTTTGGAACGGTAAATCATTTACTGATGCAATAAAAGATAGCTTAAAGGCTTCTTATCTAGTTTTGGGAAAGAGTACATTTATATATTTAACGACAATGCAACTTTCACGTTCAGAATTCGCAAATATTTTTGTTAAACAATTTTCAAAAGATGGAATTAGGCAAGGCTTTGTTGGAATTAACAATCCAATCGCTCAGGTAAGCAATTATATCGCAACATCAATTAGCAATTCACGCTTGGCTCAAACATCAATAGGCGACTTTTTGGGATTAAACACCCTGACAGGAAAAGGGATAATTTCCGGGTCTGTACTTGGCGTTGTAATTTTTGGTCCTGATCTTGTGAAGGCCATCTCTGGAAAAATCTCAAGAACTCAATTTTTTAAAAATTCAGCCATAGGCGCAGGTTCTTTGGCTGGAGCTGCAATCGGGCAAGCTCTGATTCCGGTTCCAGTTGTAGGTGCCATGGTTGGGGCTACTGTTAGTGGACTTATTACAAAAAAAGTTTTAGATCAATTTGTTGAAGATGATTCGGTAGAAATGTTTCAAATATTCAAAGAAGAATTTCTTGAATGTTCAACATTATTTATTTGTTCAGATAAGGAATTTAATATCATGTTAGAATCTACTGTTTATAATAAAAAAATTACTGTTATAATGCAAAATATGTATAAAAGTAATAATTATAGAATATTTGCCAAACAATTTATTAACGAAAAAATTGTTGAGTGCATTAAGATGCGTAAAACTATAAAAACCAAAGATATAGATCAAAGCTTATATTCTTATTATGAGGCACTAGATTGTAATAATAATTCTACTAATATATTAAATGTAGAATAAAAATTAAAATATATTATATAATTTATATTATATAACTTAAATTATATATTATCATCATAATATTTACATTGAAGGATCGGGCAAAAAGTTCTCCACGCGCTTTCTGGCGTTTTCACTGGCCGCAGGAGAAGCGTTTTTGCCCGATGAGTCCATCGGCAGCGCGCAACTACTCCTGGGCTCCCGCAGTGTTTGCCAGCCCCCGGCTACGGTTCGGCCTCCTCCCTGAAACTAGGCTTGGCCTGAACACCGGTCCCGCTTGGAAAGTGAACCGATGCCTTTAGGCAGAGTTTCTTCCATACTTCGAGCCTGCGGCCGATTTGGAATTTAGGGGGCGGGCAGGAGGGCAGGGCGCTCAAGCCGGGCCGACGGGGAAACCTTCCTCCGGGCGCGGAAAAGCCCCGCGCGGCATGCCCGGAAGGGGGCTCCGCGCGGGGCCCGGGAGGCCCTGGCTGCAAGGCGGGCGGGGCCTCGTGGCCTCTCCCGCGCCGGCGTTCACTTGACCAGCTTGAACTTCACGTTGCGGCGGTCATTGGCCCAGCGCTGCCACTTCTCGCCGTCGGCAGTGCCCTTGATGAGCCTGTCCGGCCAGGTGGTGGGCCAGTCCGGCCACTCGGGGTGCTTGACCCACAAAAAGCTCATGGAGCACTTGTCCGCCTTGGAGTACTTGAGGATCCGGCTCTTCTTCTCCACGCGGTTGACGTGTATGACCTCCATGGGCCTTATCCATTCGCGGATCTGCTTTTCGAGGGTCGGGAACTTCCTCTTGTCGGGGCGGAAGTGGGCGAGCTCGGGCAGGATGGAGTTGTTGAGTAGCCTGGCCGTGGTCTCCAGCACGGACTTGGCGAAGAAGATGAGGTTCGGGGGGTAGACGAAGTCCAGGAAGCAGTCCATCTGCTCCGGGGGAAGGGGGTAGGTGGCCTGTACGGAGGTGTTGGGAATGTAGACCTGGATCCATTCGCCGAAGAAGACTTTCGGGATGTCCCGTTCCGTTCCGTTCGGGTCGTTCATTTCGGGCAAGCCTCCACTGCAGCGGGCCGGCCGGGCCAAACGGTCCTGGCCGCCATGCGACAATGCCGCAGTTTTACCAAATGGCATTGTACTCCAGCCCTGCGCTGAAATCAACATCTTCGCTTGACGCGCCGGGCTCCCTCGCCGCCGGGCGCGTCAAGGGCCGCTCTCCCGCAGGAAGGCGGATTTCCGCCGCTTCAGGGCGGCGGCGTACGTCCGCCGCCGCCTGCATATGGCGCCGGCCGGCCGACAGCCCGGCGGGCCCCCTGCGGCCGGCCCCCCGGCCTTGAGCCCGCCCGGCTTTGCCGCGGGGGCGCCGATGGCCCGCTATGGCCCGCTATGGCCCGCCCGGCCGAACGCCGCCGCTAAGGCGCGCCTGCAGGCCGCCCGGTCTCCCCGGCCGGCCGCCGGGCGGAGGGGCTCCGTGCCCGGAAGGCGCCGGCCGGCCTGAGGCGAGTGCGGGACCGCTACCCTGAAACCGCGAAAGCGCGCTTTTCCCCTGCGGACAAGGCAAAGCGGAGCCGCGGCTCGCGGCATCGGCGAGGGCCCGCCCCGAGGGCCCCCCGCGGCCGCGCCGCCGGCCCGCGCCGCCGGTCCGCGCCGTCGGTCCGCGCCTGCGGTTTTACGCGCCGGTGCCGCCGGGGCGCGCGCGGCTTTCCGAGGACGGTTTCCGGCCCTGGGGCCTCAGGGAGCTTTAGGAGCGCGCTGGGCCGCCCGGGACAGCCGGTTCAGCCTGTTCAGCGGCGCCGCGCCGGGGGAGCGGCCTGCCCGCCGGAGCTGAAGCCCGCAGGCCCGGCCGGCCGCGCGCGGGGCCGCAGGGGCCTACCTGCCGCAGGAGCCGCGCCGGCCTTTTCCGCCTGGAAGGGAGGCCCGGGCATCGGTTTTCGCGCCTGGGCCGCGCTCCGGAGCGGAGCCGGGCGGGGACACGCCGGCGTCGGCCGATCCCGCGCAGGCCGCCGGTTCTCCCGGAAGACCGAAAACGCCGCCGCGGGAGCCGCCGCAGCCGTCGGGGCCGCCTTCCCGCGGCCCGCGGTCGTCAGGGCCGGAGCTGTCCATCAGGCCGCGCAGGATCCCGCATTCCGAGACTTTCCCCGCGTTGGGGCATTTGCCGCGCAGGGCGGCGAGCTGGTCCCGCAGCTGCCGGATAGACTCCAGGAGCCCGTCCAGTTTAGTGATGTGGCGGAGGACAAGCTCGTCCACGGCCCCGCAGCTGGCATCGGGGGCCTCCCGCATGGCGAGCAGCTTCCTGATCTCCTCCAGGGCGAAACCGTGGCTCCGGCAGCGGCGGATGAACACGAGATCGTCCAGGTCCCTCTCGTCGTAGCTCCGGTAGCCGTTCTCGCGGCGGGAGGGCTTCCGCAAAAGGCCCGCCCGCTCGTAGTAGCGGACGGTCACGGGCTTGCAGCCGGCCAGGGCCGCGAGGGCTCCTATGCTGTACATTCCGGGTTCCCTCCCGCCGGGGCCGCCTTTTCCTCCGGTTTCCCGGAAAAAGGGCTTGACCTTATACTTGCTATAATGATTATCATGCGGTTAAGGGCGCGAACGCGGGAAAGCGGGATTTCCGGAACCCCTGTCTCCGGCGGCATTTCCTTCAGGCCTCCCGCGCGGCCGCCTGCGGCCCTCGCCCCGTCTCCGGAGGCGTTCGGCGCCCTTTTTAGGGGCCCCGCGCGGGGAGGCTTACGCGGGCCGCCAAGGCTCGGCTGGATTATATTCCGCCGCGGCCTTGAAATAAAGCCGAGGGCCCTCCGGCCCCCCCTGTCCGCGCGGGGAAAAGGCCCGCCGGGCGCGGCCGCCGGCCGGGGCGCGCGTGCCCCGGCAGCCGTTTTCCCGGAGGCCGCCCGCCCCATTGCCGCCTTTGCGGCACGGCCCGCGGGAGCCGCCGCCGCCCGCCGGTTTCAGGCTCCGGGAGCCAGCGCGCGCCCCTGTGCCTCCGGGCCTCAGGCCTCCCGCCCCTGTCCCCTGCAACCGCTGCCGGGCCGCCGCGGCCCTGACGGAGGACTCCCCTTGAATCCCGACCCCAAAGACCAAAGCCAAGCTACCCCCGGGCCGTCGGCCCAGGCCGGGCCCTGCTGTCCCGCCTCCGGCCGGCCGGAGATCGCGGAGGCGCGCTTTCGCGTCAAGGAAATGGACTGCCCCCATGAAGAGAAGCTTATCCGGGACCGCCTGGAGGGCATGGAGGGGGTGGACAGCCTGCTCTTCGACCTCAAGGCCAGGGTGCTCACGGTGCGTCTCAAGGATGGGTCCCAGGACTCGGTCGAGGAGGCCATCGCCCTGGCGGGCATGACCCCGGCGCGCCTGGAGCCGGGCGCCGGCATCCTGGATTTTCCGGGAGGGGGCCGCCAGGGCGCCTCCGCCGCCGGAGACGCCTGTTGCCCTTCCTGCGCCAGGCCTGAGCCTGCGGAGGCGCGCTTCTCCGTCGGCGAGATGGACTGCCCCCGCGAGGAGAAGCTGATCCGCGAGCGCCTGGAGGGCCTTGAAGGCGTGGAGTCCCTGGCCTTCGACCTCCAGGCCAGGGTGCTCACCGTGCGCCTCGCGGACGGCTCCCGCGACGGGGCCGTCGAGGAGGCCATCGCCGCGGCGGGCATGACTCCGGTGCGCCTCCTGCCCGGCGCCCCCGGCCAAGGGGGGGCGGGGGCCTCTCCCGCCCGCCCGAAGCCAGACATCTCCCTGGCGGGGGGAGAGCCAGGCACGGGAGCCGAGGGGGCGGCCGAGGAGCCCGGGGCCTGCTGCAGCGCCTGCTCCCAGGGCCTGTCCGCGCCCCCGGCAGCTTCCGCCGCCTCCGGGAAAGGCCCCGCCCGGGGGCTCGTCCGCTACTCCATCGCCGACATGTGCTGCCCGGTGGAGGAGAGGCTTATCCGCGGCAGCCTCAAGGGCATGGAGGGCATAGAGTCCCTCGAGTTCAGCCTCCTGAACCGGACCCTCGCGATCCGCCACTCCCTCCCGTCCCTGGACGGGGTGACGGCGGCCATCGAGCGGCTAGGCATGCGGCCCGTGCTCCTGGAGGGGGGCGCCGCCTCCCCGGAGGCCGGAGGCTCCCTGGCGTGGGGCAGGCTCGCCGCGGCCGCCGTCCTGGCGGGCGCCTCCGAGGCGTGCCACGTCTTCCTGGACCAGTTCTGGCCGTCGCTGGCCCTCGCCGCGGCCGCCATCCTGCTGGGCGGGCTGGCCACATACAAGAAGGGCTGGCTCGCCATCCGCAGGCTGGACCTCAACATGAACGCCCTCATGAGCTTCGCGGTGACGGGGGCGCTTTTGATCGGTGACTTCCCCGAGGCCGCGATGGTCATGGTGCTCTTCACCCTGGCAGAGGCCTTAGAGGAACGTTCCCTGGGCCGCGCCCGGCAGGCCATCTCGGGCCTGGTCGAGTCGGCGCCCGAGACCTGCACGGTCCGGGGCCCGGACGGGGCCTTCGCCGAGACGAGGGCCTCCGGCGTGCCGGCCGGCTCCGTCGTCCGGGTCCGCCCCGGCGAGAGGCTCTCGCTGGACGGGAGGGTCATCTCGGGCTCTTCCGCCGTCAACGAGGCCCCCATCACCGGAGAGAGCCGCCCGGCGGACAAGGGCCCCGGGGACATGGTCTACTCCGGGACCGTCAACGAGTTCGGGTCCTTCGAGTACGAGACCACCCAGCCCTTCGAGAACTCCACCCTGGCGAGGATCCTCAAGGCGGTGGAGGAGGCCCAGGCCGCCAAGGCCCCCACGCAGCGCTTCGTGGACAGGTTCGCGGCGATCTACACCCCCGCCGTGTTCGCGGCCGCCCTGCTCATCGGCGCCGTGCCGCCCCTCGTCACGGGCGAGCCCTGGCTCGGCTGGATCTACCGGGCGCTGGTGACCCTGGTCATCGCCTGCCCCTGCGCGCTCGTCATCTCCACCCCGGTCACCATCGTGTCCGGGCTGGCGGCGGCCACCCGCAAGGGTCTCCTGGTCAAGGGCGGGACCTTCCTCGAGGAGGGCAGGAAGCTCCGGACCCTTGCCTTCGACAAGACCGGCACCGTGACCGTCGGCCGGCCGGCCCTGACCGACGTCGAGCCCTGGGACGGCTGCCCCCCCGAGGAGCTGCGCTCCCTCGGCGGGAGCCTCGCCGGCCGCTCCGACCATCCCGTCTCCCGGGCCGTGTTTCAAGGGCTGGGGCTCAGGCCCCACGAGACGATCGAGCCGGAGGGCTTCCGCGCCCTGCCCGGCGAGGGGTCGGCGGGCTCCTTCGGCGGCCGCGAGCTCTTCCTCGGCAACCTCAGGCTCGCCCGGAGGCTCGGGCCCGCCGCGCCGGGGCTCGAGGGCCTCGTCTCCCGCCTGGAGTCCCAGGGCAAGAGCGCCGTGACCCTCTTCGAGCCGGGGCGGATCCTGGGGGTCTTCGCGGTGGCGGACCAGGTGCGCCCGGAGAGCCGCGAGGCCTTGGAGGAGCTCTCCCGCATGGGCGTGATGACCGTGATGCTCACCGGCGACAACGAGGGCGCCGCCGCGGCTGCGGCCGCCCAGGTGGGCGGCGTGGAATGCCGCAGCGGGCTCCTGCCGGAGGACAAGCTCTCCGTCATCCGCGAGCTTTCAGCCTCCGGCAAGGTGGGCATGGCCGGGGACGGCATCAACGACGCCCCGGCCCTCGCCGAGGCCGACATAGGCTTTTCCATGGGGGCGGCGGGGACCGGGGCCGCCATCGAGACCTCGGACGTCGCCATCATGGACGACGACCTGCGCAAGATCCCCTCCTTCATCAGGCTCTCCAGGGAGACCGCCTGGCACCTTTGGGAGAACATCGGCTTCTCGATCCTGGTCAAGCTCGTCTTCATCGCGCTCACCTTCTTCGGCTTCACCAAGATGTGGATGGCCATCTTCGCCGACATGGGGGTGTGCCTCATCGTCGTGGCGAACGGCCTGAGGCTTCTCGGCAAGGTCCCGGGCCGCCGGGAGCGCCCCCGGGAGGCGCGCGGGCCTGCCTGCGGGCCTCCGGGTGCTCCTGGCGCGGCGGAAGGCGCGGGGAAGGCTTAAAGGCCGCGGCAGGAGCCTGCGAGGCGTAATGCGGCAGCTCCGGGACGGGCCCGGACGGCCCGGACAGGGGGCTTCCCTGCCCTTCGCTTCGGAGGTTGCCGCGCCGGCAGGAAACCGAGGGCCGGCGCAAGAGGCCGGGGAGCCTGCGGGACAAAACAGGCGAGCCTGCTGGGCAAACGGGAGAGCCTGCGGGGAAAAGCCGGGGCGCCTTCCTGAAGGCGGGCGCCGGAGACCGCAGGCGCTGCCTGTGACGCGAGGGCGGCCTCGGCCTGCGGGAAAAACCGCTTTCCGGCGGACCGCAGGCAGCCTCCTGCCGCGCTTACGCGCCGCCGGGGCGGGCAAGGAAACCTCGGGCGGCTCCAGGCAACGGGGCAGGAGTCTTGCGGCCCGGCTCATGTCCAGAGGGCGCGGGAAGGCGGGATCGGCAAGCCCGGCAGACAAGCGCGGGGGGCCTGCCGCTCGGCGCGCGAAAAGCCGGGGCGGGCGCGCAGGGCGGGCAAAGGGCGCGAAAAGAAACAGGGAGTTCCGCCGGCCGATTGCGGCGGTTCAGGCTGACCGCTGACCTGGGCCGCGGCGATGATATCCGGCAACCATGCTCACGGAGGGCCTGCGGATTTTTTGCGGGAGCCAGGAACGCCGTCGGCGGGTCATCCGCGGCGACGCGCGCGGCGATCCCTCAAAAACGCGCGCGCCTAATCCGGGAGCGGGAGGGCGCGGGCGAGCCGCGGGACACTGCGGAGGTCCCGCAGGCCGCCGCGGACTGCGGCGCGGCGGCATGGCGGGCCTGGAAGAAAGGCAAGGCGCGGCGGCGCCGTCCGCGGAAGGCGGCCGGCGCGGAAAAAGCGCGAGGTTGCCTTCATAGCCGCGGCGGTGAACGGGATGAGAGGAAGCCGACGAGGAAACGCGCGCCAAGGAAATGGAGTAGCGTCTCCGGCCGGGCCGGCAAGCCGCCATGCCCCGCCTTGCCAGGGCTTGCCAATCCTTGACCCGGCTTGCCGGGGCCGGGCAAGGCATTCCCGGGTTTGTCAGTGAAGTTTTCCATGGTTTGTCAGTGGCGCCTTGCCATGGTTTGTCAGTGAAGCCTTGCCAGGGTCTGCCGGCGGCGCCTTGCCATGGTTTTTCAGTGAAGCCTTGCCGGGGTCTGCCGACGGCGCCTTGCCGGGGTTTGCCGGCGGCGCTTTGCCGGGACTTGCAGGCGGCTCCTTTCCGGGGTTTGCCGGCGGCGCCTTGCCGGGACTTGCCGCTCCTTGCCCCGACTTGCCAGGCGTTGCCGTGGCCTGACAAGACCAGGCAGGGCCCGTAACGCCTTGTCATTCATCGCGGGGGCTTGCAGCGTCTTGTCATGTCCTGTGTCTCGCCGCCGCGTCTCGTTGAGGGTCCGCCGCGGCTTGACCGTCGTTCCGGGCGCGCGGGCGCTGCCGGCCAAGGCATGGGTCATGACACGGTTCAGGTTCAGAAAACGATGGCCGAACCGTTTGCGCGCAGGCTTGCCTGAAAGGGGGCGGATCCCCCGCCGCCTTCTGAGGCGACGCGGATGCGGAAGCGCCGCCGCTCCGCGCGCGGATCTTCATGCTTGTCCGGGCAAGCCGGGGCCCCGGGCGCGCGCCCGCCCTGGACCGGCTGAGGCCGCGCCAGGGCCGCGGAACGCGCGGGAGCGGCCGGAAGCGGAACGGGACCGGAAAGGCGGCGGCGGGAGACGGGGCTGAAGTCAGCGGAAAGCGCGGGGAAGCGCATCGTTTTCGCCGCCCGCGGGCGCCGCGGCGCCGTCGGATGCCGGGCATTTCAAGCCCGGCGGCAAGGGCATGTCAGGGAGTCCCGGGAATATTTCCCGTTTGCGGGCGGCCGGCGACGAAAACTTTTATTTTATGAAAATCACCCTCAAGCCGCGCTAAAACGAATCAGCTTGACACGAAAACGGTTCAGGGAAAGGCGCTGTCCGGAGGCAGGGGAACGGCGCCCGCGAAAAGCCTCCGGATGCGCGATCAGCGGTGAACGGCTTGACTGATCAGGATACCGGCGCCGGCCGCGGCCGGGGCCTCCCGAACGTTAGGGATGCCGTCAAGGCCGCCGGAAGCCGAACGCGCGCGCGTCTTTGAGCAATAATCGGCTTGACAACCAGCGCCAGTTGAAACTTTGAAGTATTGCGGACGGGTATGGATTATGGTAAATCACTTCAAGCCGGAGCCTCAAGGAAAACGCGCGCCGCGGCGGCATCTCCCGCCGCCCGCCCGCGCATTTCGGCGGGGCGCCCCCTCCTCCCGCCCGGCGCGTTCCCCGCGCCCTCCTCCCTCACCTCACTTTCAACCTACCCGAGACTTCCGATTATATGGAAAAGCCTCCCGAAGAAAAAGGCGGATCAGAACCGCTGCGCCGTTTAACCCTGTCAGCGGCCCTGGAGGGCCTTCCCGTGGGGGTCCTCCTCCTCGACGCCGAGGGGGCCGTTGTAGAGGCCAACAGCCGCATGGCTTCCCTCATCGGGCTTCCCGACGAGGGGCAGGGCGCCGCGGGAAGGCACGTGTCTGAGCTCCTGCCGGAAGGGTCGGAGAAGCTCATGGAGCTTCTCCGCTCCGGCGAGGGAAGCTTCGGCATGCAGCTCCCGGAGATGGACAAGGCCCACGTGGTGGCGCTTCCCCTCAGCGGCGGGGCCCGCGGCCTTTCGGTCACCGCCGCCGACGCCCGGACCCTCGGCACGTACTTCGGGGCCATGCCCGCGGCCCGCGCGGCCAACCGCCTCTTCGAGCGCACCGCCGCCGGCTATTCCGAAGGCCTTCTGGTGTGCGACTCGGCGGGCTCCGTGGTCTACGTCAACGACAGGGCGGCGGAGCTGATGGGGCTTGCGCGCCTTGACATCGAGGGAAAGCCGGCCTCGTGCCTGGCCGGGCTCCTGACAGCTGCCGAAGGGATCGCCCTTGAGGTGCTGGCCCGCGGGAGGCAGGCCGCGGGGCGCGCGCGCTGCCCCCGCACGGGCAAGACCGTCTTCGTCTCCGGGGCGCCGGTCTGCGCCCCGGACGGGGAGTTCTCGCTCGCGGTGTTCACCGTCCGCGATCTCGGGGGCGTGCCGTCCGGGGAGCGCGCCGCGCACTCGGACCGCGAGCTGTTCGGCGCCTTCCGCGACGAGGTGACCGGGAGGGCCCTGAGGGCGCCTTCGGGGCGCTCGCTCGCGCGGAGGAGCTCCGCCATGCAGAAGACGCTAGAGTCGGCCGCGCGGCTCGCCCGTTCAGGGGCGAGGGGGATACTGATAACCGGGGAGCCGGGCTCAGGCCGGGAGTCGGTGGCGCTCTACATCCACGAGCGGTCCCCCGGATCCGCGGAGCCGTTCGTGCGCGTCTCGTGTTCGCGCAGGGATCCCCGCGATCTCGAGGCGGAGATCTTCGGGATCGAGACTCCCGACGGGTCGCTTGCGGGGGTCCTGGAGGCGGCGGGAAAGGGCACCGTCTACCTGAACGACGCGGACCTCCTGCCGCCGCCCATCCAGGCCCGGCTGGCCGATCACGCGGAGGGCCGCGGCTTCCGCCGGATCAACGGCCGCGCGGATCTTTCCTCCGAGGCCACTGTCATGCTGGCCGTCGCCTCCTGGCCCGCCGCGGACGGCGGGGAAGGCCGCCTCCCGGAGGAGGGCCGGCTTTCCCAGGGGCTCCTGGCCGCCCTCGCGGCGGGCTCCCTCGCAGTGCCGCCCTTGAGGAGCCGCCGCGAGGACATAGCGGACATAGCCAGGGAAGAGGTCAAGTCCCTCAACAGGCGCTACGGGCTGTCGCGCTTCATAGATCCGGCCGCCGCTGATATCCTGGCATCCCACTCTTTCCCGGGAAACGTCAGGGAACTCAGGAGCGTGGTCCACCAGGCCATGATCTTCAGCGCCGCCCCCAACATCGGGCCGTACCTGGGAAGGCACTACCGGCCCGGGGACGACAAGGGGCCCAGGGCCGCCCAGCGGGCCGCGCCCCTCGAGGACTCGGAGGACGACAGGCTCCCGGACTTCCAGTCCGTCAAAGCCCGCGGCCTTAACCCGATCCTGGACGAGATAGAGCTGAGGCTGCTCAGCGAGGCCGCCGAGAACTGCCGGAGCACCCGCGAGATGGCGGCCGTCCTGGGCATCAGCCAGGCGGGCGTCTCGCGCAAGCTCAAGAAGTTCAACCTCGAGGCCCCCGGCAAGAACCCCAGAAGGTTCCAGGGGCAGGCAGCCCTGACCTGACCTCCGCCTGCCGGCCTCAGAGGCGGCCATGCGGCCGCCTGCCGCGCGCGCGGCGCCGCGCTTCGCGGGCGGCACTTGCGGTCCGTCAGCGTCAGTGGCGCTGTCGGGGTCTTGCGTGTTCCGCGCTCCTGCGCCGCGCGCCAGACGGCCGGGATGTCGCTTTCCGGGCCGAAAACCCCGCGGCAGGGCCCTCCCGCAGCGGCGCGCTTCCGCCCGCGCCGCCCTCGCGCCGGTTGCGCGCGGCATCACCGCCGGTTGCGCGCGGCATCACCGCCGGTTGCGCGCGGCATCTCCGCCTGAATGCGAGCGGCATTCGCCGCCGGAACCCGCGCGATTTTGCCGCCGGAAACCGCGCGATCTCGCCGCCGGTACCCGCGCGATTTTGACGCCGGTACCCGCGCGATTTTACGCCGGAACCCGCGCGATCTCGCCGCCGGTACCCGCGCGATTTCGCCGCCGGAATGCGAGCGGCATTCGCCGCCGGAATGCGAGCGGCATTCGCCGCCGGAATGCGAGCGGCATTCACCGCCGGAATGCGAGCGGCATTCGCCGCCGGAACCCGCGCGATTTCGCCGCCGGAAACCGCGCGATCTCGCCGCCGGTACCCGCGCGATTTCGCCGCCGGAATGCGAGCGATTTTGCCGCCGGAATGTGCGCGTCGTCTCCGCCGGAATGCGCGCCGTCTTCGCAGCCGGAATGCGCGCGGCCTCTACGCCGGAATGCGCGGTACCCGCGCGGAACCGGCGAGGCCGGGCGCCGGGAGCGTGTTGCCGGGCCCAGGCCGGCCGATCGCTTCGTCGGCGTTCAGGTTATTTCGGTTTAGCGCGCGGCCGCTTGCAAGCCGATCCGCGCGGCCTGCGCAGGCCGCAAAAGATCGCGCGGCCGCGTTCCGTCGCCCCTGAATAGAGCCTGGCGCGTTTCCGGAGGCGAAGGCCCGCTTCCCGTCCGCAGTGAGGCCTGTTCCGGTCCCGCGGCGAGCAAGCCATGCGGTTTCCCTTCCTTCCCGTAGGCGGCCGAGCGGCAGGCGGCCCTGTTTCCGCGTGTCAGCCGGATGAAACCCGTTCGTTCGGTTTTTATTTCCGAAATAATTTTTCCTGTCTTACAATTTCTCGCGAAAACCGTGCCGCGTCAATTTCCGCGCGCCCTGCCCGTGGTAAATATCCCTGCGCCCGGAAAGAACGGGCTTAAGGCCGCCTTTTCGATGCGCTCCGGACGCCGCGGCGCGCGCATCCGGCGCCCCGCGGAGGCGCTTTACGCGCTTTATTTTCAGGGCGGGCCGCGCTACAATAGTTGCAGGGCCTTCCGCCAGCCGGGCCCTTGCGGAACGGTCCCCGAGGCACGCGCCTCCGGGTTCCCTTCCCGGATCCTTCCCGCGCTTCAGCATCCCCTCCCAGTCCCTGCCGCCGCCTCGTTCCCCTCCCCACCTCCCTCGCCCGACCGCAACGGCGCTGCCCGCGGCCTTGCCGACGCGGCGCCTGCCTGCGGATCATGCACGGGCCCAGCTTCGCGCCAGGCGCCTTTTCACCGCGCCCGGCGCCTGCCCGGACGGCCATCGGCGCCTCTCCCGCGATCCGCGGCTTGCCGCCCGGCCGGCGCCGCGCGCGCCTTCCTTCGCGCGGCGCCGGACCTGCGCGCCGGCCGCGCGCCTCAGGAAGAGGCCGGGACCCGGCGGCGCCTCGCCGGCAGGTCCATTCGCCTGACAGTTCAGATCGAGACGTGATTATGCATTTCCCAGGCACGGACAACAGGACCCTCGGCTTAAGCGGCGAAGAGCTCATGGCCAGGGTTTTCGACGACTTCTTTTACGGGGTGACCGTCGTCAACGCCGATTCCGAGATAATCTACTACAACGGCGCGCAGGCCCGGATCGACGGCCTCTCCCCGGAGGACGCCTTGGGCAAGTCCCTCGACCAGGTCCACCGCCCGGAAGGAAGGACCGCCCCCACGCTCGCCGCGGCCCTGTCCCGGACTCCCGCCGTCAACCGGCCGTTCCTCTACCGCACGGCCTCCGGCAGGCTCGTGAACTCGGTCCAGAACGCCTACCCCATCACCCGCGACGGCGAGCTGCTGGGCTGCGTGACCTTCATAGGCGAGTGCGGCGGGATCATGGATGCCTTCGCTCAGGCTGCGGCGAGCTTCGGCGGCGCGCCGCCGGGAGACGCCCTCCCGCCTTCCGCGGGCGCGGGCGCCTTTGCGGTTCCGCCCCCGGACGGATCCGCCGGTTCCGCCGGCCTGCGTTCCGGAGGCGGCAACGGCTCCGCCGGCCCTGCCCCGGGGAATGGCAACGGCTCCCCCGGCCCTGCCCCGGGGAAAGGCAACGGCTCCCGCTCCCTGCCTTGCCCTGACGGCTCAGCCGCTCCCTGTCAGCCGCCGGTCATCGTCTCCGCCGACCAGGCGTTCCTGGAGGCAGTCGAGGCCGTCCGCAAGGCGGCCCTCTCGCCATCCCCGATACTTTTCTGCGGGGAGCCGGGGGTAGGGAAAAGCCTCCTGGCCCGCGAGGCGGCGGCCTGCTCGGCCAGGAAATCCGGGCCGTTCCTCACGCTGGACCTGAGTTCCGCCCCGGAGAACATACTGGAGGCCCTGCTTTTCGGGACCGAGGAGGGGGCCCATACCGGGGCGGTAGACAGGCCGGGCATCCTCGAGATCGCCTCGGGCGGCACGGTTTACCTTGACGGGATAACCTCCCTGCCCAAGGCCCTTCAGGACCGGCTGCTGGCTGCGGTGGAGGAGGGGCGGGCCACCAGGCTCGGCGCCGCGGCGAGGCCCAGGGAGTTCGACGTCAAGTTCCTGAGCTCGGCCGCCTGCCCCCTCGGGGAGGCGGCGAGTTCGGGCCGCGTGAGCCCCGGGCTTCTGGCCAGGCTGGGGGTGGTCACCCTGAACCTCGCGCCTCTCAGGGAACGTCCGGCGGACATCCCCCTTCTCACCGGCCATTTCCTGAAGGCGCGGGGGTTGCTGCTCGGCAAGGCAGCCGAAGGGGTTTCCGACGAGGTCATGG
>JAITRL010000220.1 GCA_031288415.1 Deltaproteobacteria bacterium | reverse complement strand
CGTGCTTCTCATAGTCCTGAGAAACTTCCCTTTTCCCGGCGAGGCGGCCCCTGATCCGGCCAAGGACGCTGCGGCCGTCGAGTCCGAGCTTCTCGTCACGGACTACGTGACCGTCGAAAAACGCCTCGAGCGCATGGCCGAGGAAAGAAAAAAGGGCAAGAAGGGCGACGGCGCCGAACAGGAGCTCCTGGAACTCGCCAAATCCTCCCTGGAGGAAAACAGGCCTTTGCGGGGCGAGAAAAAAATAGCCTCCGCCCCGCAGCTCAGGGGATTCGGGCTCCTTTCCGCCAAGCCGGCGCTTCTCATCGTGAACAGCCCGGACGACGCCGACGACTCCTTCGCTATCGCCTCCTCGCTCCCCCAGATGACCCTCCGCGGCTCCCTGGAGGCCGAGATCAGCCGGCTGGATCCGGGGGAGGCTTCCGAATTCCTGGCTGACTACGGGCTTTCCGAGCCAGGGCGCTCCAGGGTGGTCAAGACGGTCTACTCCATGATGGAGCTCATAAGCTTCTTCACGGTGGGCGAGGACGAGTGCCGGGCCTGGACGGTAAGCCGGGGCGAGGACGCCCTCGCCGCGGCGGGCAAGATCCACTCGGACATCCGCAAGGGATTCATCAGGGCCGAGGTGGTCAGCTTCGACGACTTCAAGGCCTGCGGCGGCTTCAACGAGGCGAAAAAAAAAGGCCTCTTCCGCCTGGAGGGCAAGACTTACGTGGTGGCCGACGGGGACATAGTGCACTTCCGCTTCAACGTCTGAGGAGGCTTCCGCAGGGGTTCAGCCGCCGGGCAGCGCCGCCTCCCCCGAAGCTTCCGCTCCCCTCGCCCGGCAAGACGTGCCGCTTCCGGCTTGCCTGAGGCCGCGGCTTGCCTGTACAGCAAGGGGCATCACCAGCCTTCGCCGTACGGTATAGCTCTTTTCCCTGGCCTTGCCTCGCTTTCACGCCTTGGACTTTCCCGGCTTCGCCGGCGCGGGCCGCGCCGGCTCGGCTCCCCGCTCCAGGCGCCGCTGGCATTGCGCCCGGCACGCGTCTCCGGCCGACCGGCCCCCGGAGGACGGAGCCGCGGACCGGCCGGCCGACGCGGGCCTGCCGGTCCTTGCCCGGGAAAACGCCGAGGCTCCCTGCCCCGTCGGCGCTGCAGGGCCATGAATGTGGACATCCTGGTGAAATGAGCGTATAAAATGAAATAGATTATCAACCGAGGGTTTCTTGTGGGCAAACTCCTTATCATAGACGACGACTTAAGTCTCCGCGAGCTCCTTGAGATGATCCTCCGGACGGCCGGCCACTCCATCGAGCTCGCCGAAGACGGGGACCAGGGCCTCCGGATGGCCCTGGAAATAGACTACGATCTCGTCATCAGCGATATCCGCATGCCTGGCAAGAACGGCCTTGAGGTCCTCAAGGCCATGCGCGCCGCCGGCAAGCAGACCAACCTGATCCTGATCTCCGCCTACGCCAGCGCCGACACCGCTGTGGAGGCCATGCGGGCGGGCGCCCACGACTTCATCCCTAAGCCCTTCAAGCCGGTGGATCTGCTGACAGCGGTGGACTCGGCCCTGGCCCACCGGAGCGCCGACTCCGAGCGCAAGGCCCTGGCCGACATGGTGCGTCACAACCAGCGCTTCGGCGGCCTGGTGGGCGCCTCGCCGGCCATGCTCCACGTCTACGACATGATCAAGAAGGCCGCCCAGACGAGCACCTCCATCCTCATCACCGGGGAGTCCGGGACCGGCAAGGAACTCGTGGCCAGGGCCATACACTCCAACTCCTCGAGGGCCGACGGGGCCTTCGTGGCCATCAACTGCGGCGGCATGCCGGAGCAGCTCGTGGAGTCAGAGCTTTTCGGCTACAAGAAGGGGGCCTTCACCGGGGCCACGGCCGACAAGCCCGGGCTCATGAGCATCGCCAACGGCGGCACCCTTTTCCTGGATGAGCTGGCCGAGCTTACCCTGCCCATGCAGGTGAAGCTTTTGCGGGTCGTCCAGGAGAGGACCTTCCGGCCCGTGGGGGGATCCGCCGAGATCGAGGTCGATCTGAGGTTCATCGCCGCCACCAACAAGAACCTCGAGTCCGAGATCATGGCCGGCCGCTTCCGTGAGGACCTCTATTACCGGCTAAACGTCATCAACATCCGCATCCCGCCCCTGAGGGAGCGCACCATGGACATCCCCCTGCTCGCGCACTATTTCCTCGAGAAATTCAGCGCCCAGCAGAACAAGGACGTCCGCAAGCTGTCCACCTACGCCCTGGACATCCTCTCCCGCTACCACTTCCCCGGCAACGTCCGCGAACTCGAGAACATCATCGAGAGAAGCGTGGCCCTCGAGCAGTCCAACATCATCCTCCCCGACAGCCTTATCCTCGCGAACTACAAGGAGCGCGGGGACGCCTACGCGGACCCCGCGCCGCCCTCGGCCTTCCGCACCTCCCCGCCTTCCATCCCCCCGGGCCCTGACCTCACCCCGGTCTCGAGCGAGACCGATCCCGCCCGCTCCGAGCTCCAGCTCCCCATGGGCGGCATTGACGACGTGCTCACGTCCCTGGAAGGCTATTACCTCTTCAACGCCCTGCTCGTGGCCGGCGGGGCCCGCGGCCGCGCGGCGGCCCTCTTGAGCATAAGCCCCTGGCGGCTGAGAATGCGGCTGGTGGCCTACAGCCTGTCGGACATCAACCCGGTCGAGCTCGGCGCCATACCGAAGGAACGCTTCCCCAAGCCCACGGTGCCCGAAGAGATGGCCCCCTCCTGGAGCGGCAAGGAGCTGGTCCTGGACGATATCCTTCACTCGGTCGAGCGTTACTTCATCAAGAAGGCCCTGGACAAGACCAACGACAACAAGACCGAGGCGGCGACCCTCCTGGGGCTCTCCCGGAGATCATTCCAGCACAGGCTCGAGCGGACCAACTACGAGGCCGTCATGGGGAAACTCCCGCCTTCGGGTTCCTGACGCGCCTTGCCGGGCGGCCGGGCGATATCCTTCGGCCAGCCGGCCCCCGGCGCAAGCCGCCTCCGTTTCCGGCCTCAAGCCCGGCACGGGCCGGTCCCCATGCGGCCGGCGCTTCCCGCAGGGACAGGCGCGGAAATCGACCGTAAAAACCGAAAAATTCACGCCTCACTCCGAACCGTACGGTGAACCGCATATGGCCGGAAGCCTCAGCCTCACCCAGGCGATCTACGACGGCGAGCTCGACCTGGCCTACGCCAAAAGCTCCGCCAGCCTCTGCCGCGCCCTGGCCGAAGACCCCGCCGAGAGCCCGCGGCTCACCAGCCGTTGGAACCGGGTGGCGGTGGTGACTGACGGGAGCGGCGTCCCCGGCGCGGGCGACGTGGGGCCGCACCCCGCCCTCCCCTACCTGGAGAAGAAGGCAGCCGTCTTCCGCAAGCTGGCCGGCATCGAGGCGTTCCCCCTTGCCATCGACGCGAGAAGCAGCGAGGACATGGTGCGGGTGGTCTCAGCCCTTTCCCCGTCCATCGGGGCCGTGAACATCGAGGGGGTGGCGGAGCCCAGGAGCCTGGACGTCAAAAACCGCCTGGCGGCGGAAACCGATCTGCCGGTCTTCCAGGACGGCTCAGACGGGATCCCCGTCGTGTGCCTGGCGGCTCTCCTCAACTCCCTCAAGCTGGCGGGGAAGGACATCCGCACCGTGCGCATAGTGCTGTCCGGGACGGAAGCTGACGGCATGCCGGTGGCCGAGTTCCTGTCCGCGGCCGGGGCCGGGGACATCATCGTCTGCGACAGGTCCGGAGCCATCCACCGCCGCCGCCCCGGGCCCACCAACTGGGTCAAGGAGCGCCTCGCCCGGAACACCAACCCGCGCCAGGTGAAAGGGAGCCCGGCCAAGGCCCTGTCAGGGGCCGACGTCTTCATATCGCTCTCCGGGCCGCCCGTGCTCACCCGGGAGCTTCTCGCCTCCATGGCCCGCAACGCTATCCTTTTCTACCTCACCGACTGCACCCCGGACCTCTTCTCGCGCCCCGAGACCGATTCCGGGACCCCGGTCATCGCCACCACATGCCCGGTCCTCCCGAACCAGCTCACGGCCTGCCTGGTGTTCCCCGGGCTCTTGCGCGGGGCCCTGGACGCCAGGGCCAGGACCGTGAACCTCGAGATGAAGATGGCCGCGGCCCTCGCTCTGGCGGCCATGGTCCCAGAAAGCCGGCTCGACCACGAGCTCGTCATTCCCCGGGTCCTCACCCCGGGGCTTGTGCCCAGCATGGCCAAGGCGGTGGCCGAGGCGGCCGCCTCTTCCGGCGTGGCCCAAGGCCTCCCCTCGGGTCTGACGGCCCCCTGAACGCGCCTGCGGCCGCAGGGCGGCCCAAGCCCCGGACCGGGCCTGAGGCCCCGGGAAGCCCCGCCCGCCTCCTGCGGGCAGGCGGCCCGCAGGCGCCGCAAACGCCGGCCTCAGGCCATGCCCGAATCCGCCTGGGTCCGGGAAGCCGTTATCCGCAGATCCGCGGCCGGACAGAGACGAGGAGTACCCCCCATGCCCCGCCAGGGCGCGCGAGTCGCCATACTCATGGGCACGTACAACGGCGAGCGGCACCTCAGCGAGCAGCTCGACTCCATCGCCCGGCAGGAGCACCGGGAATGGACGCTTACCGTCTCGGACGACGGCTCCTCCGACGGCACGCTGGAAATACTCGCCCGCTACCGGAAAGACTGGGGCCCTGACAGGCTGAAAGTCATTGAGGGGCCGTGCGGCGGCTTCTGCAGGAATTTTCTTTCGCTTGCGGATCTTCCCGCGCCGGATGCCGGCTATTTCGCCTGGGCGGACCAGGACGACGTCTGGCTCCCGGACAAGCTGCGCCGGGCACTCCGGCTGCTTTCCCCGCTGGGCCAGGATATGCCCGCCCTCTATTGCGGCCGCACCGCCATCGTGGACGACGGCGGGGCTAAGCTCGGCCTCTCGCCTCTGAGGAGCGCGCCGCCGCCCAGCTTCCTCAACGCCCTCGTCCAGTCCCTCGCGGGCGCGAACACCATGACCTTCAACATCCCGGCCAGGGAGCTCATACGGGCGGGAAAAGCCTTGCGGCCCGTGAGCCACGACTGGTGGGCCTACCAGATAGTCACCGGCTCGGGAGGGCAGGCGGTGTACGACCACCGGCCGATGCTGCGGTACCGGCAGCACGGCGGCAACCTGATCGGCTCCAACGGCTCTGCCGCCGCCCTCCTGCAGAGGGTGAAGAGGGCCTGGACGGGCGGCTTCAGGGAGATGAACGCCAGGAACATCGAGGCCTTGGAGGCGATGGCAGACAGGCTCACCCCGGAAAACAGGGAGAGGCTCAAGGCCTTCGCCCGCCTGCATCAGGGCCAGGGGAGGCTCCAGTCCCTCAAGGCGGTCTGGCGGAGCGGCCTCTTCAGGCGCTCCCTGTTCCAGCAGCTGTCCCTGTACCTCGGGGCGTTCATGAGGCGGGTGTAGGCCGCCCGCCCGCTGCCCCCCCTGTGAGCTGACCTCAGGCTCCTTGGGCGTCAAGGCGTCAAGGCGTCAAGGGCCCCCGTTCAGGCGGCATGGGAGCGAAAAGCCGGGGGGAGCCAACGCCTGCCTGCCTCGCCGCTCGCCATTTCCGACGGAGGCAGGCACGGAAAATTCCAACCGCTGTGGCAGGCAGAAACCAGTGACCTACGCCTACGTTTGAAACCGCAGCAGATCGGAAAGGAGTTAGGCTCGGGGGGTCAAAGCTCGTAAAGCGAGACCGTGTATGTCGGGTTCCACAGGTATCCCGTGAACTTGGACAACGTGTACCCTCTCATGAAGTCTATAACCAGGAAGACGGTGAAGGACTCCACCTTGGTTGGAAAAGGCCCGTCTTTGGACTTTATCACGGCCTTAAGGTTCGCGTTGTTGCTGATGAGGGGTGAGAGGAGAAATCCCGCCTTCCCCACGCCAGGGTTGATCCTGAACACCTGCGAGGTGCCATCCCTCAAGTCCACCTTGATGAATACCGGAGAGGTCTTGAAAAGGAAGTTCGCGATGTTTCCCGGAAATGACCTTTTTATGTCAAAGGTCACGTACAAAGGCCTTTCAAAGGACGATACGTCGACCTTCTCGTCAAAGCGGCGGGAGGACGTGGCCAGTAGCCTTCCCTCACGGGCGGATTTCCCGCGGGCAACGCCGCGCCTGAAGATCAGGTGACGCCCGTATTCTCCGTTCAATTCGTAAGAATTGATGAGAACCGGAAGGCTGGGGCCGTCATCCATGGTGGGATAGCGCATGTCCAAAGTCTGAACGGCGAAAAAGACGTTGTCCGGGGCCTTCTTCGGATCGAGCAGGTGCTCCCTGTTCAGTTCGGCCAGCCTCGCGTGCCATACGTTAAAGCTGACGAACACCGGCCGAGGGTTCCAGCTGTTGGGAGACGACAGGAGATAGGTTATGTCCCACGAGTAGACGTCGGAGGTACCCTGAAGCCCGGGGAGGGCGTAATCCCGGCGGTACGAGGCGAGGGCGCGGTCGAACTCGGTCTTGTAGCGGCCAGGGTCGGAAAGACGTACGGCGATTCCCTGAAGCGAGCTAAACGTTTTCGGTAAAATCGGGACCTGCATGTACACGCTGAGAGCGATCAGGTTGGCTACCGCGTAAAGGACCATGGCCCCGGCGAACCAGAGGATATTGAAGGATCTGAACTTGAAAACAAAGGGAAGGAAAGACGAGACGACGAGCAGGCCTGAATAAGCTATGATGTTATGGCCTAAGTCGTCGCGGACAAAGCCGCTCTTGAACAGCATGAAGAGGATCGGGCCGTAGATGAATATTCCGAACAGCCTGTCCGCCGGCTTCATGTCCGCCTCAAGCAGCAACGTCAGCGTGAAAAACGCCGCGACGAGCATGAACAGCAACTCCAGGTAGATGTTCGTGAACGATGTCATGGCCTCGGTGTAATTCATCCCTACCAGATAGATGTAGTAGAAAAACCGCGGCAAGTTAGCCATGTCCTGGCCGGCAAGCAGCCAGAAAACAAGCATCGAGAGAGCACAGCCGGCAATGATCGCCAGCATGAGCCTGAGACGCCTTTTAAGCGCCGACAGGACAGCGAGCAGCATGATGAAATACGCCGCCGTGTAAACGAAAGTGCCTTTGGAGAGGCTGATCAGGCCTAAAGCGGCGACTGAGACGGCCGCCTGCAGTTTGGCCACGTTCTCCCCTTTGACCAGCCGCCTGTAGAAATTTACGGCAATCAGGGCGATCAGGGTGAAAAAAATCGTGTCCGGGCATACGAAGCCCAAGACCGGAACCAGGAAGATCAAAATCCAGTATTTGCGACCGGAACCCTCTTTCAGCGCCGCGAGGTTAAGGAAATACGCCACCGCAATGAGAAGCCCGCATAAGAGCATGACCCCGTCTCTGGCGGGATGGTACATCCCGCTATACATGTCAGAATACGGGCCGAAATTGAACATTACCTCTTTGCCGAACTGAAGCCGCTTGGCCGCGGCTTCGGAAAGCCCAAAAGCCCCGTCACCGTCGAGAAAAGGGAAAGGCATTCCTGGAGAAAAATTTATGATGTTTAGACATAAAATTATAAATAGAATTATTTTAATATGAAAATCTATATTTGCAATAATTTTCATCTTTATCCCTATTACAGTTGATTTCTACGGAAAAACACTCCTCAAAATCAGAGGAGGATAGAGCCCCAATAGGCCGGGCTCAGCCAAAATTAGAAAAATGTTGGAATCTATTGAGAATGAATCGCAAAAAATCTCACCTACCGGCGAACACGCCATTTTCTCCAAATTCGATTCCTACGCAAAAAGCCTTGTTGAAAATCGTAGCCGAAAAAACATGCCGTATGTAGTGAAATATCGTTAAATTAACTCCTCTATATGGCATCTTAAAATTTGAAGACATAGGCTAAAGGTCTTTTTGCGTAGGAATCAATAATGTGGGTTCCCTCGGACAGAACTGCCGTGGCCCTACCGAGGCCTCAGTCTAAATGTTATGCCGGTATGGGTTGTGGGGCACCTGAAAGGTTACCAAAGAGTTTGTAAAATTTTGATGAAGGTGCAAAAAGTCCCCTCTAAAAAAAGGGGGCTGAAACCAGGGCGAGGCTACTGCGGCGATCATAAACTAACGATTTCCAGCTTGCTGCGAACTTTTCTCAACAAGCAGGGCAAATTTCAGCGCGAAATTTCACTTTTACGGCCCGGCAGCCACTTTAACCTCCTTTTTGCCCGAATCCCTTGCGGCCCGCCTCGTTTTCACTTGACAACCCGCGCGTTTTGCCTGATGAACCGCGCAACTCTCCATATGTTG
>JAITRL010000276.1 GCA_031288415.1 Deltaproteobacteria bacterium | reverse complement strand
GTACGGTTGCGCGCGGGTCAACTCCCGTCCGCACCAGTCCGTTGCCGAATTTTCAGGCCGAGGGGCTTTGAGCGTCTAGCGCCTAGGCCTTGAGCCCTGCTCTGTGAACCCTGAGCCTTTGAAGGCTTAAGGCCTTAAGGCCCAGAGACTTTGATTTCCCTGAAGCCCTGAGACCTTAAAGCCCTGAGGCCATGAAGGCTTAAGCCTTGAAAAGCTGAGGCCCGGAAGGCTTGAAAAGCTGAGGCCTGGAAGGCTTGAGGCCTTGAAGCACTGGAACCCAGAAGGTTCGAGACCTTAAGCCGTTGAAGGAACGCCTGCAGGCCCGGACGAGATGCCCCTGAGCCCGCCGGTCAAGCCTCAGGCGTGGACGGCGGCCGCTTCAGACGGATCGGACCTCCTGCCGCACGAACACCACGTAGGATAGCAGGAAAGTCAGGATCGAAAAGCACAAGAGCAACAGGATATCAGGCATCACGATGAGCATGGACTGCCCGAAGGCGATCCCGCCCTGAAAGCGGGCGAGCAGGTAGCGGTCCACCCGGCTCATCATGGCTATCCGGAAGGCCTGATCGCTCCCCCGGTGGGTGGGATCCAGAAGGGCCGCGCCTGCCTGGTTGTAAAGGCCAGTGGGTGAGACCATGTTCACGGCCTTGTGGACCTGCGAGTAGGCTGCGATCTCTTCGGCCCTGGGGCGGGCGGGATCGCTGAAGGGCGCGAGGGCCGAGGCGGCCGCCTGGCTCAGGACCGGGAGGAAGAAGATGACGAGTATCCACAGCGCGGCGGCGGCCATGGCTGAGGTGGCGACAGACCTGAACACTATGGAGACGAGGATCGAGAGCCCCAGCCAGAAGCCCATGTAGACCAGCGTAAGCAGGAAAAACACGAACAGGCGCCTGGCCTCGTCGAAAGTGGGGACCACCCCAACCCCCAGAAGGCCCATGCCGGTAAGCAGCAGGAGCAAGGAGGCGAGAGTTACGGCGATGGTGATGAGCCCGGCAAGATACTTGCCCAGGATCACCTCATCCCTATGGATGGGCTGGGAGAGGATCTTGGAGAGGGTCCCCTGGTTGCGCTCCCTGTTGATGGAGTCGAAGCCCAGCACTATGCTCATGAGCGGCCCGAAGATGGACAGGAACACCGCCAGCGAAAAGAATGCCGCAGGGGCGGTGAAGAGGAGCAGAAAGGTCCTCCCCTCCAGGTAGGTGTTCCCTCCCTCGGCCAGCACGTCGCGGATGCCCTGGCCCGCCAAGTGGGTCAGCAGGAAGCTCACCATGAAGATGAGGGACATTATGATGAGGAACCGCGCCGACCCGAAGTGGTCGGCGAGCTCCTTGCGGATCACTGCGCCCATAGTCTCAGGCGGCCTCCTCGCCCCGATGGAAGTAATAGCTGTAGACTGCCTCAAGGCTGGGGGCGAGCCCCGCGCCCTCGCATAGCTCGCTCACGGTCCCCTGGGCCAGGAGCCTGCCCTTGCGGAGGATGCCTACCCTGGTCGCCACCCTCTCCACGAGGTGCAGGAGGTGGGAGGACAGGATGACCGTGAGCCCCCTCTCCTTAGGGAGCCGGGTGATCATCTCAAGCATGGTGGCGATGCCATCCGGGTCAAGGCCCAGGGTAGGCTCGTCCAGGAAGGCGATCTTGGGGTCCTTCACCAGGACCTCCGCGAAGCCTAGGCGCTGACGCATGCCTCTGGAATACTCGGACACCTGGCGGTCGGCGTCTCCCGCGAGCCCCACGAGCTCCAGGACCTCCGCGATCTTGTCGCCCGGGTCCTTTAAGCGGTTAAGCGCTGCCACGAAGAACAGGTTCTCACGGGCGGTGAGATCCCCGTAGAAGCCCATGTTCTCGGCGAGGTACCCCACCTGGCTCTTGACCTTCAGGGGTTCCTGCACCGGATCGAGGCCCAGTACGCGCACAGAGCCTTCACTGGGGAGCGACAGGCCCAGAAGCATGAGGAGCGTGGTTGTCTTCCCCGCCCCGTTGGGACCCAGGAACCCGAAAATCTCGCCCTCCCGCACCGTGAGGTCCAGCGAGTCCACCACGGTCTCCCGACCGTAGCACTTGGTGAGCCCCTCGATGACGATGACCGGCTCTCCCTGGCCTCCTTCCGCGGAAGGCCCGGCGGAAAAGCCTGCTCCCGCGGCGCCAGCCGCAACGGCACCGGATTTCTCAGGGGAGTCGGCCTTAAGAGCTAAAGCCTCTCCGGAGGCCTCATCGGGAACAGCCTCCTCATGAGACGCCTCCTTGGGAGCGGCCGACTCTCTTGCGGCAGCCTCTGAAGCCGTGGCCTCGCTGGCGGCCGCCTCTGAAGCCGTGGCCTCGCTGGCAGCCGCCTCTGGAGCCGGGACCTCGCTGGCAGGCGCCTCTGAAGCCGTGGCCTCGCTGGCAGCCGCCTCTGAAGCCGTGGCCTCGCTGGCAGGCGCCTCAGGAGTGCCGTCTTTAGTGAGCTCAGCCATATCGAGTCACACCTCCGATTCCGATTGCCGGTTGATGCCTGTCAGCCGCCGTGACAACCCTCGCACGTCTCTGGCATCGCCAAACCCTATCAAAGCTACAGTCCAGGAAGAACTCGTGATTCTGACGCGGCTTAAGGCTACGGCTTTTTGGCAGGGGCCTAGCGCACCGACAGAGGCCGATCCTTTTTCTCAGGCGCCTGCTGGCAGACAGTTAAATCAAATGCATTGTAGAACAGGGTGGCATTTTTTGTCCACAGCCTTCGGCAGCATGCCCGCAGGACCCCCGCGCTCCGGCAAGCCCACAGCCCCGCTTGCTCATGTTGATGCTCCCTGTTCGTAGCCATAGGCGCTCCCTGCAACCTTAATTTATTTCACTCCCTGAGGTAAACCCAATGCCGCCGGTTCCTGCAGAACCTGAGACGCCCGGAACCGTCGCTTTCCGCTTGCCAGGCTTTGGAATGCCTTTCCTGGAGCCGGCCTTGACTCTTGGCAAAACTGCCGCAAGGTCTGTTCCGCCATGCCGCTTCACTGCATGTTGGCATACAGTTCCGGTAAAGGGAAAACCCCGAAGGCTCCCGTCTGAGCCTCGGTTAATCAACCGCCGTTTGACATTCGGCGGCACCGCCGCCTAAATTCACTGGTCAGCCCTTAACAATACGATGAGCAGACCGGCTGGAGCTCAAGACCTCAGCCCCAGGAAGACAGGAAGAGGGACAGGCGGACAAAAAGGCAAACAGGTAGGCAGGTAGGCAGGTAGGCAGGTAGGCAGGCAAGCAGGTAGGTAGGCAGGTAGGCAGGCAGTCAGTCAGGCAGGCAGGCAGGCAGGCAGGCAGGCAGGCAGGCAGGTAGGCAGGTAGGCTGGAAGGCAGGAAGGGTGGAAGGGTGGAAAACAATAGGCCCCGCCTTCAAGCTAACCGGTGTCTTAAAAGGAGGGGCAAGGCCCCGTACTTGCACGCAATATGCCGGAAGAACCGGGACAGGGCTGGTGGGACTTCAGCGGGAAAAACTGTTGAGGAAAGTCAAAAACGCGGGGTCAAGGAGGGATTAAGGCGGGGAAAACTCAAAAAGGCTTACTGACGGACGGGGTGGTTTTCTGAAGGCAAGGGAAAAGCGCCGCAGAAAAGAAAAACCGCGGCTTGGGCGGGCCGCGGTCTTTCGAAAAGCTAAGAAACAAGGAGAAAGAGTTATTTTAGCTTGCATCGGCCTGGAGGTATGTCCCCGACCTGCCCCATACCGAAGCAATTAGTAGGCCAACCCTACCATAATTGCTAAATACTTGTTTTCACTAAATTTTTTTAAATAGCCTGTTCAAAAATTTTCCGAAGTCCATAGCTGACGTTCAAATTTTTGAACTGCCTTGTTCAAATTTTTGAACGTCTGTACAAATTTTAGACAGTCCGACTTTCTACCCAGCCCCCGGAAAGAAGATGATCGGCCAGGACTACCCTTACGGCCTGGAAGGCTTGACTGGCCAGAGCTGCCCTGACGACAAGTAATGGCCTGAAGGGCCCTGCCCACCTGAGAAGATCGACCGGAAGGCCGTGAAAAGCGCCTGTATCCCCTGGGCGACCCTTACGATGCCCAATCAGCCCCAAAGTCCAGTGCGCCGAATACAGGCAGCCCAAGAACAGTCCGCACGAAAGGTCACGCCAAGCTCCAGGCTACGCCGTACCTGCGCCTGCCAGGTTGTCCTGGCTACCCCTGTCCCCGCGCCATCCGGAAAGCCAAGCTGCCCCGGTCCCGCGCCTTTCAGTTGTCCAGGCCACCCAGTCCCGCGCTTTCCGGAAAGCCAGGCCGCAACTGGAGCCGCTCCTGACACCTTCCAGGCGCCTCTTGCTCCGACCCTCCTGTTCGTTCAGATGCCCAAGCGCTCCGACCAGTTCTTCTAAGGCAATTTACCCGCTTCAGTGAATCCGTGGCCACCTCTGACATCGCCCGAAGCCGTCAGGAAACCTTTAAGCAGACCAACATGCGCCGCTAAGCCTGCAGGAAGCCTTTTATCTGGCACTTAAGGGCATTTCGGGGTAAACTATGGGCTTCTTTCCGTGCTTGGGCGGTATTTCGCTGCAAAAGTCCGGAAGCGATCGCTTCCGGGACATGCAAGCCCTAGCCCAGTGATGCGGGGCCGCCGCTCCAAGCCCCTGTCCCCTGTTTCCTACAGCCAGCAGGCCCCCTTCCGCCATCCCCTGGCACTAAACCCAGGACTCCTTCCCAGCTCTCTTGTTCAAAATCTGCTGGCTCTGCCTTTTTTCCAAGTCCATGTCTGCCATGGCGGGCCAACCTGTCGTGCCCTGACGGCTCGGCCCGCCAAGCCTGACCGGCATGCCTGCCCAATCAGGCTCTCTATACCTGGGCGCCAAGCTCTCCGGACCAAACCCTCACACCGGGTGAACGCCCGGCCCTGTCTCCTCCCGGAGCCGCACCCCCCGGCTAACGTCAGCTTCTCTCCAGCCCGGATGACCCTATCTTCAGGGCCGATCCGGCCTTCCCATGAAGACCCATGACCCAAGACTCTCAGGCGCCCCAGCTTCTGGAGATCAGAGACCTAGCCATCGGGTTCGGGGAAGGGGGCTACCTCCCGGTCAAAGGTGTGGACTTCCGGCTGGACAAAGGGGAAGTGGTGGGCCTGGTAGGCGAAAGCGGGTCCGGCAAGTCCCTCGCGGCTTACGGGATCATGGGCCTTCTCCCTTACGGGGCGGTCTACCGCAGGGGGGAAATCCTCTTCAAGGGCCGCAACGTGCTCAGTCTCCCTCCCAAGGAACGCAGGGCCCTGGCCGGCTCTTCCATGGGCATGATCTTCCAGGAGCCGCTCACGGCCCTCAACCCTGTCATCACCGTAGGGGAGCAGGTGGCGGAGATTTTCCGCCTGAGACTGGGCCAAAGCCGCCGGGAAGCCAGGGAGTCCGCTTGCGCCCTCCTGTCCCAGGCAGGACTCCCCAACCCAGCAGCGGCCTACGGCAGCTACCCCCACCGCTTCTCGGGCGGCATGCGCCAGAGGGTGGTGATCGCCATGGCCCTGGCCCTCAACCCCGACCTCGTTATAGCCGACGAGCCCACGACGGCCCTGGACCCCACCATCGCCCTCCAGATTATCCGCCTCCTGCACGATCTCATTTCCCAGAGAGACACCGGGGTCCTGTTCATTACCCACAACCTGAGGATCCTCCAGGGCCTCGCGGGCCGGATCCTGGTCATGTACGCCGGCCTGATCCTGGAGGAGACCGGGGGAGAGGCCTTCTCGAAGCCTCTTCATCCGTACACCCGGGGCCTCGTGGCGGCCCTCCCGCCTAACCCTTCCGAGAACCTCAGCAAAACTCTGGTCCCAATACCGGGCCAGGCCCCCGGCCCCAAGGATACCCTCCCCGGCTGCCCCTTCGCGCCCCGCTGCCCCGAACGCGCTCCCGTGTGCCTGGAGAGCCTCCCGCGGCTCCTGCCGACCCCAGGCGGAGGCAGGGTCCGGTGCTTCATGAGGGAGGCAAGCTATGGCGCCTGACAACCTTGCTCCGACCACGCTCCCTGATACCCCTGGCGCCTCCTCCCCAGCTTCCTCTGAAACGTCTTCCCCCTCAGCCTCTTCCTCGCCCTCCGCCTCTTCTGTAGGCTCCGCCCCAGCTTCCACATTCTCCGAGACAGCCGCTGCTTTCACCGGCTCAGCCGCGGCTTTACCAAATTCCGCTGTTGCATGCTCCGAAGCAGCCAGAGATTCCCTCGGGCCAGCTCCAAACCCTGCCGGATCAGCTTCGACATTAGCCGGTTCAGCCCAAGATCCTGCCGTTTCAGCCCAAAATCCAGCCATTTCAGCCCCAGCTTCAGCCGGATCAGCCTCAACTTCAGATGGAACAGACGTAGATTTCGCCGGAACAGCTTCAGCCGGTACAGACCCACTTTCAGCCAGTACAGCCGCTGCTTCAGCCGGATCAGCCGTTACTTCTGCAAGCGCTGCGGCGGGTGAAGCTTACGCGAAAGCCGAGGTCTCTGCCGGTGGAGACGTTTGTCCGGCTGCGGCTTCAACGTCCCCCCCATTGGCCCGGGATGCCAGTGAGCAGTGGTTCATGGAAGCCCGGGCCGTGCATAAGACATTCCGCCCGTCGGCAGGGCTGGCGGGGGAAATCCGGAGCCTGTTTAGGCGCAAGAACGATCAAGGCGGCGTGAAAGCCGTCCGCGGGGTGGACCTAGGTATACGGCGTGGCGAAATCCTGGGTCTGGTGGGCGAGAGCGGGTCCGGCAAGTCCACCCTGGGCAGGGTCCTCAGCGCCCTGTACCCCCCGGACCAGGGGACTGTTTTTTTCGAGGGAAACAACGTCTCGGCCTTCGGTCGCCCAGAACGCCGGGCATTCTGCCGCCGGGTGCAGTTCATGTTCCAGGACCCGGCCTCTTCCCTGAACCCGAGGATTACTGCCTTCAGGACCCTCTCGGAAGGGCTCGTGATACACCGCCTCGGTAACCGCGCGGAAAGGCGGGACCGCGTGAGCGCCCTCATGGAGGAGGTGGGCTTAGACCCCTCGTTCCTCTCCCGCTACCCTCACCAGTTCTCGGGCGGCCAACGCCAGCGGCTGTGCCTGGCCAGGGCCCTTTCCCTCAACCCCGAAATCCTTATCGCGGACGAGCCCTCCTCAGCCTTGGATGTCTCGGTACAGGCCCAGATCGTGAACCTCCTGCTCGCCGCAAAGGACGGCAGAGGCCTTACCCTGGTCATCATCAGCCACGATCTGGCCCTGGTTTCCCTGATTGCCGGCAGGATCGCCATCATGTACGGAGGGCTCCTCATGGAGGTATTGCCCCGCGGGCTTCTGGGACAGGTCAACCACCATCCTTACGTCAAGGCCCTCTGGGCCTCCGCCGAGTACGGGCGGGCTTCCGGAGAAGGCCTTATCCTGGAAGGCGAGCCGCCCGATCCCCAAAGCCCGCCGGACGGCTGCCCTTTTCATCCCAGGTGCCCCGAAGCCAAGGATGTCTGCCGCACCGAGCCCCCCTTGCCCAAGGAGGGCTTCCCAGGCCACCTGACCGCTTGTCACTTCCGCTGAACAGGGCCCCGCAAGTCCCTCTCCCCCCGGGAAGAAAGCCCACCGGCCTGCGTCAATGAATCGCCCCGCCTCAGGCAATGCCGCAAGACTTCCATGAGCGTCTCAATTCCGCAAAATGTCC
>JAITRL010000266.1 GCA_031288415.1 Deltaproteobacteria bacterium | reverse complement strand
CCCCTGGAAGATTATCCTGATAGCGGCCGTGGTGATGCTGGTGTTCGGCGGCAGGAGGCTTCCGGATCTCGGAAGGCAGCTGGGCTCGGCCATCAGCAATTTCCGGAAGTCCGTCAAGGAGCCCGAAGCCGCTCAGGACAGCGGCGAGGACGGGCCCGGCGGCACGGCCGGGAAATAGGGCCTCCGCCCCCGGAGGGCGGCGCGGGCCGAAGCCTTTCCCGGCTCCCTCGCGAGATTCAGGCCGGAACCCCCCACTGGCATGGAAGCGATTGCCGCCGCGGCAGGCGGCGGCCCCGGAATACCCTTGCGCTTGCATAAGCCGGCCGGGGCTCAGGCTGCCGGAAAAAAAACGGCTTGATTCTGTTGCCGCGCCCTCCGCCCCGTTTTCCCGGGCGGCCGCCGCAAGGCGCGCGGCGAGGGGGCCTTCCGCCCTAAAGCCCCCTGGCGGGGCGGGCCTCTTCCCCGGCATCCAGGAAAGTCTCGTCCGTCAAGTCCCCGCGCAGGAAGTCCTCCTCAGGCACGCGCTCGGCCGCGGTCTCGGAGATGCCCGTGCCGTAGGTGCCTTCGCGGTAGCAGACGCCGAAGGCCCCGCCCGGCTCGATGACCGCGCCCGGAGGCACGGTGAAGTCCTGTGCGGGGAGGCCCTCCATGGCCTTCTGCATGTAATAGAGGAACACCGGGGCGGCGGCGCGGCCGCCCACCTCCCCCACGCCCCGGGGCTTTAGCTCGTCGGTGCCGAACCATGCCGCCGCCGCCTGCGACGGGGTGAAGCCCACGAACCACGCGTCCGAGGCGTCGTTGGTGGTGCCGGTCTTCCCGCCCACGGGGACGCCCAAAGGCTTCACGGCGGAGCCGGTGCCCTGGGCCACCGCGCCGCGGAGCATCCAGGTCAGGATGCAGGCCGTGGGCGGCGGGATGGCGCTCACCAGCTCCGGCGGGAAGCTTTCCACCAGGTTCCCGTCGCGGTCCTCCACCCGGTCTATGTAGCGGGGCACGGCCCGGGTCCCGTTGTTGGGGAAGGCCGAGTAGGCTCCCACCAGCTCGGGCATGGGGAGGCCGTGCGCGCCCAGGGCCACGGCCAGGCTGTGCGGGAGCTTCTCGGAGATGCCCAGCGCCGCCGCGGTCTCGTCTAGCCTGTCGAAGCCGATGCGTTCCAGGACCTTGACCGAGATGAGGTTGCGCGAGGAGACGAGCGCGTTGTAGAGCGGCATGGGCCCCAGGAACTTCCGGTCGGAGTTCATGGGTTTCCAGCGCCTGCCTGAGCCTATGTCATCGACCACCACCGGGCCGTCCACCATGACCGACCCGGGGGTGAAGCCCGCGTCCATGGCCGCCGCGTAGACTATGGGCTTGAAGGAGGAGCCCGGCTGGCGCCGGCTCTGGACCGCGCGGTTGTACTGGCTCTCGGAAAAGTCCCTTCCGCCCACCATGGACCGCACCCCGCCGTCGGCGAGATCCATGCTCAGGAAGGCCGCCTGGACGTCGGTGCGCTGCTCGAGCACGAAGCTCCGCGTCTCGTCCTCGCCCTCGCCGGTCGCGATGCGCCGCAGGGCCGCCTCGCGGTCGGCCGCGAAGGCGCCGCCGGCCTCCTCCGGGGAGTCGGCCAGGCGCACCCATACCGCGTCGCCGCGCGCGAGCTGCTTGGCCAAGGCCCCTTTGGGCAGGATCCAGTCCAGGCCTTTTTTCCCGATCTCGCCCGGATAATCGCCGACCTGCACCTTGAGCGATTCCTTCCCCACCTCGAGCACCACCGCCTCGTAGAGGCGGTCGGGCCTGAGGCCCTCCGGCGGCAGGTCCTCCGCCTGGCGGGCCAAGGCGGCGGCTATGTCGGCGTCGGACCCGTAACGGGTCAAGGGGCCCTGAAAGCCCCTGCGCCTGGCGTACTCTCTCAGGCCCCTGGCCACCGCGGCGTCGGCCGCCCTCTGGTCGTCCAGGCTCAAGGTGGTGTAGACCTTGAGGCCGGAGGTGTAAAGGGCCTCCTCCCCGTAGCGCTCGGCCAGCATCCGGCGCACGTGCTCAGTGAAGTAAGGGGCCTCGGTGACGTTGGGGTTGGGCCTGCGGCCCTGGAGGTTGAGGATCTCCGCGCGGGCGGCCTCCGCCTCCTGAGGGCCCAGAAACCCCGCGACCTCCATGCGGGAGATGGCGTGGAGCTGCCTGGAACGGGCCTCGTCCGGGCGGCGCATGGGGTTCTTGCCCTCGGGCGACTGGGTGATGCCCGCCAGCATCGCGGCTTCCGCCACGGAGAGCTGGGAGGCGCTCTTGTCGAAGTATTCCCTGGCCGCGGCCTCGATCCCGTAGGCCCCCTGGCCCAGATAGATCTGGTTGAGGTACAGCTCCAGTATCCTGTCCTTGGGAAGGGAGGCCTCCAGCCGGTAGGCCAGGATCATCTCGCGGAGCTTGCGGGAGACCTTGCGCTCAGAGGAAAGCAGGATCCCGCGCACCAGCTGCTGGGTGATGGTGCTCCCCCCCTGGAGCTTCTTGCCGGTGACGTTGTTGACCGTCGCGCGGACGATGCCCTTGAGGTTTATGCCCTGGTGGCGGTAGAAGGCCGCGTCCTCGACGGCGATGAAGGCCTCCCGCACGTGCGGGGGCACCTCGTCCAGGGATACCGGGTAGCGCCTCTCGCGGTAGAATTCCCCGATGACCCTGCCGTCCCTGCTGTAGAAAAACGAGGAGGCGCTGGGCCGGTAGGTCTTGAGGGACTCCACCGACGGCAGGTCCTGCGAGAAGTAGGCGTAAACCCCGACGGCGGCCGCGAGGCAGAAGACCGTGATGCCCAAAAGGGTCCAGAAGGCCGTGACCAGAAGCCTCCGGAACAGCCCCGGCCGCGGGGGCCTCACGGGGGCCCCGCCATCCGCGGGTCTTCCGGGGCCCCTGCCGCGCCTCGGCTTTTTCCCTCCCGCGCGCCTGCCTTCCCGCGCGGACTCCTCGAGCAGCTCCCGGCGCCTCCGTGCGGGAACGGGAGGCGCGGAGCCCAGCCCCAGGTCCGGTCCGTCGCCTTCGGGGCCGTCATCCAGGCCCAGCCAGCGCGTGGAGGGCATGGGGGCGTTCAGCGACGGCTCCCCGCCGCCTGAGCCGCCGTCTCCGGGCCGCGGCCCGGGCAGCCGGGTTCCTGCGGGGGAACGCTCCCGCAAGCCTTTGGCCGCAGGGTGACCGGCCGCGGAGGCCGCAGGGCCGGCGCGGCCCTCCCCGGGGAGCCTTGTCGCGCCGGGCGGGCGCTCCAGCATGGGCCTGGCGAGAGGATGGCCGGCCGCGGGGCCGGGGGAGCCGCCTTCCGCGGCCGTTCCGCCGACGGGAGCCGGGCCGCCGGCGGCCCCGGAAGCTGCCCTTCGCGCGGCGGGGCGCGGTTCGCCAGGGGCGGCTGACTGCCGCAGGCCGTCAGGGGAGACGGCCGTGCCGCCGCCCGGCGGACTGCCGGCGAAGTCCCGGCCCGGAAAGCTTCCGGGCATCGCCCGGCCTTGCGGAGGCGGGCTCTGGGGGCGGAAAGCGGCGGGCCCCCGGAAGGCTTGGGAGGAGTCCTGCGGGGCGGCCGCGGGGCCCGCCTGGGCGGGGTTCAGCGGGGCCGTCCGCGCGGGGCCGCCGGAAGGCGCCTGGAAGGCGGGATCAGCCGCCTCGCGCATGGGCCTGGGACGCGGGCAGGCGTTTTTCGCTGAGGGCGCCGCGCCGATGCCCTCCGGGCGGTCTTCCAGGAGTGAGAGATCGGGATCGGGGTCGATGCCCTCGGCCTCCAGGCCTGCGGGAGGCACGCGGTCCGGGGGAGCCGGGGCAGGCCGGCGTTCAGTGGGAGCTGGGTTGTCAGTCAAGGCCGATACCGGCGGGCGCATGCCGGAGAGGTTCCGGGAGCGGGTTCCTGATGGCTGATCCCTGCCGGGCCGGGGTTTCAGGCCGGGCTCCGGGTCCTGCGGGGCCGTGGGGGCAGTCATGCGGGGCGGGGGGAGGAAAACGGGGGGAGGCCGTAAGGGCCCTTAAGCGGCCTTCAGGGTCCCTGGAGGCCGCGGCGGTAGGCCGCCAGGCGGCGGTCCGCGCCGCAGGCCGCGGACGAAGAAGAAAGGGGCCTCGCGGGTCAGGGGGCCTGCCGCCGAGGGAAGCGGGCGGCCGTTCGCGAGGCGCGCGGAGGAAGGTTCCGGCCCGCGCGGGAAAACCCGCCCCTGCGGGCGGGCCGCCGCAGCAACGAGCGCAGTATGCCGGAAACCCTGTCCGTTGTCAAAGGACGGAACCGCCGCGCTCCCGGCCGTTTCCGCGGCCCGTCTGGGCGCGGGCCTGGGCCGGTCACGCGCGGCCCCGGCCCGCGCCCTCCCTGTCCGGCCTCTGGCGGACTTAAGCCATGCGCGGCGTAAGGTTCCCGGGAGAGGAGGCCCGGAGCCCCGCCTGGAAAGAGCGCCCCGCAAGGCAGGAAGCGGCCGCGAAGGCGTCTTGCGGGAGCCTGCGGGCCGCTCCGTCTTCAGGGGCGCCTGAGGCGGGGCCCCGGGCTTTGCCGCGGCGGCGTCGAAGCGGCAGGCGGGAATGCCGCCAGGCGGGGGGGGCCTGAGGCCTTGCGGTCCGCCCTTGCCCTCAGGCGTGGGCCCAGGTCCGGGAGACCGCGCAGTCGACCTTGAGGGGCACCTTCAGGACCGGGGCGCCCTCGTAGAAGGGCTTAGATCCCGCCAGCTCCATCTCCTCGCTGAGGATGGCCGCCGTCTTTTCCGCCTCGTCCTCAGGGGCCTCAGCTATGAGCTCGTCGTGGACCTGCAGGAGGAGCCGGGTCCGGGGGGAGTCTTTCCTGAGCCTTGCGGCAGCCCGGAGCATGGCTATCTTGATGATGTCCGCGGCGGTGCCCTGGACCGGGGTGTTGATGGCCATCCGCTCGGCCTCGGCCCTGGCCTGGCGGGAACTCGAGGAAAAGCCGGCGAGCGCGCGCCTGCGGCCGAAGAGGGTGCGGACCTCCCCCGCGCGGGCGGCCTCCTTTTGTACGGAGTCCATGAAGGCCTTGACGCCCGGGAACCGCGCGAAGTACTGGGTTATGAAGTCCCTGGCCGCCCCCTGGGGGATCTTGAGGGACCGCGCGAGCCCGAAGGGCCCCTGGCCGTAGATGATGCCGAAGTTGATGGCCTTGGCCCGGTCCCGTTCCTCGGGAGTCACGTCTGCCGGGGCCTTGCCGAAGATCGCCGCCGCGGTCTCGCGGTGGATGTCCGCCCCGTGGCGGAAGGCGTCCATGAGGGCTAAGTCTCCGGAGAATTCAGCCATCACCCGGAGCTCTATCTGGGAGTAGTCCGCGGAGACCAGCATGGACCCCTCCTCCGCGATGAAGCATTCCCTGATTCTCCGGCCCTCCTCGGTCTTGGCGGGGATGTTCTGGAGGTTGGGGTCGGAGGACGAGAGCCGCCCGGTCGCGGTGAAGGTCTGGTGAAAGATCGTGTGGACCCGCCCGGTGGCGGGGTTCACGGCGAGGGGGAGCCTGTCCGCGTAAGTCGTCTTGAGCTTGGAGAGCTCGCGGTGGGCCAGGATGTCCGCGGCGGCGGGATGGAGGGGCGCGAGCTCGGAGAGCACCTCCGAGTCGGTGGACCAGGCGGTCTTCTTGGAGGTGCGCCTGATCGGGGTGAGGCCCAGCTTCCCGAAAAGCGCCTCCCCCACCTGTTTGGGGGAAGCCACGTTGAACTCAAAGCCTACCTCGCCCCAGATTTTTCTCTCCAGGTCCGCGAGAAGCTCGCCCAGCCTCCGGGAGATCGCGGAGAGGGCCCCGGGGTCGATGCGGATGCCCGCGGCCTCCATGGACACCAGAAGATCCTCCAGGGGGAGCTCGATCTCGCGGTAGAGGAGGGAAAGCGCGCGGTCCCCGGCCAGGGCGGAGGCGGTCAGGGGGGCGAGCCTGAGGGTCAGGTCGGCGTCCTCGGCGGAGTACTCGCAGGCCGCGCGGGGGTCGACGTCCCGGAAGTTCTTCTGTTTCTTGCCCTGGGCGGTGACCTCGGCGTAGGAGCGCGGCCGGTGGTTGAGGTGCCTGAGCGACAGGGAGTCGAGCCCCACCCGGCCGTCAGGGTCGGCCAGGTACGCCGCCAGCATGGGGTCCCCGGCGGGCGGCGGGAGCCTCAGGCCGAAGCGGGCGAGGATAAGCCAGTCGAACTTGGCGTTCTGGCCGTAAAGGCGCCGGGACGTGTCCTTGAGGGGAGGGCCCAGCCGGGCGAGGGCGCTTTCCAGGTCCTGGTTCACGTTTCTGCTGAAGAGGTCCGGGTTGTGGGCGATCGGGACGTAGAAGGCCCGGTTGGGTCCGGTGGCGAGGCTCAGGCCCACTATGCCGCAGGAGGCGGGGAAGCGCGAGTCGGTCTCGACGTCGACGGCGACGTCGCTGGCCTCCGCCAGGGAGCGGTCCAGCTCCTCCCACTCGGCCTCCCCGGCCACCAGCACGTAGGCGGAGTAGTCCACCTCGGACGGGGGCCTCGGGCCGGCGCCGCTCTCCCCGTCCGTTACGGCCTGCGGCCCGCCGCCGGCGGGCGCGTCTCCGTCCCCGGCGAGGCTTTTCCCGGAGGCCGCAGGGGCGGGCGCGAGGGAGCCGAGACCGAGCCCGTCGTGGGCCGGCACGAGCTGGTCCAGGAGCCGCCTGAAGTCCAGGTCCAGGAAGATTTTCTCCAGGGCGGGCAAGTCCCGCGGCCTGGGCGTGAAGGCTGACAGCGGGGCCTCGGCGGGGCAGCCCTCTCCCAGGAGCGCGAGCTCGCGCGAGAGCCGGGCGGATTCCTCGTTCAGGGAGAGCCTCTCCCGGAGGCCGGCCGGCGTCACCTTGTCGAGGCTCGCGTAAAGGCTCTCCAGGGTCGAGTACTCGCGGATGAGCTTGAGGGCGGTCTTCTCGCCCACCTTGGGCACCCCGGGGATGTTGTCCGAGGTGTCTCCCATAAGGGCCTGGCAGTCCAGGAACTGCCCTGGAGAGAGCCCCGCGAAGCGTTCCGAGAAGCCCTGCGCGGTCAGGGCCGAGCGCTTGGCCGGGTCGGGGTCGTACATGGACACGGATGGGGAGAGGAGCTGGTAGAAGTCCTTGTCCCCCGAGACTATCACGATGTCCAGCCCTTCCCCGGAGAACCTGCGGGCATAGGCGGCGATCACGTCGTCGGCCTCGAAGCCGGGCTGCTCCAGGGAAAACAGCCCCAAGGCCTCCACTATCCCCCGGATGGCGGGAAGCTGGCTTGCCAGGTCAGGGTCCATGGGGGGGCGGTTGGCCTTGTACTCAGGGTAGAGCCGGTGACGGCGGGTCTTGCCGCGGCTGTCGTACACGACGCCGAGGTAGCGGGGCTCCTTGTCCGCCATGAGGCTCAAAAGGGAGTTGGTGAACCCGAAGGCCGCGCCGGTGGGCCTGCCGCGCCTGTCGGAGAACCTGCGGAGGGCGTGGAAAGCCCTGTGGATGAACGCGCTCGCGTCCATGAGGTACACGGCCTGTGACGCGGTTTTTCCTGGTTCCATGCTGGGGGGGACCTTTCCGCCCTTGAAGGGGGCTGGGCGGCGAGCCGCGGATCCGCCGCGGGGCCGCCTGCGGCGCCTGCGGGAATCGGGAGGCGCGGCTCCTTTAGGGGCAGGGCGAGGAGGGACTGGCCGCCTTGCCTTCGGGAACGGCCGGGAGGGCCGTGCCGGTCTGGCCCGCCGCGGAGGGTTCCGGCCTTGCCCCGAGGCTTCGCCCCTCGGCTTTCCGGGTCAGGGATTCGCCTCGCGGCTTTCCGGTTCCGGGTCAGGGCGCAGGCCGGCGGATTTCCTTATCCCTGCTCAGAGCCTCACCTCGCGGTCCGCCGTCTCCTCTCCCGCAGGGTAGAGGTAGGCCTTCCGAAAGCCGAAGAGCCGCGTGAACATCACGAACGGGAAGGCCCTGCGGACCCTGTTGTAGGAGGCGGCCGACCCGTTGAAGGTCTCCCGGGCGCGCGCCGCCCGCGCCCGGAGTTCCAGAAGCTCCTCGGCGGCCTTCCCTTCAGGGGGGGGCAGCCCGGCTGCGGCGCGGTCCAGGGCGTCGATGGCCCTGGCTATGCTCTCCACGGTCTTACCGGTGGGGTGCGCCCCCTCGGCGCCGGTCAGCACGGCCGAGGCCGCGAGCCTTGCCCGCAGAAACTCGGGATTTCCGCGCTGAGGCGGCGGAGCCGCGTCGGCCGCGGAAGCCGCGGCCGCCAGGGCGGCCAAGGCGCCCTCGCCAGGCAGGAATTCCGGGCCGGCCAGGAAAGCCGTGCCGGCCTCGGCCGGGGGAGCCGCTCCAGGCAGGGACGGCCCTTCCGGTTCCGGCTCAGGCGGCGCGAGCGAGCCGAGGCCGTCGCAGAGGCGCTTGAGCAGCACGCCCAGCCTCGCGAAAGAGTTGAGGCAACGCTGCCTTTCGGCGGCGAGCCTGCGGTAAGAGATGTGCGCGGTGACCGCCGCGGCGGCCGCGAAAGCGGTCGCCGCTTGCGCCGCAAGCTCCAAGCCCGGCATGTTACGCGCGCCTCCGCCGCGCCCCAAGATGGCCAGAGTGACCGAGGCGGGGCCGCAACGCCCCCGCCGGATAAGAAGAAAGCCTGGCCCGCGGAGCCAAAGGCGGCATCGGCCCGTGGCCTTGGGCGGGGGTGCGGGAACTTGTCCCTGCGGCAGGGGCGCGAAGGCCAAGCCGTGGCGCAGGCGGCCAAGGCCAAAGGGGCGCGTCGGCAGTCCCCGGAATCCCCTCAAGCCGGCGCCGCGGGGCGACAGGCGATTGCGGAGGCCCGCCCGGAAAGGGGCGGCAGGTGACCGGGGCAGGGCGCCGGCAGGCCTCAAGGGGCCGGGCGGCGGCCGTCAGGGCACGTTGAGGGAGGTCCCCGGCGGCACGGAGTCTTCCAGGACATGGGGGTTCATGTCGCGGAAAGTCTTGTAGTCCAGGCCGTACCGGCGGGCGAGATCGCGCATGCCTCCGCCTTCGGGGAGGGCGGTCCGGGAGCCCGAAAGCGCCGGCCACGCCCGGATCGGGCGGTATCCGTAGGCCGCAGGGTCCGAGAAGAGGATCTTCCCGGCCAGGACCTGGCAGACTGACTTGTCCAGGGAATCCGGCACGTAGAGGCGGTAGAAGTCGCGCTCGCCGCCGGACTCAGACGCCGCGGCGGCCAGGGCGGGCTCGTCCAGAAAGGCGGCCAGGGCCGCAGTCCAGGAGCCCCAGGCAGCGTGGAGCCTTTTAAGGCGTACGGCGGCCGCCTCGGAGGAGGCCGCCGGATCCAGGCGCAGGTCCACGGCCCGGTTGACGGACAGGCCCATGGAGCCCGCCTCCGGCTCGGTGAGCCTCCAGATGCCGCGCCTCTGGCCGCTGCGGTAGACGGGGTCAAGCCCGGTGAGCGTGAGGGGCAGGTACTTGAAGTCGTCAGGTACGCCGCTGGACCTCAAGGCGGATTCTACAGCGGGGAGGGTGCGCGGGCTCCTGCGCAGGGCCAGGAAGACCCGTGCCCTGGCCTCCGAGATGAGCAGGAGCTCCTGGTCCAGGGACTCGGCGATCTCGGGCTGCGAGAGGGGCACCGGCTCGGAGGCGAAGGTCAGCCCGCGCCCGAACTGGGCCTGGGCCTCGGGGAGGCGCGCGCAAAGGAGCGCGGCCGGGAGAGCCAAGGCGAACGCCAGGGCGGCCGGGGCGGCGAAGGCCCTGCGGAACTCCGTCGGGCGTGAGATGCTTTTTCGGTCAGGCATGGGAATGGGGGACCCTTAAGGGGCGGCTTAAGGGCGCCTCCGGAGGGAAGGGCCGCCCGGAAGGCGGCCGCGTCTCACGGCGGGGGCAAGGGAGCCCGCGCGGGGGGAGGCGCCCGGACAAGGCGTGAAGGCCGCCTGGCATGCCGGGCAAAAGCCAGGCGAAACCCGGGTAAAGGCTGCTTAAGGCCGCCGGGCAGCCGGGACAAAGGGCGCGGCCGGATGGACGATGAGTCGGTTGACTTGGAATGAAGTGAAGGCCGGGCGCGGCTCCCCGGCCAGCCCTGAGCCGCCGCCGGGCGGGCGCCCTTGCGCAAAGAGTACCCCATCAAGGCCGGAAAGGAAAGAGCCCGCCAGGCGGCCAGGTTTTTCCTGAGGAGGGGCCCTGATTCAGGGGAGCGCGGGGCGTCGCGGCCAGCGCGAGGGGACGCCGCGCGGCGAAGGGCGGCGGCCTGAGGGCGGCCGCCCGGAGGCAGGGCAACGCCATGAGGAGGCCGGCCGGGGCGGGAAAGCGTTCATGACATGGCGGGCAGGGCTGCCGGCGCGCGGCGGGAGCCGCGACGGCCCTTACGGGGCGGGAGGGGTCTCCGGTTCCGGGCCGGAGGAGGGCGGGAGCGCGCTTCCGACGGCGGGCGGCGGGACAGGAGACGAGGGATCCGGGCTCTTGCCGGAGAGCATGTCGCGCCACGCGGTTATCACCCTGGCCGCTTCCGGGTTGGGGTTGCCCGCCGCGGCGTCCAAGGCGTCCAGGCCGTGGCTGTCCTTTTGGAAAGGGTCGGATCCGGCTCCCAGAAGGGTAAGGATGACCTTGGGCTCAGGGTTGAGCCATGCGGCGAGCATGAGGGGCGTGCGGCCTTCCTTGTCGGTCCGGTGCGGATCGGCCCCTTGGATAACGAGGTAACGCGTCATCTGCGGGTTGGGGTTGCCGGCCGCGGCCATGAGGGGGGTGAGGCCCGCCATGTTGGTGGAGTTCACGTCGGCGCCCAGCTTGAGGAGGGCCCCGGCCACCTGGGGGTTGGAGTTGGAGAAGGCCGCGGTGAACAGGGCGGAGGTGCCGGCAGAGTCGGAGACGTCCCAGGCGGCCCCGGCGCGGAGAAGCGCCCCTATCACCTCGGGGTTGGGGTTCTGGCAGGCGGCGATGAGGGGGGTCTCGCCCTTGGAGTTCCTGTGGCCGACGGAGGCTCCCGCGCGGAGGAGGGCCAGCGTCACGTCGGGGTTGGTGTTGTGCCGGGCCGCCAGCATGAGGGGGGTATCGCCCTCCTTGTCAGGGAGGTCCACCGAGGCCCCGCCGCCGGCGAGGATGCCCACCACCGCGCCCCAGCGGGTCTGGCGGGCCGCCCCGGCCAGCGGGGACAGGCCGTCGTTGTCCTGGGCGTCGGGGGCCGCGCCTCTTTTGAGGAGCAGGCTCACCGTCATAGGGTTGGGGTTGACGGAGGCGGCGATGCCCAGGGCGGTCGTGCCGTTGAGGTCCTTGGCTTCCAGAGGCAGCCCGAAGTTCAGGAGCGCCTCGATCGTCAGCGGCTGAGGGTTGAAGGCGGCCGCGAACATGAGGGCGTTGAACCCGAACTTGCTCTCGGACAGGCTTATTTCGGCGCCGTTGCGGATCAGGACGGAGATGACCCCGGGGTCGGGGTTGTAGGCGGCCGCGGCCATGAGCACGGTCACCCCGTCCTCGCCTTTGTAGTTGACGTCCCCGCCCTTGTTCAGGATCGCGTGGGAGAGGGTCGCGGTGTTCGCTTTGGTCGCCCAGGACAGCCAGTCAGGGCCCGTGGCAGCGGGAGGCTCCTCGAAGCTCTGCGGGACCTCGTTGTCCTGCTGGGGGACAATGAACGGCATGAACGGATCCGTGTCTTCCTCAGAAGGCTCTCCCTGCACGCCGGCCTCGGGAGCGGAAGGGCCCTGCCCGCCGGCCTCGGGGGAAGCCGGGGGGGCCGCGTCCGCGGGAGCGGAAGGGCCCTGCCCGGCGGCCTCGGGGGAAGCCGGGGGGGCCGCGTCCGCGGGAGCGGAAGGGCCCTGCCCGCCCGCCGGGGGACCTGAAGCGGGCGCGGGGCCGCCTTCGGCAGGGGAGGCCGGGGCTTCCGCTACGGGAGGCCGGGCTCCAGCGGGGGCATCGGGAGCGGGCTCGCCTTCGGCGGGGGAGGCTTGAGCGGGCGAGGGCTCGCCGGAGACGGAGGCAGGAGTTCCGGCGGCGGGGCTTTCCAGGGCGGGCGCCGGCCGCTCCGAGGCGGCTTCCGCGGCCCGCGGGGCGCCGGTCTCCTGGGCTGAAAGCGCATAGGCTCCCGTACCGCAAATGATTAGCAGCAGGGTCAGGGCGGCTGCGGCGAAGCCGCCGCGCCCGGCGGAGCCGGCGCAGGGCCGGCCGGCCGCGAGCGAGGTGCTGGATCGTTTCATCGTGAGGGGCGCCGGGCTGACGGCTCTCCTTGAAGGCTTGGCGGAGCGGCGGCCTTTGCGGCGCGG
>JAITRL010000146.1 GCA_031288415.1 Deltaproteobacteria bacterium | reverse complement strand
TTGAGTTCTTCGGCGTATTTCGGGACTGTTTTTTTCCGGTTTTTCCCTGTGACCTTTGCCGCAAGGCTCGACGCCAGCATAAGCACGGAGAACAGGTTGTTGCCGGTCTCCTTGACCCTCTCCGGGGTGAAGTCGGAGGCGGTGTGCACAGGGAAATCCAGCCGGTCCGCGTATCCGCCGAACTCCGCGCGGTAGGGGGGGACCTCGCGGCCGTCGCCGGTCGCCAGGAGAATCCCCATCGTGACCCCGGGCGACATGGTCGTTTTGATGGCAGCGTTCAGCCGTTTCATGCGGAAGCGCATGAGAGGGTCATACCGCTCCTGCTGCTCGATGAACAGCCTCATGAGCGGCGTGTCGGCCTTTGGATCGAATTTCCTGCCGAAGAACTCGAAAAACAGCCTTCGGTACTCCTTGCAGTTAAGCGCCTGCAGAATCATGAGGATGTCCGGTTTCCCCATTCCGTCAGAATCGTAGATTTCCGGGCCGCACTGGATTTCAGGCCGCGCGCCGGCCGCGAGGAGCCTGACGACGTGAGGCGCGAACAGCCGCAGAAACTCCTCCCAAAAGTCCGATATGTAGGACTTCCAAAGCCTGTCTATGAACAGCGGCAGGTCCCGGGAGCAGTGGGTCATCAGGAAGGTCAGGATTATTTCGATTTGCGTCTGGGGGATTTCCTGCATAGTTATGACTTTTCCCGCCTTTCCCGCGGCCGCCGGCATTCGTGCCGCGGCCCCGTTCAGAAATTTAGGCCACCTCTTCATGGTTGTCAAGGAGAAACGGCTGACAACGAAAACCGTTCAGCCGTTCAGCAGGCGCGCTTGGCAAGGATGCTTAAGTTTTATCAAAATATGTTGATATAAGCAATTTAAAAAAATAAGATAACGGAAGAAGTGCCCGTGCCCGGCATCGGACGGCCAGGAAGGCGGCGAGGCCGGAGCCCGGAAAAGCGGCGGGGGCGGAGCCGGAGGAGGCCGGGCAGGCGCGAGCCCTTCAGGAGCCCCTCCCCTTGCGGCTTGAGCCCGGCCTGAAGGGCCGGGCCTGGCTTGTCGGGCCGTCCGCGGCAGAGGAGGGGCCAAGGGTCAGGCGGGGCCTGCAGCGCTCCCCCCGCTCCAGGGCAAGGCGCAGGGCGCGCGCAGGTCCGGGCGCCCTGGCCGCCGACGGCCGGTTCTTGCGTGAAAAATCGGCCGGCCCGGGCGAAAGCCGCCTGGCAGGGACGGCAGTCACTAACGGAGTCCGCGGCCTCGGGACCGGCCCGGGCCTTCGCGAGGGAGACCTCCGCGCCATCGGCCTTCGCCGAGGCGGCTGCCCCGGCGCGGCTGACCGGCCGGTCGAAGATCCCTGCCCGGGCGGCGGCTTCAGCATCGGAGCCCGCCGCGGCCGGCCTCGCTTCCACAAAGGCAAAGGGGGATATCCTGGAGGGAGGGCCTGAACTCGCGGGCCGGCCTCCCGCCTGCCGGAAAACGCGCCGCGGGGCTTCGCGGGCGAAAGCCGGAGGGTCCTGACGGCGCGGGGGCGCGGAGCTTCCTGACCCGGACAGGCGCCTGCGCGCGGCGTTCTTGCCGGGCCGGCCCGGTCCAGGGCGCCGGCGGTCTCCCCGAAGAGGATAATCCATGAGCTGCCGGCCGCCCCGGAGGGCCGGCGCCGCGGCCGCGCGCCGGATCCGGCCGCCGGACAGGCTCCGGGGGGCGTTCGGCATCCCCCCTGGCCCTGGTCCCCCGTATGGGCAGAAGCCGCAGCGCAGGCGCGCGGGCGTTGCGGGCGGCCGCCGGCGCGGGAGCCTGCGGGGCCGACGGCGCCCGTGTCAGGGGGCGGAAACGATTCCCGCGTAACCCACGGACTGCTCTCCCGTCAGAATATCGGTGGAGGCGGAGTAGCCGACGAGGCTGCCGGCAGCCTTGATCTCGGAGGCGACGGCGGCGGCCGCCGCGGCGGCGCCGGCGGAGCAGGCGGCGAAGCGGCGGTTCCCGAGGTCGAGCATGGCGCGGAGGTCCAGGGCGAGGGCCGCCTCGATGAAGCGGCGGTCGTTTTCCTCCCGGAACTTCTCGCCGGCGGGCCCGGGTCCCGCAGGGGAGAAGCCGTAGGCCTCCCCGTAGTGGGTCAGGTCTGTGGAGGCCACGAAAAGCGTCCTCTTGTCCCGGAAAAGCTCCAGGAGGGCGCGGCCGAGGACCGCGGCCCCCTCGTCCGGGGCCGCGCGGAGGGCCAGGACCTCCGCCTCGGGGAAATAATGCTTCAGGAGCGGGAGCTCCACCTCGACGGTGTTGTCGCCCGTGGGGCCCTCCCAGCTCCGGAACCTGAGGCCTCCGCCGGCGCGCCTGGCGAGTTCCCCCGCGAGTTCAGGCGCGAGCCGCACGGGGTCCAGCGGAGTCTCCCAGCCCTCCTCGGGGTAGACGATCACGGGGGATCCGGCCGGCAGGTGCCCTCCCAGCACTACCACGGCCTCGGGCCCGCCGGCGCCCAGGGCGGCCCCGGCGGCCTTCAAGGCCTTGGCGGCGAGCTTCCCGGAAAAGAACCAGCCCGCGTGCGGGACCACGCACAGGGCCTTGTCAGCCCCGGCCGCGCCAGGGCATTCGGGGCCGCCTTGGGCCAGGTACGGTCCCCAGCCTTCTATCTCCCTGCGGACTTCAGAGGCCCTGTCCGGGTACCAGCGCCCGGCCAGCTGGGCCTTGCGGAGGCTTTTTCTCGCGGTAGGTTCCGGCATGGGTGCGCCTCGCGGTGTATCAGCGGCGTATCAGCGGCGTTCAAGGGCGGACCACCTTGCCCGGCCGGCTTGGAAAGACTGGCGTCCGAAGCTCCCCCGGAGGGACCGGCCGCGTTCGGGCAGGCGGGGATGGCGGTCTTTCAGGCGGGGAGTGGGGCGTTCGCTTAAGGCGGCCTGAGTTCGGGCATGGTCTGCGGGCAGGGTCTCACGGGAAACGGCCCGCGTCCAAGAGGCGGGCGGTGCTGGGTTTCCAGGGAAGGGGGCCCGGGCGCGCCGGAAGGCGCGGCGGAATAAGGCGGACCATGACAGAAATATACACCAGGGGCCCTCCGCGCGGCAAGAAGGCCCCTGGGCGGAAGGGCGCGGGAAAGGCGGAGAACGCGGGGGCAAGGCAAGGCTGTCGCCGCAGCGGCGGGAGAACAGCCGCGGCATCAGGGGGGAGAGGGCGGCGGCCGCATGAACGCGCGCGGAGCCGCCTGGCCGCCGGAAAGCAATGAAGGCGAGCTGCGCGCGGCGAGGCCGCAAGAGAGAGAGGCCTCAATGGCGCGGGCGCTCCCGGGCGGCGGGCCCGCAGCGGCGCTTGGGCTTTTGCGGCCGGAATTCATGGGGCCGGCGCCTCGACGGGGCGGAGGCGCGGAGGATCGCCCGCGCCGGAATTCCAGGGGACCGGGCCTCAGCGGGGCGCCGGCGCTCAGCGGAGCGGAGGCGAGGGGATCTTGAGCGCTTGGGAGCGTGGCCTATGACTCCAAAGCGCAAGGGAATGCGGCCGGAATTGAGCCGAGGCCCAGGGGGCGTAGCGGTTCGGGCGCCGTCGCGCAAAAGGCGGGGTTGACTCCGGGGTTGATTGACCCTATAATCCCCAAGTTGCACCAAACCAACCTGTCTAAGGCCCCCCGTGGCCCCGTATAGTGGCCCGGGCCGCCCTGCGGAGGCTCGTGACCGACTTATGGTGAGCGTGTCATTGGACTGGACCCTTGTTGTCCAGCTGGTTACTTTTCTCATCCTGATGTTCATCCTGAACGGCATCCTCTACCGTCCGATCCTCAAGATCCTGCGGCAGCGTGAGGCCCTGTTCGAGGAGCTCAAGCTCAAGGCCGAGTCTTTCAAAGGTCAGCTCGAGGTGGGCGAGCAGGAGGAGGCTGCCGAGAGGGCGGGCGCCTTGAAGGAAGGCGAGAAGGCCCAGAACGCCCGTAAGCTGGAGGGCCAGGCCGAGGAGAGGAATATCCTCGAGAAAGCCCAGGAGGAGTCCGCCAAGGCCGTCGAGGCTGCCGCCAAGTCCCTTCAGGCCCAGGTTGCGGAGGCCCGCAAAGGGCTCGAGGCCGAGGCCCGCTCCCTGGGCCTCGACATAGCCCAGAAGCTCCTGGGCCGCCAGATCAGCGCCTGACCCCTCTGGCGGCTGTCCGGCCTTTGGCCGGAATTATTGCCGTCCTCCGCCGTCGGCCCCTCGCCTTAGTGCTCAGGCCAGCCGAAGGCGTCTTCAGGGGCCTTCCCGACTTTCCTTGGACTTCAGCGGGCAAACCTCCTGAAGCCCCCTTCGGCCCGCCTTACGTGCCGCAAGCCCCTCCGCAGGCCCGGCGGGCCGCGTTTTCCCAGAGCCTTTCCCCCAGCCAAGGCGCCGCCGCCGCCCCTCCGTGGACTGGCGGGGGCCGCGCCACGCAAAGGCCACCGCATGCGCAAGCCAGCCAAGATCATCCTCTGCCTAGCCCTGGTCCTCGCCGCGGCCGCCGCGCTGGCTCCCGCCGCCGGGCTCATGGCCTCCGAGGGAGCCGCCGAGGGCGGTTACGACATCAAGCACTGGAAGGACTTCGGCTTCAGGGTCATGAACTTCGCGGTCTTCTTCGCGATCCTGTTCTTCCTCCTCAAGAAGCCCATCCGGGAGTTCTTCCGCGGCCGCACCGAGGGCATCGCCCGCACCATGGAGTACCTCGAGACCCAGGCCAAGAACCTCGAGGAGCAGAACAACGTCATGAAGACCAGGCTCGCGCAGATCGCGGCGGAGAGGGAAGGGATCCTCGCCCAGTACGAGCGGGATGGGGCCAAGGAGCGCGACCGCATCATAGCCGAGGCCAAGCGCGCCGCCGAGCAGATCGTGCGCAAGGCGCAGGTGGCCGCCGAGCAGGAGGTCGCCGCCGCCCGCAGGACCCTCTCGAAGGAGACGGGCCTTCTGGCGGTGGGCATCGCGGGCGACATCCTCTCCAAAAACGTCACCGGCCAGGACAAGTCGATCCTCATGAACGACTTCGTCAAGGAGATAACCAGGCTCCCGGCCCGCGGCTGAAGCCCGCAGGCCTGCCGGCGCCTCTCCAGGCCCTGCCGCCCGGGGGGCCGCTTCCGGGGCGGCGGGAACCCCGGGCCCCGAGGCCGCCGGGCTCCGTTCCGCCCGGGGGCATGCGCCCCAAGAGTTTAAGCCCTTTGAACCTTAAGCCCAGACTACCGTAAGCCCCAAAACCTTAAGCCCCTTCAGGCCGCCGGGGGGCCGCGAGGCGACGCACCGCCCATGAACAGCATCCTGGCTTCCCGCTACGCGCGGGCGCTCCTCTCCATCGGCGAAGAGGACGGAAATTACGTCAAGTACGGTGAAGAGCTCCGCGCCTTCTCCGAAGCGCTGGAGGCCGCCCGGCCCGAGTCCCTGGTCCTGGACAACCCCGCCTACCCCGGCGAGCTCCGCGGCAGGATCTTCGAGGCGATAGTCGGGAAGGCAGGCCTGTCGCCCGTAGCCGGCAACTTCGCGCGCCTCCTGTTCGCCCGGGGCCGCGTGGGGCTCCTGTCAGAGATATCCGCCGCCTACGGGAGGCTCACTGACGAAAAGGACGGCATCCTGCGCGGCGCCGTCCACACCCCGGCGCCTTTGGGGGACTCCGAGATGGGGGCCCTGCGCGAGGCGCTGAGGGTCTACCTGGGCAAGTCCCGCATCGAGCTCGTCCAGGAGCCTGACCCGACCCTCATCGCGGGCATTTCCGTCAAGGTGGGCGACCTCGTCCTGGACGGGTCGGTCAGGGCCCAGCTCAAGAGGCTGGCAGCCTCCTTCGCGGCGCAGTAGCCGCGCCCTACAGGCGCCGCAGGCCTCCGGCGCAGGGCAAAGGCGTCCCCGGAAATGCCGGGGACCCGCGGACGGTCCCGGGACAGCCGGGAGTCCCGAGAGAATCTTAAGAGAAACCCCAAGGAGCCTCCGATGGCCATCAATGCTGCAGAGATTAGCCAGATCATAAAATCGCAGATCAAGGACTACGGGCGCCAGGTCGAGCTGGCCGAGGTCGGCACGGTCCTGTCCGTGGGCGACGGCGTGGCCCTGGTCTACGGCGTCGAAAAGGCCATGGCCATGGAGCTTCTGGAGTTTCCGGGCGGCATCCTGGGGATGGTCCTGAACCTCGAGGCCGACCGGGTGGGCGTCGCGGTCCTGGGGGACTGCGCCCACATCAAGGAGGGCGACGAGGTCAAGCGCACCGGCCGCATCGCCCAGGTCCCCGTGGGGGATGCCCTCCTGGGCCGGGTCGTGGACTCCGTGGGCCAGCCCATCGACGGCAAGGGCCCCGTGGACGCCAAGGAGTTCGCGTTCATCGAGCGGGTCGCCCCCGGCATCATCTCGCGGAAGGCGGTCCACGAGCCGCTCTACACGGGCATCAAGGCCATCGACGCCATGACCCCCATCGGCCGGGGCCAGCGCGAGCTCATCATCGGCGACCGCCAGATCGGCAAGACGGCCATCTGCGTGGACGCCATCATCAACCAGAAGGGCCTGGACGTCGTCTGCATTTACGTGGCCGTGGGCCAGAAGAAGTCCACGGTGGCCCAGGTGGTTGCCAACCTCGAGAAGCACGGGGCCCTGGAGTACACCGTGGTGGTGGCGGCCAACGCCTCCGACCCCGCGCCCCTCCAGTACATCGCCCCTTACGCCGGGGCCTCCATGGGCGAGTATTACCGCGACAAGGGCAAGCACGCCCTCATCATCTACGATGACCTGTCCAAGCAGGCGGTGGCCTACCGCGAGGTGTCGCTCCTGCTCAGGCGCCCGCCGGGCCGCGAGGCCTATCCCGGCGACATCTTCTACAACCACTCCCGGCTCCTGGAGCGGGCCGCCAAGCTCTCCGACGAGCTGGGCGCGGGGTCGCTCACCGCCCTCCCGGTCATCGAGACCCAGGCGGGCGACGTTTCGGCCTTCATACCCACCAACGTCATCTCCATCACGGACGGCCAGGTCTTCCTGGAGCCGAACCTCTTCTTCTCCGGCGTGCGGCCCGCCATCAACGTGGGCATCTCGGTCTCCCGCGTGGGCGGCGCCGCCCAGACCAAGGCCATGAAGAAGGTCGCCGGCACCCTGAGGCTGGATCTGGCGCAGTTCCGGGAACTCGAGAGCTTCGCGCAGTTCGGCTCGGAC
>JAITRL010000139.1 GCA_031288415.1 Deltaproteobacteria bacterium | reverse complement strand
CCGCGCCTCCTGCGGAAAGCGCGCCGGCCGAGGCCGGAAGCCCCGGCTCCGCGCCTCTTGCGGAAAGCGCGCCGGCCGAGGCCGGACGCCCCGGCTCCGCGCCTCCTGCGGAAAGCGCTCCGGCCGAGGCCGGAAGCCCCGGCTCCGCGCCTCCTGCGGAAAGCGCTCCGGCCGCGGAAGCGGGGCTACAGGAAGGCGCCGAGGAGTCGCCGCCTGCTGCCTTGAAACCCGGCTTCGTGATCGGGACCGTTAAAATCTCCGGAATCGCCTCCAGGGCACTCTTAACCTCAGTCCTTTTCGGCTCCGGCTCCGGCTCCCAGACCAAGCTCTTCGACAAAATCGAAATCTATGATCTCCAGCTCGCTACGCCTTCAGAAGGCACCGTAGCCTCCCTGGTCGCGGACTTCCCCCGGCTGGCCATTTCCGGAGTCTCCTGCGCCCCGGCAATTCCAGGCGCCGGACCGGAATGCTTCGCGAAGAGCCTCGACTTCGGCCCCACCGCAAGCCTCGCCGTCCGCTTCCCCGAGGACGACCCCCGGCTCTTGCTCAACTTGCGCGCCGAAACTTTCCACGCCGAGGACTCGGCCCTGGGAGGCACGCCCGGGCGCTCCCCCGGCGCTTTCAGGGCCGCCAAGGCCCAAGCTCAGGGCTTCCGTGCCGAAATGGCCCTCAAGGGGCCCGGGACGGTCGCCGCCGTCAGCCTGGCGGAGCTTTCCGCGGAAAATCTCGACGGACTCTGGCGCGCCGGCCAAACCGCGGCCAAGGAACTTTCCGTCTCCCTGTTCGCCCCGGGGGGCCTCGACTGGAAGGCCAGGGCGGCTTTCTTCTCCGCTGCCGGCCTGGACCTTAGAGACTCCCTGGCCGGGCCGGCTTCCCTTCCGGGCGCGACGGACCTCCTGAACCTCGAAATCCCCGGCAGCCTCCTGCCGGGGGCCGTCTGGCCATCCTGGGAGTCTCTCCTCGCCGACCGCTACTCGGCGGACTCCTGGAGGGCGGAGGGCTTCTCGGCCGAAGGGCCCTACGGCGGAAAGCTTTCCGCGAAAGCCCTCGCGGCTTCCGGCCCCTTCTCCAAAGGCAAGATCTCCTCGACCTCGTTTGAGGCCGAAGGCTTCAGGGCCGAGTTCCAGGTCTACGCCTGGAGCCACGCCCTTCTGGAGTTCGCAAGCAGGTTCATGGGCGAGGCCGTGCTGGAAGGAAACCTCAAGGCCTCCAAGGACTACAGCCCCGAGGAGGGGAACCTCAGGCTGCGCCTGGACTCCCTGGAAGTGAACAGCCTGGGGAAATTTTCCCTGGACGTGACCCTCAGCGGAGTCAAGGAGCCCCTGCTCCGGTCGCTTGCCGCCATTCCCCTGTCCGGCCTGGAGGACCCGCTGTCGGCCGCCGTCTCCCAAGACGTGGGCGTGGGCGCCTTCGAACTCACCGTCTCAGGGAGGCCCGTCGTCGATAAGGCCGTGCTCATGACGGCCGACGCCCTTGACGTCAGCCCTTCCGCGGCCCGGGCCGAGATGACCTCCAAGATCGCCACGACGCTTCTGTTCCTGCTTGGGCCATACGCCGAGACCGGCTCCATCCTCGGAATCTCCGACTCCCTGATCGACTTCGTGAACGCCCCGGGAACCCTGACCCTGAAGATGGAGCCCAAGTCCCCGATCACCTCCAGGTCCGTTCCCCAAGAGGGGTTCGAACCCGCGGAACTCATAAGCATCCTGAACATCTCTGTGGCCTCCAACGGGAACGAGCCCGCCAGGCTCACGCCCTGAAGGCCTTCGGAGGACACTGGCCGCTGCCGCCCGCGGCGCCCTGCCGCCTTCCCGCAGGGCGGGAGCCGGCCTGAAAACTGAGGAAGAGACATGACAGACCTCACGGCAGCAAAGGCCGGGGCCCGGAAGGGCCGCCTGCAGGGCTTCCCGGGAAGGGCGGCCCTCCTCGCCGTCCTCGCCTCCCTGGCCCTGGCCGGCGCCTCCTGCGGAGAGAAGAAACAGGGCGAGGAGGCTGCCTGGCAGTCCCTGCAGATCCTCCTGAACGCGGCCTTCGGGGAAGGGGCCTGGTCGGCTGGCTCTAGGGCGTACGACCCGCAGTCCGGATCCCTGACCGTGTTCGGAGTCGAGGCGGATCTCGCCAAAGCCGACGCGCAGGTGCCCGCGGAGTACAGAAGCCTTCTGACCGGCAAGGCGACGGCCCGGAGCGTCTCCGTCTCAGGGCTTCTTCCGCCCGATGAGATGCGGGAGGTGGCGGAGGCAGCCTCCTGGGCCGGCCGGCCGGAAAAGACGATCGCCCGCTCCTTTTCCCTGCGCGGGCTGCATGCGCCTTTCGGCGACGGGAAGGCCTCGCTGGAGCTGAACCTCGCCGAACTTGACGCGACCGACGTCAGGCTCCTCGCCGGGCCCCCCCCCGCCGCCCCGGGCCAGGAGGATCTGAGCCTGCCCGCCAGCCTGGAATTCGGGACGCTGACCAAGAAGGGCCTCTCCGTCAAGGCCCGCTTCCCCGCCGACGCTGTCGTCAGGTCCGCGGCCTCTTCCGGGGAGCCCACCCCCGAAGCGGCGGCCGAGCAGTCCATCCAGGAGTTTTTGGACAGCGCGGACGAGGCCTCGGGCGGCTCGGTTCCCGAAGACGGCGGCCCGGCCATGGCCGAGTCCGAGTTCACCCTCGAGGCCTACGAGGCGGTGAGGCTGGGCTTCACGCCGCTCGCCGAGCCTCCGGCCCCCGGCGCCCCCGACGCCTTCCGTCTGCTTTTCGGGCTCCGTGCCGACAGGCTCGGCTGGTCCGGCGCCTCCCTGAAGGCCTCGGTCGGCGGGAAAAGCCCGGTGACGCTTGCGGCTTCCGCGCGCGAGGCGGAGGTCCTGGGGCTTTCCCGCGTGGGCGAGGCGCGGTCCGTGACCATCAAGGGCGCGGAGGCGGAGTTCCGCCTAGCCGGGAGCGATGACCCCGACGACGGGTTCAAGGCCGCGGTCGAGTCCTTCGAGGGGGAGGGGCTCGATCTCACGCCGCTTTTCCCCGTTTACCTCCCCGCGCTCACCCAGGCGGCGGCCGACGGCACGGCCGGCTACGCCCTGCTCCAGGCCAAGACCTGCGCCGAGTTCTTCGTGTACCCGATATCCTTCAAGTCCCTTGCGGCCTCAGGCGTGAGCCTCGACGCCCGCGGCGCCTCGTTGACGGAGGGCGCCTTCAGTCTCACGGGCCCCGTGACCGCCTGGACCCTGGGAGACGTCTCGGAGGAGTTCTCGGGCACCCTGAGCCTCTCGGACGACCGGCGGGCAGGCTCCGCGGATGTGGCCGCGGAACTCCAGGATCTTTTCGGCCGCGCCTCCTTCGCCATCAGCTACGCCGCCGCGGTCAAGGCCAGCCCTTCCGAAGGCGGCCTGTACTCGATCGAGGTGAGCCGCCTGGCCGCGGACGGGGTGTTGGACTTGACGGGCTCCCTTAGCCTGACCGGCGTCACTTCCCAGGTCATAGACGCCCTCAAGGGGGCCTCCATATATTCGGTCACGGACAACTTCTCGGTCGCGGCCGCCCTTGTCCCCGTCGGCATCCGCTCCTTCAGGGTGACCTTCAAGGACCAGGCCCTGACCGAGGCCCTGGTCAGGAAATCCGCGGCCGCCTTGGAGGTCTCCCCGGAATCCCTCAAGGAGGCCGCGGCCGATGCCGTGGCCCCCAAGCTGGCGGAATGGTTCGGCGCCCCGCCGGAGGCCTTCTCGCCCCTGGCGGGGGCCGTGAGATCGTTTTTGGAGAGCCCTTCCTCTTTCGAGCTGGCCATGAGCCCCCCGGAGCCGGCCACCGTCACGGCCGCGGCCCCGTTCATCGCGGTTGAAGACTACCTGGGCCTCCTGAACTTCCTGAACTTCACGGTCAAGGTCGGCTCGGAGCCGGCCGTGCCCGCCGCCGATGTTTTCGATCCCGCCCTCTCCGCGGCTCCGCAGGATCCCGTCACCGAGACGGACCTCCCTGAAGCGGGCTCCGGCTCTGACTCCGGCGACGACGCGGGCCCCGGCTCTGACTCCGGCGACGACGCGGGCTCTGACTCCGGCTCCGGCGCGGGCTCCGGCTCTGACTCCGGCGACGGCGCGGGCTCCGGCTCTGACTCCGGCGACGACGCGGGGTCTGACTCCGGCTCCGGCGCGGACTCCGCCGCGCCCTAAAAAATCCCGGAAGCGGGCTGCCGCGGCTCCCGCGCGCCTTGAGCCCAAACGGCGGATCGCGCGCGTGACTTGGGCTTTGCCGCCTCCGGCCGCTTCGCTCGCCTGGGCGCCGAGGCTTTTTTTCCCGCGCGACGGCCTTGCGCGACAGGGATCGCCCGGCCTGCATTCACGTTCAACGGCGCGCCGGATCGGCGTTCGCGCCCGGGAGCCGCGGCGCTGAGCTCCCGCGCCGGAAGGAGCGCGGGCGGGCCTGCCTCAAGGCAGCCGCCATTTTGGCGGGGGCCTGGCGGACATCTCCCGGAACGGCCCGGCGACTCCCCCTTGCGGCGACGGGCCGCTTGCCCCTGCTGACAGCCGATCGTCAACCGGAAAAGCCTCTTGTCCCGCTTCGCCGAAACTCGCAATGTGATACACTTTCCCCAATATTCACAGCGCCTGCGCCGCCGCCGGCCGGACCCGCAGCGAAAGCCCCTCCGAGGTGCCCCCCTCAGGATGCCCCAGGACCCCGACAGCAAAGGGAACGGCCCCCAAACGCCCGCAGGCCGCCAAGACCCTCTCCAGGACTTCTATCCCGCGCCGGAGAGGGACCCGGAGCCGGTGATCCTGCAAAACCCCCGCATCCTCGAGACGGGCCAGGCGGGCGTTGTCCTCATGTCGTTCGAGTCCAGGCTCGCGCCTTTCACGGGGTCGCCCGGCGGGCGCGGCAGGCTCGCCCCCCTTCCCCCCGAGACGGAGCCTTCGGCTCCTGGCGGGCCCGCCTCCCCTGCGGCGGCAGATCCGCGCCCGCGGGCATCCGATGCCTCGGCCCGGCAACCCCATGGCCCGGAGGAGGCCCAGAAGGCTCCCCCGCCGCGCCGGTTTTCCGGCCGCTCAGGGCCAAGCGCCGACGCAACCTGGTTCACGGCAGGCCCGCCCGGCCAGGCCGGCGCCGCAGGGCCGACAGCCTTTCCTGACCCGCCCCCCTCCTCCGTTCCCGCGGAGACCGGAGGCGGGGACTCAGGCCCTCCGGAGCCCCAGGGCCGGCCTGCCCCGTTTCCGGCTGTCCTGGCGGGCCAGGACGGGGCCAGGCTCCTTTTTTTCCTCCAGGCCCTCCCTCCGGAGGGGCCGCCGGCGGCGGGGCTTTTCGCCTGGACCCCGGATGCCGCGCCGGAACCTCCTTCCCCGCCTGACGGAGGGCTTCCGGGGCGTTCCCTTTTCGCGGACCGGACCCTGGGCTGGGCAGTCACGGCCGGGTCCGGCCCCGTCCCGGACCCGGGCGGCATGGGGCCCTGGAAACCCTTAAGCCGCCTCCGGCACCTCCCGGAAGGGCCTGTCCTCCTGTGGACGGCGGCCCAGGATCTCCCGGGCGCGCTGACGGAAGCGCTCTCGCTTCTCCCGGAAGGGGAAACCGCGCTCGCCGCCTCGGAGTCCCCGCAGGTCCTCTCGGACTGCGCCCAGGCCCTGGCCCGGGCCGGCCGAGGCTTCCTGTACCCGCACCTGGAAGCCCCCAAGGCGCTGGCCCCCCGCTCGCTCGCCGCCCAAAGGCTCAGGGAGAGGGAAGAAAAGGAGCGGGCCCTCAGGGCCGTCTCCGCCGAAGAGGCGGCCCTGAGGCGCGATGAGAAGGGACTCCAGGATGAACTCCTGGTCCACAGGTCGCTCAGGACCCTGGAAGCCAACCTGGACTCGCTGCGCTCCGAGACCGAATCCCGCGGCCAGAGCTGGTTCACGGCCGAGTACGACCGGGCCGAGGCCCTGGCGGCGTGGGAGGAGGCCAGGGCGGCGCTGGCCAGAGGCTCCACCGGCCTGAAGGCCTACATCTCCGGGAAGCGCGGAATCAAGGCCCTCCAGAAAGCCGAGGCCGAGGCCTCCAGTCGGCTCGCCCGGGCCGAGAAGGCCGCAGGCGCGGCCAGGCGCGAGCGCGAGGGCCTTCTGCGCGAGGCCAAGACCCTCAAGGACGAGCTCCTGGATGCCCGAGGGAGGGCCGCGCGCCTCAGGCCGCCCGGGGAGACGGAGGCGGCCCTCAAGGCCGTCCACGGTAGGGCCGCCGAGCTGCGGGATGCCGCCGCCGCCCTCGCTCGCGAAGCCTCGGCGGCGCCTTGCCGCCCCCTGAACGCCGCGGACCTGGACGGCGTCGCCCTGACCCTGGCCAGGGAAGGCCCGACGGACGCCTGGCCGTGCCTCGCCTCCCGCTCCTTCGACAACATAATCCTCATAGGCCCTAAAGTGGCTTCCCACAAGGCGCGCGCGGCCGCCGCCGCCCGCGCGGCCGCCGCGCGCAAGCGTTTTCTGGTTCTGGCGGACTTCTCGCCCTGCGCCTGGTACGAGGATCCCCCGTTGGATGACCGGGGGATCCCGGGCTGGCACGCCTTCCTGGCCTCGGCGCCGCTTTCCGCCGACGGCCGGCTCTCCTGCCCCGAAGCGGCCGCGCCCCCGCAGGCCGGTTCGGGCTCCTCTTCGGCTACCGCGCCCGGCCCGCCTGCGGAAACCGCCCAGGGCCCGCCCCTTGAAGCCTTTCCTCCCCCGGCCGGGGGGCCCCCGGCCGAAGCCGGGCCTTCCCCGGAAGCGGCTTACGCGGCCAAGGCCATGCAGGCCGTTCAAGGCGAGACCGTGCCCCCAGCCCCTCTTTCCGGCCCGCATCCCCTGATCTTCAAGGCTTACAGGACAGACGACGCCTTCATCCTGGAAAGCCGCGCCTCGGCCTCCGCCAAAGACGCCTCCGCGGTCCCCGACCCGGCCTCCGCCAAAGACGCCTCCGCGGTCACCGACCCGGCCTCCGCAGTCACCGACCCGGCCTCCGCCAAAGACGCCTCTGCGGTCACCGACCCGGCCTCCGGGGGGGCCGAGGACTCCCCTGCCCGGCTGGGCCTGACTCCCCAGCCTGCTCCCGCCCGCCTTCCCGCCTCCGAGGCCATCGCGGCGGCCCTGGCGGCCTTCAGGGCGTCGGCGGCCCGGCCCCCGTCAAGAGCGGCCCCTTCCCCCAACCCCTTAGGCCCTTACCCGGCTTTCCGGCGCCCTGACGGGGGAAGCAGCATGCGGCCCTCCCCGGCCTCCGCTTCTGGCCTCCTGTCGCTCAACATCCAGGACGGTCTTGGCATCTGCCCGCTGACGCTGCCCGAGGCTTTCTCCCTGCGGGCCAGGGGAGAGGAGGGCCCCGCCAACCTCGTCACCGCCTACGCTTCCGTGAGGCTCGCCGCGGCCTTCCTGGAGGAGGAAGGGAGGGACAGGCCGTCCTTTTCCCACGCTGGCCCGCAGGCCGCCTCGCCCCGGAACGCAGTCATACTTGCCCCCTCCCCCTCACAGGCCCGGCTCGCCAGGGAGCTTCTCAGGGACTTCGGGAAGGCCTCCCTGAGGGTCCTTGCGGGCGAGCCGGGGGACTTCGAGGGCTTTCCCAAGGCGTCCCTGGTGATACTCGACACGGCGCTGGGAGGGCCGCACGCCTCCCATCCCTGGGCCAAAGGGCCCGTCGCCGCCAAAGCCGTCCTCCAGGCCCTCACTCTGGCCGGGGGCGCCCTGGTGCTCCTCGGGCCGGAAGCCAGGCTGGCCTCCCTGCCCAAGGACGGGCCGCTGGGTTTGCTCTACGGGCTCTCCGCCGACAAGGTGCGCGCGGACCGCAAGGCCCCCTTCGCGGAAGGGGCCTTCCAGGAGGCGCTGGAACGCGCCGCCCTCTCGGTCTTCTGCGCTGTCCCGCCGCTGGGCCGCGACTGGTGGCGCTCGGCCTCGCCCGCCTTCCACGCGGCCGCCCGCCGCGGGGCGGAGGTCACCCTCTTCACCGCCCCGCCGGATCCGGCGGACACGTCCCATCCGGAGGAAGCCCTCAGGGGGCTCAGGCTTTCCGGGTCCCTGGTCATGCTCGCCGAAGGCTTCCCGGGGCTCACGGCGACCGTGGACCGCAGGCTGGTTTTCTGGGGGGACCCGCAGGTCCCCTCCGGCGCCTGGAAGTCCGTATGCTCCATAGAGGCGCCGCGCGCCGCGGCCGTCCTGGAAGATCTGCTCCAGCTGCCGCTCCTGCGCGGCAAGCTGGGCCCGGGCTCCCCCAGGAACTGCCCCCTTTGCGGCTGGCCCTTCCTCCTGCACAACCAGGACCGGGCGCGGGGCTTCGGGGACGCCAACGCCCTGAAGCTCGGCTGCCTGAACCCCGCCTGCGACTGGGGCCGTGCGCCCAGGGCCCTCCACGAGCGCTGGCCGTACGCGGCCCCTCCCGTCTGCCGCGAGGACGGCAGCACCCGGTACGTGAGGGAGCGCCGCGGGAAGCGCGAGTACTGGGTCTGCCCGAACCATGACGGCGGCCCCTGCCCTCGTTCCCGCGTCGTCCCTGGAGATCCCCCCGGAAAAAAATAGGGCGCCGCGCGCCTCCCGAATTAAGCCTTGAAAGACAAGGACGACGGCTTCAAAGGGGCCGCCCGGGAGCGGCGGCCCCCGCATCCGCGCCCGCGCCTTCCTGGGTTTCGCCTTTTTCCCGCGCCGGCTCCTGCCGAAGGCCCGCTTCCGCGCCGCCTTTCCTCACGCGTTACGGCCTTGCCCGGCGCGCTTGCCGGCCGGGCTGAAAGCCCTTGCCGCGCGCGCCTTTTCCCAGGCCGGCGGCGGCAATGACAGGGCCCTTGACGCGCCGCCGCGGCGCCTTCCGTCTGCCGCTTCAGGCAGGCTTTGCATCGCGCCCGCCGCCCCTCTATACTTACCTGCAGGCCGCCCGCTTCCGCCGCTTTGAGCCTTCCCGCCCCTGCCGGCCGCGGCCGCCCCCCTTTCCCCGCTTCCCCGGCGCAAGTCCCGAAAGCCAAAATGCCCTCCCCTGACAAAGCGAAAGCCCTGGCCGCCACTCTGGCCATCGTGGCGGCGCTTGCCGTCTCCGCGACCCTGGCCGTGCGCGCCAAGATGCGCGACGAAGGAGCCCGATCCGTCGCGGCGGCCCTGGACGCTTCCTTCGGGGCGCGCGGCTGGAGCGCGGGAAGCTTCTCGTTCGACTCGGCCTCCAGGGCATTCACCGCGACGGATGTCGCGCTCACGCTCCCGGACTGGGCCCTGGCCGGCTCCGGCGCCCCCGGCGAGGCGGGGCTCAAGGCGCTGGGGCCCCTCAAGGCGGCGCGGCTCACGGTCAGAGCCCCCGCGCTCCCCATGTCGCTCAACTCGCTGGCCGAATCAGGCTTCGTGCCGGAAGGCTCCCCCGAGCGCCTCTTCGGCTCCCTGGAACTCGAGGGGCTGGAGCTTCCTCTCGAACGCTCCGGCGAGCGGTTCACGGCCCGGGCCTCCTCCCTGGCCCTGCGCGAGGCGCTGCTTGACCCGTCGCCTCCCCGCGGCCCTGCGGCCGTGCCCGCCGCCCTCTGGGGCCTCAGGCTGGAATCCGCGGAGATCACGGGCCTCGCGGTCTTCAGGGATGGCGACGCCGCAAGCCCGCTTTCGGCGGATTCCGTTTACCTCGCCGAGCCCGGGCTCCTTCGCCTTCCGGCCCGGGGGATCGCGGGCCTCCTCGCCGCCAAGTCCGCGCTTTTCACGGGTATCTCCGCGAGCCGCGGCGGATTGAGGATCGCCGCCGCCTCGCTCGCCGTCGCGGGCCCCCTCTACGGGGCGCCGGCGTCCCAGGCGTTCGCGCGAAGCGAGTCCGCGACCGGGCTTGAACTGACCTGCCTTATCCCGCCCGCCGCCGGCGGGGCGGCGGCCCCGCGCCCGGGGGCCGCCGGGGACGGCGGCCGGCGGAACCCTGACACAGCCGGGATTTCCGGCAGCCTTGCGGCTTCAGCGGATGGCGCGGGTAACCCTGCCGAGCCGCGGCCTGAAAGAGAGCTGAAGCTTTCCGCATCGTCCTTGGCCGTGGAAGGCGGCAGCCTCTGGCGCGTCTTTGACGATCTTGGCGTTTTCCTCTCCGCCCTTCCGCCCGGGGACCCCGCGCGCGCCGTCCCCCTGTCGCTTCCGCTGATCCCTCCCTTCACCCTGGAAAGCCTTCAGGCCGAAGGGCTGCGGCTCGAGGCAGGAGGCGAGGCCGTACTGGTCCTCGACGCCGCCAGCTTGACCGGACCTGTCGCGAAAGGCGCTCCGGCGCCGGTCCAGAAGACGGAACTCGCGGGGCTGGCCTTCCCCGCCTGGCGGCCGCCGCCGACTGGCGCGCGCGCCGTCGGCCCGCCGGAACTCTCCCGCCGCGGGCCGGGCCCGTTCCGGGTCTTCCTCGAGACGCGTTACTCGGACCGCCTGGGCAGCCTGATCGTGCCTTCCTTCAGCCTTGAGGCGGAAGGACTTTTCTCCGTGTCCGGGAGCATGGTGCTCCTGGGCGCCGGGCCGGAGGCGCTGGCTGAACTCGCGCGCTGCCCGCTCGCGCGCCCTCAGGAAATCTGGGGCCGGCCGGGCCTCGCCAAGACGGCCCTGGGCGCCCTGTCCTTGGAATACTCCGACCTGGGGCTGGCCAGGCTCCTTGTCTCCGATGCCGCGCGGCGCCGCAGGGGCGGCGCGGGCGCCGCCGCGGAAGCTTCGGACAGCGGGGGCGCGACTGGGGGGCCCGCTGACGGCGCGGTCGGGGAATTCGCATCGTCCTTCGGCATCCTGGCCCTTTCCTGGGCGGATCCTTACCTGCTGAACGCCCCTGAAATCGTCCGTGAACTGCAGGCCTTTATCCTCGACCCGGCAGGCTTTTCGCTGTCCGTCGCCTCCGAAGAGCCTCTGCCGCTGGGCGCCGTGGACACGGAACTCCTGGAGCAGGCCCTGAAGGTCGACGACGCCAGGGATCACCGCGCCATCGCGGAATTCCTCTTTCCGCTCAAGGTGACCGCGCACGCCTCCGGCCGCCCTCCGGTCGCGTTCAGGTGGCGGGAGGTGCCGCAGGCCTTCGCAAGCCCGATAAACCCCACCCAGTCGCGCCATGACGGGCTGGGAGGCCTGGACTGAGCGCCGGGGAAGGCGCCGCCGCAAGCGCTCGGGGAAGCGCTTCGGCGCGCGCGAACGGCCCTGCGGCGTCATCCGGGCCGCGGTTCCGCCTGCCCGCCGCCCTTTCCTGAACCGCCGCGTTTTCCGCGGCCCGTGCCCGCAGGGCCGCTCTTCCGGCGGCCCTTTCCCGGGCGTTCGCGCTTTACGGCCCTTTTTGCCGAGGGTCCCCGTTTTCCGGGCCCGCTCCCTGAGCCGCCGAGTTTTCGGGCTCTTCCCCCGCGACGGCGCCTTCCCCCGCAAGGCGCGCCGCGCAGGCCGGGCCCGCGCGGGCGCGCGCGCCGGCGCGCATGCGCCGGCGGCCGGGGCCTCTTCGGGATCTCCCTTCGCGAACGCCGCAGGCGTTCGCTGAGGCCTTTCAGCCCGGGCCGGGCATGGCTCCCGCGCAACCTGCTGGACATGGCCCTTCCCGGCGGGTAAACTGTCGCACGTCAACAAATCCCCGCCCGCCTCGCGGGCTGCAGGCACGAAACGTCACGACGCCCTGCCGGGCAATACTTACCGCCATGACAGACGAGAGCCGCCCGGGACCGTTCTCCCGCATAGTGCAGGCCTTTTCGCAAGGCCTTTCCCCGCCCGCCCCGCTAACGGTCTTCGAGGGCGATTCGCCCTTCACCCGAATCACGGTAAAGGACTGCGGGAACGTGCGCACCCTTTACATGGGCAAGGAGGCGCAGGAGTCCGAGACCTCCATCTCGCTCTCCGACCCCTCCGCGGCGATCTTCGAGTACCCGGGAATGATGCTCCTGTCGCTGGCGGTCTCCCCCCTCAACTCCGACGTCACCCTGATCGGGCTCGGAGGCGGCTTCATACCGGGGCTCTTCCAGCGGTTCCTGCCGGACCGGAGGCTCACGGTGGCCGAGGTGGACCCGCTCGTGGCCGAGATAGCCGAGACGTACTTCTTCTTCAGGCCCGGCGGCAACGTGCAGGTCAGGATAGCCGACGGCGCGGACCACGTGGAGTCCATGCCGCCGGGAGGCGCGGACCAGATCTGGCTAGATGCCTTCACCGGCGACTACATCCCCCCGCATATGGCGACGGACGGCTTCCTGGAACTGTGCCTGAGCCGCCTGAAGCCCGGAGGGCTCCTGGTCCAGAACCTCCACCAGACGAGGCTCGAGCCTTACCGGCTTCAGCTCCGGCGCACCGTCAAGATCTTCGGCGGCGCGCCGCTCGTCTTCGCCGGCCGCAAGTCCGCCAACTCGGTCGTCATCAGCTCACGCCATGACGGCGCCGCGTGGGTGCCGCCGGGCGCGAAGGCGGTCACCCGCATGGCCAAGGATTTCGGTCCCCGCGTCGGCCCGTACGACCTGTCCCTCGAGTCCCTCAAGCGCGTCAGCGAGCCTGACCGCTGGCTCTGAGGGGCGCCGTCGGCCCTGAGGCCGTTCCCTGCGGGCAAGGGAAAATCATGCGGCGCGGCCTGCGGGAAAAAAAACGCCGCTCCCCCGCCCGGCAAGGATGCGAAACCGCAAGCCCTGCCCGGCGGAGGCGGCAACGCTGAGGCTCTCCCGCCGCTTTGCGCCTTCCCGCGGCTCAAGGCGCAGGAAAACGGTCCCAGGCGCCGCGGGCGTTGAGGGAAGCCGCAGCGCGGGCCGAGGCCGGACAGGAGCCGCAAGCGATCGCCCCCCGGGCTTTTCCGTCGCGCGCCCCGGCCCCCCTGCAGCCGTCTTTGGCAGGGAAAAAGCGGCGAGGCCGGGGCATTCGCGGAAAATAAGGTTCAGGCAAGCGGACCGGCGGCGCCAGGAACGGCGCGGGCGGGGCACGGCTGACAAGGGCGCGCCGGTCAGGCCCGCGACGCCCCCCTGAAGGCCGCCTCCTGCGGCAGGGATCGGCCCGCAAGACTAAGGCGGCCCCTCTTCCCGCGCGCCGGTCAGGCCCTGGCGGCTGCCTTCCTGGGGGCGCTCTTGCGGGCCGCGGAGGTCTTGCGGAGCGCGGGCCTCACGCTCTTACGGACGGTGGAGCGCGATGACGCCGCAGGGCTCTTGCGGGGACGGCCCACGGGCCTCTTGGCGGAGGCGGCCGTCTTGCGCGCGGCGGGCTTGCGGGCGGCCGCAGGCTTGCGGGCGGCCGGCTTGCGGACGGCAGTCTTGCGGGCCGCGGGCTTGCGCGCGGCGGGCTTGCGGACGGCAGTCTTGCGCGCGGCGGGCTTGCGGGCCGCCGGCTTGCGGACGGCAGTCTTGCGCGCGGCGGGCTTGCGGGCCGCGGCCGGCTTGCGGGCGGCCGGCTTGCGGGCGGCGGCGGGCTTGCGGGCGGCGGGCTTTCGCGCGGCGGGCTTGCGGGCCGCGGCGGGCTTGCGGGCGGCCGGCTTTCGCGCGGCGGGCTTGCGGGCCGCGGCGGGCTTGCGGGCGGCAGGCTTTCGCACGGC
>JAITRL010000087.1 GCA_031288415.1 Deltaproteobacteria bacterium | reverse complement strand
CGCTCCCGCCTGAGTCGGCGGGGGGGCCGCTCCCGCCTGAGGCGGCGGGGGAGCCGCTCCCGCCTGAGGCGGCGGGCTCCGCCCGGCCCCTGCGGCAGGAAGCGCGGGCTAGCGGCTTCGCGGCGAGCTTGAGAATCTCGAAGGCCTCCCTGAAGCCGGCGCTGCCGGAACGGTCGCCGGCGAGGCGCAGCGCGAGGGCCGAGGCCGCGACAGCCGAGTACGCGGGACCGCCCGGCAGGGCTCGGCAGCCCCGCTCCCCGTCACGGTAGGCCGCGGCCGCTTCGGCGAGCCGGCCCTGGCGCAGGAGGCAAGCCACCAGCAGAAACCAGGCGCAGGCCCGTCTCCGGCCGTCGTCTTCCCCGGACGAGCCTCCGGCCGCGCGGCGCAGGATGCCCTCGATCCTGTCGGAGGCGCCTTCAGTCAGGTACGCCGCGACCAGCTGTTCCGGGAGCGCATCCAGCGGGTCCGGCGGAAGGCGCCCCCCGCCCGCGTCCAGGGCGGCGTTGAGAATGACCCGTTCCCATGAGGAGGCGCGCCCTTGCAGGTCCGCATCCCGCCAGACCGCTCCGGAGACGAGAAGCCAGGCGCTGTCCGGACGTGCCTTGCGGCGTGCTTTGTCGGGCCGTTCAGGCTTGTCCACTCGAATTTTCCTTCCACGCGGCCCGGAGATGCCCCGGCCGCGCAACGCCGCGCGCCTGCAAGGCGGGCGCCGCCGGCAACGCGACGCTCATGAACTTGTCTTCGGTTGTTTCGGATGTTCTCGGCAGGTCTTCTCGGGCGGACTTGTCTGCGCGGGTTGACGGCAACGCAGGGATCTTGGCCCCGCTGATACGCAGCTTTCGGCAACGGGGCAATTATGGCAATATTCCGTTCCGCGATCAAGCCCTTCTGACATGGCTTTCCGGGAAAGATGAAGCGCGCGCCAAACACGGCCTAAAACAGCCCATTCGGGGATCGCGCGGCGGCGCGCGCGGCCGGGAAGGCGCCTTGCGGAAAGGCGCCCGAAATGCGCGTTTGCGCAGGGCCCTTCCGGAGAGGCGCAAAGAGACCGCCGCAGGCGGGTAATCCGCCGGCCGCCGCGGGCGGCCGACAGGGAAGAAGGAAGGAAGGAAAACTGCGGCGGGGCCTTCAGGGCCCCTGGAAACGCGGCTCACGGCTGTCCCTGAAATTCCTGCCGGGCCCCGAAAAGGCGTAAGGCGCCCCGTCCGCGGCCCTGCCGCCTTCCCGCGCCTCCGGGAAAAGGCGCGCCGGCCGGCCGCTCCGGGAACCCGCTCGGGCGCCGGCCGCTTCCGGAAAATCTTCAGGCCGGGCGCGGGCCGCGCGGCAAAGCCGAGCCCGCCCGCCGGGCGGGGAGACGGCTCCGGAGGCGCGGGAAAACGCGCTTCCCCGGATCAGGCCTGACACGCCGGTTTTGCGGGCGCGCGGCGCCGAGCCCGCCGGGAAAAGACGCGCGGGCCGGAAACAGGCGCCCCGGCCGACGCGCGCGGGAACCAGCGCGGGCGCCGGGCGCTTCAGGACAAGCTTCAGGCCGGGCGCGGGCCGCGCGGCAAAGCCGGGCCCGCCCGCCGGGCGGGGAGACGGCTCCGGAGGCGCGGGAAAACGCGCTTCCCAGGATCAGGCCTGACACGCGGGTTTTGGGCGCGCGGCGCCGAGCCCGCCGGAAAACGCCGCGCGCAAAATGCGGCGCGGCAAAGGCGAGGCTGGCCCGAAGAAGGCGGAAAAACAGGCTTACGCCGGCTTTACAGGGCGCGCGGGATTCGCGGGTGCGCGCGGCGCGGTTCCCCTGCGGTAACGGCGCGCCGGCTGACGCCGGCCGCGACGGAAAAAAAGCGGGGCGCCGGTCAGGGGCTGCCGCGCCGTCCAGGCCGTCGGCCCGCCCGGTCCGGGGCCGCGGAACGGTTACCCTTTACGCGAAAAAAAGACGGCTCCAGGAGCGGGGAAAAGACCGGAGCGGGGGGCCGTGAAAAAAAGCCGCCCTCAATCCGGGCGGAAAACCGGGGGCTTCGCCGCCGCAGGCGGCAAGGCCTCCCGGTCCGGGAGAACTCTGGCCCGAAGCCCGGCGCGCGCCTAAAAGGCCAAGGAAAACGTTCGCCGGAGGCCTCCGGCTCCGCAGGCTCCCCGCGCCCCGCCAAGCCCCCTGCCCCGCCGGGGAGCCCTGAGGGGCAGCGGCGCGGGCCTGCCGCCCCCAGGGCAGGCGCCTCAGGGCCTCCGGGCGGCGAACCGCCTCTCCCGCCTCAGGGCGCCGCCGGGTACGCGGGCTCCCCCCTGTCCGCCCGCAGGGCCTTCAGTGGTTCCTGAGCCTGTCCGCCAGGAACCGCAACACTTTCCTGCGCTCCTTGCCGCCCATGGCCTCGGTCCTGGTCATGAGCTGGTCAAGCCTCTTGAGGAGCTCCTCGCGCTTGGCGGAGGACAGGAGCCTCGCCGAAGGGCCGGTGGCGGCCTGGAGGGCCTCGGTCCAGCGCCTGGCCATGGCCAGGGCTGTCAGAAGGTTCAGGAGGCAGCTCTCCTTGAGCTCCCGGTAGGCGGGGGAGACGTCCTCTTCGGGGAGCCCGTCGAAGACGGCCTGGGCCTTGCGGGGCTCGCCCAGGCGCCCGTAAAGCCCGATCAGGGTGACGGCCGCCTTGGCCTTCTCGCAGCACAGGCCGGGGCTTTTGCCCCAGACGCCCATGGCATCGTAGACGGCCTGCGCCTTGCGGGGCTCCCCCGCCTCCTCGAGGGCGCCCACCAGATTAACCGCCGCCTTGGCGCGGGTGAGGTCCATCTCCGGGGACGACCCCCAGGCGGGCATGGCGGCGTACAGGTCCCTGGCCTTCCTGAGCATGCCGGCCTTGCCGAGGATCGGGATCAGGTTGACGAGGATGCCGGCCCTCTGCAGGTCCATCTCCTCGCAGTCCGAGCCCCAGGGACCCAGCGACTGGAAGATCTCCTGCGCCCCCTGGCCGTCGCCGATGCGGGCCATGAGGCGGATGACCGACAGGGCGGCCGCGGCGCGGTCAAGGTCCTCGGCCATGTCCCTGCGGCCGGAGCGCATGGAGCGGTAGACCCCGAGCGCCCCCGCGAGGTCGCCGCGCCGCTCGCAGGCCGCGACCATGGCGCACGCGGTCCGCGCGCGCAGGTACCACAGTTCCCGCCGTTCGGGATTCGACATGACGTAGTCGTAGATCTCCCTGGCGTCTTCCAGGTTCCCGTAGATGCCGGCGTAATGGATGACGGTGACGGCCGCCCTTCCGTGCATGACCCGCACCTCCATGGTGGGGCCGAAGTCGGGGATGAGCAGGAAGACCTCCTTGGCCTCCCGTATCCGTCCCTGGGAGGCCAGGCACTCCACCGCCAGGAAGGTCGCGCGGCTCGAGATCTCCGGGTTGCGGCGGTAAAACGGCGTCTGGTCCATGAGCCCCAGGATCCGCAGGCATTCGTCCCCGCGGCGGTGCGCGGCCATCACCCCCATGAGGTTCACGGCGGCCCTGGCCCTGGCCTTGGTGAAGCCGTAGCGGAGGGGACCGGCCTTCTCGCCGAAGTTCCCGAAGATCTTCCGGAAGAAGTGAAGTGCCTCGTCCGGGTCCCTCTCCCCGATGTAGCTGACCATGAAGGTGGCCGCCTCGGCCTGGATGGCCTTGACGCTCCCGGAATCGCCCCAGGAGGTAATCTCCTCGAACCACTTCAGGCTCCGGTCGATGTCCCCCGCATCCCCCCAGTAGACCGTCAGGAGCATGGCGATGGAGGCCAGGATCTCCGTCGTGTTCTCGTCCACGCCCACCTGGGGGATCTCGTGCGGGAGGTGCACGGAGAGAAGCCTCTGGCCGTCTATGCCCAGGACCAGAGGGAAGTCCAGGTCCGCAGGGGCCCCCGGCTCCGGGTCAGCCTTGGCGAGCTCGCGCTCCCGGGCGGAGGCCGAGAAGATCTCCGCCGTCCTGTCCACGGGATTTTCCCTGATCCTCTCCCTGTAAGGCAGGAAGCTGTCCGCCAGGGCCTCGACGAACGCCGCGTCCTTTTCCAGGGTCAGGCACCCGTAGGCAAGGTAATAGCCCACCCCGGCCTTCTGCCTGAGGGTCATGTCCGAGTAGGGCGCCCTGTCGAAGAGCTTTATCCGCTCCATGGCGGCGGGGATGTCGATATGCAGGAGCCGCACGAAAACCTGGGCCATCACGCTCAGTCCGTGGGCCATGAGGACGGTCTCGCGGTCCCCGGAGCCGGGGGGGGTCTCGGCAAGCAGCCTCTCGATGATCTTAAGCGCCCAGTCGGACTCCTCCTGGAGCCCGTGGCGGGTCATGCGGTCGGCCAGGTTGAAGGCCATGCGGGCGAGCATGCCGCAGCCAAGGGGAGAGCCCAGCCTGAGGTTGTCCTCCATGATCTCGCGGAAAAGGCGGGCGGCCTCCCTGATGTCGGCCAGGTTCTTGGCCTCCAGCCGCCTGAAGGCGTTCAGGTCCGTCTGAGGGGCGGTGATCCGGAGGTTCCGGCTGGTCTCGTGGCAAAGGTCCCTTAAGGCGGCCGTTTTTCGGTAAAGGTTCCGCATGCGTTCCGGCACCAGCCTGAGAGGGGGAAGGCCCCAGGAAAAGTAAGGTCAGACGGCGGAATGAAAGCCCCGCCTCAGGCCCTGCGGTTGGAGGCCTCAGGGGCCGGCGCCGCCAAGGCGCCGCTGCGTCTAAAGGGGAAGAGGCGGGCCGGCCGCCGAGAAGGGCAGGAAAGACCTGAACGACAACGGGCGGGGGCGCGTAAGGGTCCAGGAGCCGTCCCAGGGCCGTCAGAGGGCGGCTGCGCGGGTTGCGTGACATGCCGCCCCCCTGCCGCGCTAAAAAAGGAAAAACAAGTTTTTTCGAAAAAAAGAGGTGTTTTTCAAAATCCTTTTCCGCGCGAGGCGGAACCGTGAACCCCTTGTCAGCGGCCGACGGGCCCGGTACTCCCGAAACAGGAAGCCCCTCCCGCCGGGAAAGCCGGGCGCGGCTGCCAGGGAGGGCCGCCTTCCCCTGCCGAAGGGGGGGCGGCTGTCCGACCTGACCCGCAAAGGGGTCCTGTTTCATTATGCTTCATATCCGGGCAAATGACAAGGGAAAGCGGGAAGGCTCCGGGAGGGCCGCAACAGGGGGAGGGGTCTTCCAACCGCCGCCCCCTCGGCCGCCGCGGACGGGGGCTGCCTCCGCAGGGGGGCTGGCGGGCCCGGACATGCCGCAGGCCTCTTGGGCCGGGCCCGGGGGGAACCCTGACGACGGGACCGCCTGCGGAAAGGCCCAAGGCGCAGGCGGAGCGGCCGGCGGAACCGGGCGAGGGACGGCAAGCCTGCGGCAAGGCCTGCCGCGGCGAGGATGGGCAACGGTCCGCGGCTCGCGGGGCTCGGGCCGGGACGGCGGAAGCGCGGGCGGCCGGGCGGCGAGGAAGCCGCGGACAAGGCTGCAGGCAAAAACCCCCTGCCGGGAAGACCGTAAACCCTCAGCTTCCGGAAAACGCCCGCGGAAAAGCGCGCTTTCCCGCCCGTATCCTGCCGCCCGGCCCGGGCTCTGCCGCAGGTCCTCCCTGCGGCCAAGGGAAGCTTCCCGCCACGCTTCGCCAAGGGCCGCGCCAGGCATCCTTGCGCTTCCGGAAACGTCGCGGGGTCATTCCAGGCGGGCCGCCGGCCTGCCGGAGCGCGGCGGCGTTCGTTCCCGCAGGCGCTTCGCGGCGGCCTGCGGAAGCGCCGGCGAGTCCCCGCAGGCACTTCGCGGGGTATCCCTGAAGCCTTTAGCCTGGATGGCCTCAGCTCCGCCCGGTCCGGCGCCTCGGCCGCGGCGGTCTTCTCCGCTCGCGGGCCGCCGGCGCCGGGCAAGATCCTGACTCCGAGGAGTTCGCGCTTTCCCTGGGCGGTCCTTGCGAGCGGGAAAGCGGAAACCTGGCGCCCCGCGCCTCCGCCGAATCCCTCCATCCCGCAGGCCGGCCTTTCCCAGGGCTCTTCTGAGTCGGCCGCGTTCCGGTGAAGCCCGGCCGCCTTCTCTCCGGCTGCCTTGATGTCCGCTTACGGCCTGCGCGGCGGCCGGGAGGCTTGAGGGTCAGCTTGCCGTTCAGGGATTGCCGGACCTTCCGCAGGCGGCTCCAGGAAACGGCCGCTTCCGGGAACAGCCCGCCGCCGGAGGCGTCGCGCGTCTTGTAAAGGCGGCCGGCGGGCCTGGCGGCCCGTACCTGGGCATCGGCAAGCATAAGCGGCCTCCAGCGGTAGATTTTCTTCATCAGGAAAACCTGCCGCCGAATATGCCTCCCTGTTTTTCGGAAGCCGTCGGGAAGCGCCCGGAGGACCCCGAAAAAGGAAAACCGCCTGGACCCTAGGTCCCAAGCGGTTTTGCGGAGTCATTCTCCGGCAATAGAATTTCCCGTTCGAAAAAACCTATTGTCCATTCTATTGCCGGAAGTAAACGCTGTCAATGGGTCTCTAGGGGAACATGAGGAAACAAAAACCCCCTAAACCGCTGATTTCACAGCTGAAAGGGGGCTTTAACGGGTCTCGGGGAGCATTATAAAAGGCTGGTGGAGCCGATGAAGGGACTTGAACCCATAACCTGCTGATTACAAATCAGCTGCTCTGCCATTGAGCTACATCGGCGCCTGGCCAGATGCGGGGCCTGCCCGCTGAGCCGACGAAGGCGCTTGAACCGGCGGCGCGCCGGGTAAAAGCCGGCCGCTCCGCCCCCGGTCCGCGACGTCAGGGAAAAATCTAGCAGAATCCAGGGGGAAAGGCCATAGAGGTGGCCGCCGGTTTCGAAGCTTCCGCCCCGGCGGGCCCCTGAGGCTTCGGGGGCCCGCCGGGCCTGGCGAGGCCCGGAAAACGCCGGATGACCGAAAGCGCGGACGGCCGGAAAGGCGGGAAAGATCGGAACGCCTGTAACGCCAGGCGCCCCGCGGGGGAAGCCCCGGAAGGCCGCCCTGCCCCCGCGCGGGGGAGCGGCCTTCCGGCAAAGCTTCCGCAAAGGCTGCCGCAAGGCTTCCGGGCCGGGCTTTCCCTACTTTCCGCCCTCCTCCTCGAGCACCGCGCGGCGGGAGAGGCGGATCTTGTTGAACTTGTCGATCTCCAGGACCTTCACCCTGATGACGTCGCCCTCCGACACCGCGTCGCGGACCGTCCTTAAGCGCTCGCGGGCCAGCTGGGAGATGTGGACCAGCCCGTCCACGCCGGGCTGCAGCTCCACGAAAGCCCCGAAGTCCACGATCTTGACCACCTTGCCCTCGTAGATCCTGCCGATCTCGGGAAGGCTCGTCCGCGGGTCCGTGCGGCGGCGGATAGCCTCAATGGCCGCCTCGGCCTTTTCCTGGGAAGGCGCGAAGATGGTCACGCGGCCGCTGTCTTCCACATCCAGGCGGGTGTCGGTCTCGCTCTGGATAGCCTTGATGATCTTCCCGCCAGGGCCGATGACGTCCTTGATCTTCTCCGAGGGGATCTCGATGACCGTCATCTTGGGGGCGTACCTGGACACCTCCGGCCGCGGGGCGGGGAGGCACACGGCCATCTGCTCGAGGATATGGAGCCTTCCGGACCGGGCCTGGGCCAGGGCCTTCTCCATCACGGGCCGGGTCAGCCCGCTGATCTTGATGTCCATCTGGACCGCGGTGATGCCTTCCGCTGTCCCGGCCACCTTGAAGTCCATGTCCCCCAGGTGGTCCTCGTCGCCCAGGATGTCGGTGAGGATGGTGGCGTTGTCCCCGTCCATGATCAGGCCCATGGCTACCCCCGCGACGGGGGCCTTGATGGGCACGCCCGCGTCCATGAGCGCCAGGGTGGCCGAGCACACGGTCGCCATGGAGGACGACCCGTTGGACTCCAGTATCTCCGACACCACGCGGATGGTGTAGGGGAAGGACTCCTGGGCGGGAAGCACGGCCCGCAGGGCCCGCTCGGCCAGGGCGCCGTGGCCTATCTCGCGGCGGCCGGGGGAGCTCAGGCGCTTGACCTCGCCGGTGGAGTAGGGAGGGAAATTGTAGTTGAGCATGAAGGCCTTGGAGGTGTCGCCGATCAGCGACTCCAGGCGCTGCTCGTCGTAGCTGGAGCCCAAGGTGGCGGTCCCCAGGCTCTGGGTCTCGCCGCGGGTGAAGACCGCCGATCCGTGCGCGCGGGGCAGGAAACCCACCTCGCAGTCGATGGGCCGCACCTGGTCCAGGGCGCGGCCGTCTATCCGCTTGCCCTCGGTGAGGATAAGCCCGCGCAGGACGTCGCCCTCGAGCTGCTTGAAGGCCTCGGCCGGGTCGTTGGAGCCCTCGGCCGCCTCGGCCTTGAACTCCTCCTTGATCTTCTCCTTGAGGGCGCCCAGCCCCTTCTGGCGCTCCTGCTTCTCGGGTATGGTCAGGGCGCCGAGCATCTCGGGGCGCTTGGACTCCTTGATCCTGCCGATGAGCGCCGCGTCGCGGACCACCTGGACAGGCTTCCGCTTCTCCTTGCCGGCCGCCTTCTGGAGCTCCAGCTGGAGCTTGAGGAGAGGCTGCACCGCCTCCTTGGCCATGAAGATGGCCTCCAGCACGTCCTCTTCGGAGGCCTCCCGGGCCCCGCCCTCCACCATCACCACCGCGTCCCTGGAAGAGGCGACTATCAGGTAGAGGTCGGAGGCCGCCACCTGCGCCTGGGTCGGCGCGGTGACGAGCTTGCCGTCCACGCGGCAGACCCTGGTGCCGGCGATGGGCCCGTCAAAGGGTATATCGGAGAGCATGAGGGCCGTGGAGGCCCCCAGAAGCGCCAGCATGTCGGGATCGTACTTGTCGTCCACGCTCCAGGCCTGGCAGATGACCTGGGTCTCGTAGGTCCATTCCCGGGTGATGAGCGGCCTGATCGGCCTGTCGATGATCCTCGCCGTGAGCGTCTCCTTCTCGGAGCCGCGGCCGAGCTCGCGCCGGAAGTAGTTGCCCGGTATGCGGCCCACCGCGTACAGCCTCTCCTGGTACTCCACCGTCAGGGGCAGGAAGTCCAGCCCCTCCCGCACCTCGCCCGACGCCTGGGCGGCCGCGAGCACCATGGTCTCCCCCATGGCGACCACCACCGAGCCGGCGGCCTGCCTGGCCAGCTTGCCGGTCTCGATGGACAGGCGCGAGTCTCCGAATTTCGTTTCTACTTTCATTTGCACTCCTTGCCCCAGCAGTCTTTCCTCGGGGCCTTGGTCTTTCAGCCTCCGGGCATTCGTCTTCCCGCCCGAAGGCGCCTTGCCTTCCTTCCCGCGGGCCGGGCTTTTCCGCCCCGGGGCTGCCTGCGCCTCCGACCGTGGCCCGCTTGCTGCGCGGTCCTTCCCATGGTCATGCTCGCTCTTCTTTGACACCGGAATCCATCCTCGCTCCCCCGGCCTGCCCGGGGGCGCCCGGGCGCCGTCGGCCTCCCCGGATCCTCTGGGTGGCCTTCAGGCCTGCCGTGCCGGCCGCGCCCGCGGCCTTGCGGCCTCAGGCGCGCCTGAGCCCGCCGGCGCTTCCCTGCGGGCGCGGGGGACCGCGCCCTCCCGCGCCCGCGCCGGCCTACCTGCGGAGGCCCAGCTTGCCGATCAGCTCGCGGTAGCGGGCGACGTCCCGCTTCCGCAGGTAATTCAGGAGCCTCCTGCGCTGGCCGACCAGCTTGAGGAGCCCGCGGCGCGAGCAGTGATCCTTGTGGTGGGTCTTGAAGTGCTCCGTCAGGTTGGCGATGCGCTCCGTGAGGAGCGCCACCTGCACCTCGGTGCCCCCCGTGTCGGTCTCGTGAAGCCTGTTTCCCGCGATTATCTCGACGGTCTTCTCTTTGGTGATGGACATGTAAGTCTCCCTGCATGGGACGGCGCGGGCCTCCCCGCGCCGGCTTCTGGCGGGCCCCCGGTCAGGGGCCCTGGAAAACCCGCAGGGGCCGCAAGAAAGGCCCCCGGGGCGGCTGAAGCCCGGGCCGGCCGGGGCCGGCGCCGGAAAAAGTCGAGGGCGAGGGGCCGCGGGAGGCTTCGGCTGACCCCCCGCCGGCAGGCCCGGCCGCGCCCGTAAGGCCTGCGGCCTCCGGGGGCGGGCCTTCCGGCCCCTGAGGCTCCTCCGGGCCTGAATACTCCGCCAGGGCAACGATGGCTCCCGCGCAGGTGACAAGGACCGTGCCCGCCGGGTAAGGGCTCTTGGCTTTCGGGGCCGGCCACGGGGGCATTCCGGAGAGCCTCCGGAGCCGGAAGGGGCCGACGGCCGGCCCTGTCAGCCTGGCGCCGCGCCGGAGCGCCGCGGCCTCCTCCGGCTCCGCCTGGAACTCCGGCAGCTCAGGGAGGGCTTCGCGGGGACCCGTCAGGGCGGCGAGCAGGCCCTCCCTGGTGAAGGGGGCGCGGGCGGCGCGGCCGAGATCGAAGGGCCCCAGCCGCTCACGGCGGAGGGACTGGAGGGCGCCTCCGGAAAGCCCCAGCGCGGCCCCCAGGTCCCTGGCGAGGGAACGCACGTAGAAGCCGCTCCCCACCGAGATCCTGAAGCCCAGGACAGGGGGCTCCCAGCCGAGGATCGCGCAGCTCCCCATGAAGGCCGGGCGCTCGGGAAGCGGAGGGGCGGCCTCGCCGCGCCTGGCCGCCCGGTAGCTGGGGGCTCCCTTCACCTTGACAGCTGAGTAGAGGGGCGGCCGCTGGGGCCGCTCCCCCAGAAAGGAATCCAGGGCGGCCTTCACCTCCGCCAGGGGCGGGAAGGGCCCCTGATGAGACGCGAGAGTCTTTCCCGTGACATCATCCGTGTCGGTGGAAAGCCCCAGGCGCATCTCCCCGGAGTAGACCTTGCCGCAGCCCACGAGAAGCGGCGCGAGCTTGACCGCCGGGCCCGCGAGCACCCCCGCCAGGCCCGTGGCCAGCGGATCGAGGGTCCCCACGTGGCCGGCCTTGCGGATCCCCAAAAGGCGCCTGGCCTCGGCCACGAGGGAGAAGGTGGTGACCCCGGCGGGCTTGTCCATAAGCACGAGCCCGCAGGGCGAGCCTTCCCCGCGGCCTTCGCCCGCGGCGGGCGGCGCTTCGCCCGCCCTGCCGGGCGCCCGCTTCGGGGCCCTGGCCGAGGCTTCCCGCGCGGGAGGTCCCGTGACCCTCCCGCGCTCCCTCTCGCAAGTCGCTTCCGGCATGCCCTCTCCCGGCCCCCTACTCTTCTTCCTCAGGCAGAAGCCCGGCCAGCCGGGAGAGGAACCTGTCCGTGGCCTCGCGGCAGGTGGAGACGGGGTCGGTGTAGGCGGCGGCCAGCTCGTGCCCGCCCCCGCCGCAGCCGACCGCGATGGCCCTGGCGGAGACGGGGTAGCGGCTCCGGAGGCTCACTTTGACGCGGCCCCGGCCGTCTTCCTTGAAAAAGACGGCAAGCTCCACTCCCTTGACTGACCGGGGGAAGTCCACGAAGCCGTCGGAGTCCTCGCGGCTGGCCCCGGAGAGCTCCAGCATCTCGCCGGTGAGGTGCATGGCGGCCACCTTGCCCCCGCGGAAGAACTCCATGGTGCCCAGGGAAAGGTGAAGAAGCCGCATCCTAGCCGGGCTGAAGCTCTGGTTGAGCTTAAGGTTCACTCCCTCGAGGTCGCCGCCCCGGGACACGAGGTCCGCCGCCTCCCTGAGGGAGCAGGCGGAAGTGTTGGCCTGGGTGAAGAAGCCGGTGTCCGAGGCGATGGCGGCCAGAAGGGCCTCCAGGACCGGCGGGGTGAAGGCGGAGTTGAGCCCCTTGAGCACGCGGGCGACCATCTCCCCGGTGCTCGAGGCCTCCGGGTCATGGAATATGGCGAGGTGGCCCCGCACGTCGTCGGAGTGCATGTGGTGGTCTATGACCAGGTACGGGGGAAGCCCGGCGAAGTCCTCGCGGCCGTGATCCGGCCAGACCCTGTCCGGGCCGTGGCAGTCCACGATGACCGCGAGGTCCCAGTCCGTGCCCCGCGCTTCGGAGGGCCGGCGGAACTCCCTGCGCAGGCACGGGCAGGCCTGAAGCAGGAACTCCAGGTTGGGGGCGACTATCCCGGAGACGCCCACCGTGACCGCCCTGCCCATGTCACGCAAGGCCTCCCCCAGGGCCGCCGACGCGCCCAGGGCGTCCCCGTCGGGGTTGAAGTGCCCGATGACGAGGACCCTGGCCGCCGAGGAGAGCAACGCGAGGAACTCGGGGTCCGGAAGCACCGGCTGCTCGTTCCTGACCCGGCAGACGGCGCCGATGGCCGGGGCGGGCCGGGGCGGGCCGTGCTTCATTTCGGGTGAGGTCATCTCGCTGACCCTTTCGGCGCCCTGGGCGCCTGTCAGGCGAACAGGGCGTACGTCTGCGGGCGGATCGAACATCGGTTCCGGGAAGCCTTGCCTCATGCGGCGCGGGGTTTCAGGGGGAGGCCGCGGCCAGGAAGAAGAGGCAGGCCGGGGCGCGGAAGGCGCGG
>JAITRL010000082.1 GCA_031288415.1 Deltaproteobacteria bacterium | reverse complement strand
GACTATCACCTGGCCGAAAGCCTCGATCGAGGGAAGCTGGCCCGGGCCGAAAAGCCGGGCTCCCTCCAGCCCCAGGCCGGCCGCTTCCTTGCCCTTCTTCTCCCAGGGGGTGTTGTCGTCGTAGACGGAAGGCTCGACTCCCAGGCGCCTGAGCAGCCTGACCGCCGCCGCGCCGGATTTCCCGGCCCCCAGGACCAGGGCCCGTGACACGTTCGTCCCTTGCATTGTGATCTCCTTTCCGCGCCCTGTTGTCTTGGGCCTCAGCGGAGCTTGAGGGTGCTGAGGCCCGCAAGCCCCAGGATGATGGCGATTATCCAGAAACGGACTATGACTTTGGGCTCCGGCCACCCCTTGAGCTCAAAATGGTGGTGAAGGGGCGACATGCGGAAGAGCCTGCGCCCCTTGGTGGCCTTGAAGAAAGAAACCTGGCAGATGACCGAGAGGGCCTCCATCACGAAGATGCCCCCCACCAGGATCAGAAGAAGCTCCTGCTTGACGATGAGCGCCGCGAAGCCCAGCGCCGCGCCCAGGGAAAGCGATCCCACGTCCCCCAGGAAGATCTCGGCAGGATAAGTGTTGTACCAGAGGAACCCCAGGCCGCTTCCTATGAGGGAGGCCAGGACCACCGCCACCTCGGCGGAGCCCGGAACCCTGGTGATCTGCAGGTGCGCCGCGATCACCGAGTTGCCGGCGCAGTAGGCGAATACCATGTAGGTCGCGCCCGCCATGATGAAGGGCCCGGCCGCGAGCCCGTCGAGGCCGTCCGTGAGGTTGACCGCGTTCGAGCTGGCCACGAGGACCAGGGAGGCGAAGAACACGTAGAAGGGCCCCAGGTCGACTATGAGCCTCTTGAGCCCGGGCACGGTCAGGATCGGCGAGAAGCCGTCGACGTTGTACAGGATCAGCCCGGCCAGGAGCCCCAGGAAGCACTGCAGGGCCAGCTTCTGCCGGGAGGAGAGCCCCTCGTTGCGGCGCCGGCGGATCTTCAGGAAGTCGTCCTGGAAACCCACCGCCGCGAACAGGAGGATCACCCCCCACATGGCGAGGGCCAGCCCGGAGCGGGGATCCGCCCAGGCCAGGCACGACAGGAGCGCCGCGCCCAGGAGCAGGAGGCCTCCCATGGTCGGGGTGCCGGCCTTGCTCTGATGGCTCTCTGGCCCTTCGGAGCGGATATACTGGCGTATGTGGTAGGCCTTGATCCGCCTGATGAACGCCGGCCCCGCGACGAACCAGATCGCCATGGAGGTCAGGGCGGCGAGGATTATCCTGAACGTGATGTACCGGAACACGTTGAAGGCGCTGACTTCCGAGGCCAGTTCCAGAAAAAGTCGGTAAAGCATCTAAGTCAGTCCTTGCGCCGCTCCGGCAGGCCTCCGAAGGCGGGAGCCCCCTTGGGCGCCCCTGCCGCGGATTCCGGGATGGGTGTCCGGGGACGACCCTGATCGAGCCTGAACGGAAGCCGAAAACCTGAAACGTAAGAGCCTGGAACGCCCGCGTCGGGCGGCGGCCGGAAGGGCCGCGGCCTTAGGGCAACCGGCGATGCCGGAGGGACAAGTCGGCCTGGGCGGGAACGGCCGAGGGCCCGGAACGCGAAAACCCGACGGAGCCTGCAAGAGCATGGAAAGGCCGGACAAAATTCCTGGCCTTGAAAGAGAACGGAAGGCTGAACGACGGGCCTGAACCTGAAAGAGAACGGAAGGCTGAACGACGGGCCTGAACCTGAAAGAGAACGGAAGGCCGGACAAAAGGCCTGAACATGAAAGAACCGAAAAGAGAACGGAAGGCCGGACAAACGGCCTGAACATGAAAGAACGAAAAGAGAACGGAAGGCCGGACAAAAAGCCTGAACCGGAAAGAGCCTGAAAGAAACCGGAAGACCCGCGCCGCAAAGGCCGGCCGCGCCTAACCCTTGAAGGCCGCCTCCGGGGCCAGGAGCCCCACGGCCTTCCACACCCCGGTGGCGTGGGAGCCCTTCACGAGGAGGGTCCCCTTCCCGCCGGACACGGCGCGAGCCCACTCCGCCGCCTCCAGGGGGCTGGCGAAATGCCTGGCCCTGGAGCGGGGAAGGCCGGCGTCCAGGGCGCCTTCCAGGGCGCTCAGGGAGAGCTCGCCCGTCAGGGCCAGGTAATCCAGACCCAGCCCGGCGGCCTCGCGGCCCGCCGCGCGGTGGAGGGCAGGGCCCTCCGGGCCCAGCTCCAGCATGTCCCCCAAAAGGGCGCCCCGGGGGCCGGGGAGCGAGGAGAGCCGCCTGAGCTCGGCCGAGACCGCGCCCGGAGAGGAGTTGTAGCTCGAGTCGAGTATCCTGAGCCCCCCCGCCGTGAGCTCCGCCCCCCTCCCCGCGGGCAGGGCCGCGCGGGCGAGCGCCCTGGCCGCCGCCTCGGGCCCGACCCCGGCGCAGGCCCCGGCGGCCAGGGCGCACAGGGCGTTCCAGACGTTGTGGGCGCCGGGGAGCGGGGAGTCGAGGTCGCGGCCCTTGCCGAAAACTGAGCCGCGCAGCGAGAGGCGCGCGCCCCCGCCCGGAAGCGGCGAGGAGCCGGCCAGGATCAGGTCCGCGCCCGACCCCTCCGGCCCGAAGGAGAGGATTTTCCCCCGGAAGGCCTTGTCCCGCCTGAGCTCTTCGCCCATGGCCCGGATGAGGGGATCGCCCAGGTTGACGGCCGCGGCCGCGCCCTCCTTGAGGTTCCGGAAAAGCTCCCCCTTGGCCCGCGCCACCCCCGCGAGATCCCCGAAGGACTCCAGGTGCGCCCGGTCGATCCTGGTGACGAGCGCGATGTCCGGAAGGCAGATCCGGGCCAGCTCCGCGATCTCCCCGAACTCGCTTGCCCCCAGCTCCACCGCCGCCGCGCGGGTCCCCGCCTCCAGGCGGAAGAGCGTCCACGGCACTCCGACGCGGTTGTTGAAGTTCCCTTGGGTTACCAGGGTTTTGCCGATGCCCTCCTCCAGGATCAGCCCGAGCAGGTCCTTGACGGTGGTCTTGCCCACTGAGCCCGTCACCGCCGCGACGAGGGCCCCGGAAGCCACCCGCGCGCGGCGGGCGAGATCCCCCAGGGAGCGCAGGGAGTCTGGCACGCGCGCGGTCCTCGCCCGGGCGGCCTCGGAGAGGCCGCGCCCCGGTCCCTGGGCCGCCACGGCCGCGGCCGCGCCTTTGGCGAAGGCCGCCTCCAGGAAGCTTTCCCCGTCGAAGCGCGGCCCGGAGAGGGCCACGAAAAGATCTCCCGGCGCCAGGGTCCGCGTGTCGGTGGAGACTCCGGAAAACGGCGGGGCCTCCCCCCGCGAAGCCGCCTCCGCCAGGGCCGGCGGCACGGGGATCCCGGCTTCCGCCATAGCCTGGGGAAGGGTGAGCCCGAGGGAGGCGAGGCCGGGGGAGGGGAAACCGGAGCCTGAGCCGCCGAAAGACCCGCCGCGGCCGCCTGCGGGGCCTGAGGCCGCCAGCCGCGGGAATCCCCCGGCTCCGGCAGCCGGGTCCGGAACGCCTGCCGCGCCAGCCGATGCCGGCAGGCCCGGCAGTCCTGGCGGGCCGGAGACGCCCGGCAGCCCTTGCGGGCAGGGCAAGCCCGGCAGCCCGGACGGGCCCTCCAGGGCCCTGACGGGGCCCCTTATGCCGCGCGCGGCCGTCACGCGCTTTTCCCCTCTGCCCGGAGAGCCTTCAGGGTCTCTTCGGCGTCGTCGAAATGCCTTTTGACGCGGCCCACAATCTGATAGTCCTCGTGGCCCTTGCCCGCCACCAGGAGGATGTCCCCCTTCCCCATGAGGCGCGCGCCCAAGGCTATGGCCTTGGCCCGGTCCGGCTCCACATGGTAGACGCCGGAGGCGCCTTCCCGGGCAGCGGGGACTTGGGCTTCAGGCGCCCCCTGCGGGCCGGGCGCCTCCGCGGGGGCGGCTTGGCGCATCCCCCCCTCCGCGAGGCCTGGCTCGGTCTCGGCGATGATGGCCAGGGGGTCCTCGGCGCGGGGGTTGTCGGAAGTGAGGATAGCCACGTCGGCCTTGGCCGCGGCCTTCCCCATGAGCGGGCGCTTGCCCCGGTCGCGGTCGCCGCCGCACCCGAAGATCACTATGAGCCGCCTGGGGGCGAGGCCCCGAGCGGCCTCGAGGGCCGCCTCCAGGGCGCCCGGGGCGTGGGCGTAATCGATCAGGGCCAGGAAGTCCGGGTCCGTGCCTGTCCTGGACAGCCTCCCCGGGGCCCCCTCCGACTCCGACAGGGCGCTTGACACGGCCGCGGGAGGGAGCCTGAGGGCGAGCCCCAGGGCGGCCGCGGCCAGGAGGTTCTCGGCGTTGAAGCGGCCCAGGAGGCGGGAGCGGATCGTCAGCTCCCCCCCCTCCGGGCAGGCCGCCTTGAGGACAAGGCCCGACCGCCCGGACTCCAGCAGCTCGCCCCGGACCGCGCCCCTGGCAAAGCCGAAGGACAGGGAGGGGAGGCCCGGCGCCGCGAGCAGGCGCTCCCCCCAGGGATCATCGGCGTTCACGACGCAGAAGCCCGCCGCGCCTGCGGCGGGGCCGCCCGCGAGGGTGCCTCCGCGTCCCAGGAAAAGCCGCGCCTTGGCCAGGAAGTAGTCCTCCATGTCCAGGTGGAAGTCCAGGTGATCCCTGGACAGGTTGGTGAAGAGCGCGACGTCGAAGGCGAGGCTCCCGAGCCTTCCCATGGCGAGGGCGTGGGAGGAGACCTCCATGACGAGGCCGTCTGCCCCCGAGTCCGCCATGTCCCTGACGGTCCGCCAGAGGACCGGCCCCTCGGGGGTGGTGTTGGGGGCCTCCCGTTCGCTCCCGTCCGGAAAGCGGTAGCTCACGGTGCCGATGAGGCCGGGCCTGCGGCCCGCCGCCCGCAGGAGATCGCCCGCGAGGCAGCTGACCGTGCTCTTGCCGTTCGTGCCGGTGATCCCGATCTTGAGCAGCCCCAGGTCCGGCTCGCCGCACACGAGGCGCGCGGCCTCGGAGGCCGCGGCGCGCACGGGCGCGTCCGAAGGGCGCGAAAGCGGGTCCTCGCGGACCAGGAGCCGGGCGATCCTCCCTCCGGGATCCGGCGGGGCGCACAGCACGGCGGCCGCGCCCCGTTCCGCCGCCTGGGGGATGAAGTCGCGCCCGTCGGAGCGCGCCCCCTTGAAGGCGCAAAACAGGGCGCCAGGCCGGGCCTCGCGGGAATCCTCGGTGACGAGGGTGATCTCCGCGCCTGCGGGATCCGCGGCCCCAGGCTCGAACCTGCCGCGGGGCGGGGCGGGGCCGCCCCCTGCGGCGGCCGCCGCCGCGGCGGAAGCCTCAGGGACGCGGGCCGCGGAGCCGGAGGAGCCTGCGCCGGAGGCGGCGCCGCCGGATCGGGGGCAGCCCCGGTCCGGCGCGCGCTCCGCCCGGCCGTCTTCCAGGCCGAGCCTTATGGCGAGTTCGGAAAGCCTCACTGTCAGCGCCCCGCGAAGGTGACCCGGGCCAGCTGGCCCGGGCCGGTCCTGGCCCCGGGCGCCGGCTCCTGGGCCACGGCCAGCCCTGAGCCCTGGTACTCCAGGGAAAGCTCCGAGGCGGAGAGAAGGTCCAGGACCTCGCGCATGGACAGGCCCCTGACATCCGGCATGATCCCGGGAGTGGCCGCCCGCCGGGGGACGGGCAGGGAGGCGGGGGACACCTTCGCCTCCGGGAGCTCTAGCGCCTCCGCGAAGGCGGGTATGGGCCCCTGGGCCCCCTTGTCGTTCTTGGGGATAGGCATGCGCACGAAGTTCGCGCCGGAGTAGTCGGACATCACCCCGGGGGCCCCGCGGCTGGCGCGCTCCGGCTTGGGCCAGCGGGGCGGGGCCTCCCCGTCGGAGGGCGGCACGTCCAGGAGCGGGAGGGCCTCCCGCATGATGGCCTTGAACACCGGGGCGGCCGCCACGCCCCCGTAGTAGGAGGGCCAGGGCTCGTCCAGGACCACCAGGAGGCACAGCTCGGGCTTCTCGTAAGGGGCGAGGCCCACGTAGGAGGCGATGAAGCGGTCGTGGCTGTACTGCCCGGAGGCCGAGGACCACTTCTGCGAGGTCCCGGTCTTGGAGGCCACCGGGTACTCCGGGATGTCGCCCCGGGTCCCGGTGCCTCCCTTGAGCGCCACCATGCGCATCATGGCCAGGATCTGCCTGGCCGTGAGCGGCGAGACCACCTGGCGGATGATCTCCGGCTCGCGGCTCTCGATGACCCCCCCCTCGCTGTCCATCACGCGGCTGACCAGCATGGGCCGCATGAGCGCCCCGTCGTTGCCCAGGGCCGCCACGGCCATCACCAGCTGCAGGGCCGTCACGGAAAGCCCCTGGCCGAAGCTGATGTTGCTGGCGTCGACCACGTGCCACTGGCGCACCGGCCGGAGCATGCCCGCGGACTCCCCGGAGGGGTAAGCCAGCGCCGTCTTCTCCCCGAAGGAGAAACGGGTGAGGTAGTTGTAAAGCTTGCGGGGGCCCAGGCGCTCGCCGATCTTGGCCGCCCCGATGTTGGAGGACTTCTGCACGATCTGGGATACGCTGAGGTCGCCGTAGGTCCCGGTGTCGCGGATGGCGGTGTCCCCGTCGACCTTGTACAGGCCGTTCTCGCAGTAAAACGTCGAGTCGGGGCTGATCAGGCCCTCCTCCAGGCCCGCCGCCACGGTGAACACCTTGAAGGTGGACCCCGGCTCGAAGGGATCCGTCAGGATCATGTTCCTTCTGGCCTCGGTGTCGGCAGACCCGTAATTGTTGGGGTCGAAGGAAGGGTACACGGCGGAGGCCACGATCTCCCCCGTGGAAGGGCGCACCGCGATGGCCATGCCGCTCCTGGCGTTGTTGCGCTCCACCGCGGCCGCTATCTCGCGCTCGGCGATCTGCTGGATCCTGCGGTCAAGGGTAAGCACCACCGAGCCGCCCCGGGGCGCCTCCTGGGCCTCCTCGGCGCTGTTGAGGATGACCCGGCCCCGCTTGTCGGAGGTCACGCGGATCTTGCGGGGAGGAGCCATGAGGCTCGAGTTGAGGGAGAGCTCCAGGCCCTCCAGGCCGTTGCCGTCCACTCCCACGAAACCCAGCAGGTGAGCCGCCAGGGACCCGTTGGGGTAGATCCTGCGGTAGCCCTTCTCCACCGTGACCCCGGGGATGCGCAGGGCCTCGGCCCGCTCCGTCTCCTCTTCCGTGAGGTTGCGCTTCACCACGGCGTAACGGGAGGCCCCCTCGAGCCTGAGGGCCAGGGACTCGTAGTCCATGTCCAGGAATTCCGACAGCAGCCGGAAGATCTCCCCCGGCTCCTTCATGATCGCCCCGTGCACCGAGAGGGTCCCGGAGGGCACCGAGGTGGCCAGCTTCTCCAGCCGGCAGTCGTAGATGTCGCCCCTGAGGGAATTGAGGGTAAGGGTCCTCTGGGTGTTCTCCCGGCTCTTGCCCATCAGGCGCTCCCGCTCGATCACCTGGAGCTGGAACGCGCGCGCCGCCACGGCCAGGAACAGGGCCGCGAACAGGAAAAGCATGATGCGGTTCCGGTTCCTCATGATGTCTGGGAGTCTCTGGCGCATCTGGCTGAAGCTTTCTTCCTGCGGCAGGGGGGCCTTGGGAGGGGGCGGCGCGGATCTTCACGCGGCGCGGGAGCCGGCCTCCTGGCGGCCGGACGGGCTGAAGGGAAAGGCGCGGCGGCCGGGGCCCGCCGGCCCCTGCGGGGGCCGGGGCCCGTCCGGTATCGGCGGGCCGCGGGAAACATGAAGGAAACTCAGGGCAAATTCCCGAAAGCCCCTTAAAGCCCCCGAAAGAGGCCGGGGAAGGCCGAGAGGCCGGAAAACGCCTCGGGAGGCCTGACAAGGCCCGTGAGGCCCTGAGATGCCCAGGGAGGCCCGAAAGTGACCTAAGAGGCCCGCAGGTCCTGATCTGGCCTGGACGCGCCCCGGGAAGGCGCTGAGAGGCCCTGGAAGGCCCTGAGGGCAACTGAAGCCCAAGCCGCCGGAAAAAGGCCTCCGGGACCCTGCCCGGAAAAATCCCGGCAAGGAGAGGCCGGCCCCCGCCGCGGCTCCCCAGGCAGGGGCGCCCGAGCGCCTCCCGGAAAGCGTGTCCGGAAAGGCCGCAGGGGACGGGCGGCGGGAGAGGGCCGGAAGCCTCGCCATTTCCGGGCGAAAAGCCTGCGGCCCCTCCGGCCGCAGGCCGGCGGGCTTAAGGAAGCGGCCTTGAGGCCCCGGCGCCTGGCGCGCCGGGGCCGAGGGGCCCGGATTGTAAGACGGCTGATACTGAAACTGAAACTGAAACTGAAACTGAATCGTCAACGCTAAGGCCGAACGGGCTGAAGGCAAAGGCCTGGGTCAGGGCTGAGACAAGGAGCGCCGCTCAAGGCCTGCAGGCCGGGCGGCGGGAAAGATCGCGGACAGGCTCAAGCCGGGGCCGCCCCCGGCCTCCGGGGCCTAGTCGATCTCGACTATCTGCCCCTTCTGGGGGGTCTGGAGACGCAGGGACTCGCGGGCGATGGCCTCCAGGTCCTCCAGGACCACCAGCTCCTCGATCCTGGCCTTGAGCCTGCCGTTGATTTCGATCAGGCGCTGGTGCTCGCGGGTTAGCCTGGTCACCTCCAGCCCCAGCTGGTTGCGGCCCTGGGCCACGGCGATGAGGGCGAAAAGGCCCAGGATCGTGACCAGGACCCCTCCAAGGACGATGGAGAAGCTCCAGGCCTTGAAGCGGCTGAGCCGGTCGCAGGGAGCCACCTCCAGGCGCTGGCGCTCGGGGTCGCTGTACTCGGCCAGCCTTCTGAGAAGCTCCTCCTTGCGGCGCCTTGCCTCCAGGCTCATCTCCCGGGAGGGCGCCCGCTCGGGAGGGGCCTTTTGGGGCTTGGGCTTGGGCTTCCGGCTCTGCTGGAGGTCCTTGTGGCGGTAAGGCCTGGTCCTGGGTTCCGTGGGCGGGGGGGGCATGGGGTCCTGCGGGCCGCCAGGGCCCCGGAAGGCGCCTGCCCTGGGCTTGAGGGGCCCCGGGGACGTCGGGGGTCATCGGCTGAAATTTAAAGTTTTTCAGGGGAACGTCTTAAAGGGCGTCGAAGGGTCTTCAGCGGGCTTAAGGGGTCTTGCGGGGGCGTCGGGGGCCCATGGGGCGGTCAGGGCGGCGGCAGCCGGCCGGGGCGGCCCTGGCAGTCGCCGCAGGCCTATTGAGGGCCCCCGGGCTCCCACCCGGTCCGTTCGGCGGCCCTGAGCCTGGCCGAGCGGGACCTGGGATTGGCCAGCCTTTCCTCGGGGCCGGGGACGAGCGGCTTCTTCCAAAGGGGGCTCCAGAGCCGGGGGGAGCCCTGGGGGCCGGGCCGGAACAGCTCCTTGACCAGCCGGTCCTCCAGCGAGTGGAAGCTGACCACGCAAAGCCTTCCTCCGGGCCTGAGGCAGCCCCTGGCCTGACCGAGGAGGGCCTCCAGGGCCTCCTGCTCCCGGTTGACCGCGGCCCTCAAGGCCAGGAAGAGCCGGGTCGCCGGATGGATCCGCTTGCCCTTGGAGGGGGGCCGCACGACCGAGCGGGCGAGGTCGGCCAGCTCCAGGGTGGTCCTGAAGGGCCGGGAGGCGCGGCGAAGCGCGATGGCCCTGGCGAGCTTCCGTGAGGCCCGCTCGCCGCTGAGGCGGTAGACGAGGTCCGCAAGCTCCTTTTCGGGGAGCCCGTTGACCAGATCCGCCGCGGTCACGGGGCCGGCGGGATCCAGCCTCATGTCCAGGGGGCCGTCGGCGGAAAAAGAGAAGCCCCGCTCCGGGCTGAGCGTCTGCCGGGAGCTGGTCCCCAGGTCGGCCAGCATCCCGTCCAGGGGGAGGAGGCCCTCCTCATCCAGGATCGCCCTGAGCCCCGCGAAGCTCGCCCTTCTCAGGACGAGCCTGGGGTCGCCGCCTCCCCAGCCGCGCGCCCATTCCAGGGCCTCCGGGTCCACGTCCAGGGCCAGGAGCCTCCCCTCCGGGCCGAGCCTGTCCAGGATGAGGCGGCTATGGCCGCCGCCGCCCAGGGTGAGGTCCGCGTACCTGCCGGAAGGCCGGACATCCAGGGCCTTAAGGCACTCCTCAGGCAGGACCGGAACGTGCCCGAAGCCGGCCGGGGGGGCAGGGTCCGCCACGGCGGCCTCCTGAGCCTGGGCTAGCATCTGGGGAGCCTCGGCGGAGGATCAAGGGTCTCGGGGGGAGGCTGGCAGGCCGACTGCGCCAGGTACTCATCCCCGGTCTTGGCCAGCTTGTCCTCCAGCAGATCCGGATTCCAGAGCTCGAACTTGTCCCCGTTCCCGGAGATCACCACCTCCTTATCGATGTTAGCCAGCTTCCTCTTCTTGGGCGGAAGCAGGATCCTTCCGGCCTTGTCCACGGCGACGGTCTCGAGCCGGGAATTAAAAAGCCGCATGTAGTCGGTCTGCTGCCGCGTGGTGGAGTACCTCTTTGGGTCATCCCACTCGGCTTCCAGCAACTCCATGGTCTCTACCGGGTAGGCGTTGATGCAGGCGTCGCCCGGCATCCACCCCAGCCACAGGATGTCAGGGCTCCTGGAGAGGTTCAGCACGGACCGCACGCTTCCGGGCAGGGTGAGCCTGCCCTTCTCGTCCAGGCTGTGGGTAGCCTCTCCTTTGAACTTTATGGGTTTGCCTGCGACCATCTCGGCCTTTCCCTCCGGCCTGGCCGGGGGCGGATCCTCCTTGAGGGCTTTCCGGCCCTGGAAGCGGTTATCGGGAGAGTACCCCACCTGGACCCATAATGTCAATCGATTTAGGTCTGATTCAGAAAAAATTTGGGAAAAAAATCCACCCTGCCCCACCATGAAGATCTTTCCCCGCATATGTGCGGGAAATCATCGACAATACACACCAGATGTTGAAATGTGCAGACGTCTTTAGCGGATTGAGCGACAGATAAAGCTCAAACGTATATGTCCGCTGGTTTTACCGCTGCAGGCAGCATTGAAATCCGGTAAACTTCCGGAAGCCTGAACCTGCGGCAAACTGTCCGCAAGACTTCAAGCCGATTGACGCCGACGGGCGCCGCGGCCTTGACGCGACCCGGAACCCGGCCGCGGCCGGCATCGGAAAAGGCCGGGGGAGCCGGCTTCCCGCGCCGCGGAGGAACGGCGCGGGAAGCTTGTTTTCGGGGCGCCTTGCGCCCCGCAGGGCTAAGCGGCCCTAAAGAGGCGGGCCCGGGGGAGAGGAGCGGGAAGGCCGCAGGCTGAAGCGGCCGGGAAGGCCTCAGGGAGCGGGAGCCCATGGATTATCCTTGCGTCCAAGACCTCCGCCGGAGGGAATCCGGAGGCCCGGGAAGCGCGGCACAAGGCCAGGCGGCGCAAAAAATTGCGGCGAAATATTCATAAGGCGCGGCCGGGCGCGCCTGGGACCGACATCAGCGACTAAAGTCCGGAAAAGCCAAGCACGGAACGGACTGCGGGAAAGCGGCCTTGGCCGGGAAGCCGAGGGCCGAAAGTCAGCAGGCCTGCGGGAGCGGCGGAACCGGCAGGCTCCGCCTCAGGAAAAGCGGAGGCGGCCGGCCGCCGCGATCGGGCCGCGACTCTCGCCAGGCGCCGGCAGGCGGCCCTGCGGCCGGGATGGGCCGCGGCAGGCGGCCCCGCGGGCGGGATGGGCCGCGGCAGGCGGCCCCGCAGGCGAAATGAGCCGCGACCGGCGGACCGACGGACTTGAAGAGCCGCGACCGGCGGCGCCTCAGGCGGCAAGAGCGGCGGCCGACAGGGAAAGCGCGGGCAAGGATTCGCCTGCGGCTTCCGGCGCGCGTGACGACGCGGCCGGGCGTATCCGGACCCTCAACCGTCAAATGCCAAACCTTGCGGAAAGCGCGGATATGCGGCTCTGAAGGCTTGAGGCGGCACGGCCGGATATCTTCCGGGGAACAGTCCACCGGAGGACTGTCCTGAAGCCGGCGCTCCCGTCCTCGCCCTAACGCGCGAGGACGGAGGCATTTCCGTGCCATGCGCGGTTCAGGACACAGCCGCCGTTTTCGCGAAGGGTTTTCCGCCCGGCGCGGCCGGCGTTCGCGTTTAGCCTCTTTACTGCATCAGCGCTATAAATAAAGAAAAAATCGTAAGACATACAATATAAGCGACTAATTGCCAATTACAGTGCGCGCGGACCAGGGGCGGGCAAACAAACGCTTCGCGCCGCGCGCGCGTGTTATCCTGTCGGCGGCCTGGCCCGCTGAGCCGCCGGCGGCGGCTGCGGTCCATGGCCTGAAAAGACGCCGGTTCCGCGGACAGGCAAGGGCGCGCGTCAAGAGGAACATGCCTCAGGGCCGGCCTGCGGCCGCGGCG
>JAITRL010000050.1 GCA_031288415.1 Deltaproteobacteria bacterium | reverse complement strand
CCGGGCCCTTGCCGCCTTTCGGCCGCGCTGGCTTCTTTTTTGCCTTCCTGCCTGCGGCTTTGAAGTTCATGTGCGCCCGCCGGGAGACGCCGCTGTTGCCCACGGCCCTGGCGTAGTAGTCCAGGCACCTGAGGGCGCGGCGGGCCTGATTCTGCTGGCCAGCCTTCGCCAGGCCATCGACTATCCTTTCCAGGGCCGCGAGCTTGAGCGGGAACAGTTCCGTACCGGCGAAGTCCTGGACCATCAGCTCCAGCGACTTCTGGTACTGGCCGAACTCGGCGCACCAGAAGGCGATGGTAGTCACCGTCCGCGAGACCACCGCCGTGACCGAGGCCAGCATGGCGGTTGCCCCGCCGAAGCCCTCGCCCCCCCGCTCCTCGAAGCGGCAGTTGACGCCACAGTGGTACCCGTCCAGGAAGGTGCCGTCGTTGCCGAGCCACTCCATGTAGGCGCCCAGGGGGGTGCGTCCGGCGTCGCCGCTCCCCCGCGACTTGCCCGCCTTCGTTTCCCCGGATCCCGGCGCCGGGTCCGGGGCCTTTCCCGCCGCCGCCTCCGGCGCGGGTTCGGGGGCGGCGCCGGAAGCCGCAGGGCCGCCGCTCTCCGAGGCGTCCGCCCCGCCTTCCCCTCCGGGATCCCCGCCGCCGTCGCCCCATCCCCCCCTTGTCCCCGCAAGCCGTCTCCTCTCCTTAAGGGCGAGCAGGGTGGCCTCCAGCCCCCGCGGGCCAGGCTCCCGGACAGGGCGGGATCCGGGAGGGCCGTCGGCCGCGCGGAAAGGGTCCCCGCCCTGCGGCGGCGCGAAGGCCCTTCCCGCAGGCGCGGCCTGGGAGGCGCCGGCCAAAGACCCGCCCCCGGGTTCGGGACATGAGCCGCCGGCTCCGTCTTCCGCGAAATCCTCGCGGCCTGCGGGGCCTCCGCCCGCAGAGGAGAGTCCGTACGGTTCCGAGGATCCTTCCGCGCCCCGGAACCCGTCGGCCTCCGGGAGGCGTTCTGCTTCGGCGAGGCCGTCTATCCCCGCCGGGACATCGGCCCCGGCGAGGCCGCCGGGGCCGGCGAGGCCGTTGGGTTCGTCGAGGACGTCGAACCATGCCAGGACGTCGGCGTTGGCGAAGCCATCGGGTTCGGCGAGGACGTCGGACCATGCCAGGACGTCGGCGCCCTCGAGGGCGTCTGGCTCCTCGAGGGCGTCTGGCTCCTCGGGGCCGTCAAGCTCGTCAAGGTCGTCTGGCTCCCCGAGGCCGCCTGGCTCCCCGAGGCCGTCAAGCTCGTCGAGGCCGTCAAGCTCGTCGAGGCCGTAGGTCTCGCCAAGGCCGTCTGGATCCTCCAGGGCGTAAGGGTCGGCGATCCCTCCCGCATCGGCGTTGGCATTGCCGCTTCGGTACCTGTCGAGATCGGCGCAGTCCAGGTCGGGAAATCCGCAGTCGTACTGCCCGGCGCCTCCCTCCCTCTTCAAAGGCACCCCGTTCAGGACGCTCATGCTTGTCACCATCCTGAACAGCGTTGGGCAGTCGGACTTGCTGGTCGCCTTCGCCGGGAAAGAGGCGATCCGGTCGCAGTTCCTGCGGAGCCACACGAGCTCGTCGGCCGGAGAGGCGAAGTCGATGCCGGGATCGGGGATCTGCATCAGGCCGTACGCGATCAGGAACCCCTCCATCTCTTCCAGGAGCCCGAGGCAACCGAACCCCGCCGCGCACGTTGTCACCAGACATGCCCTCATCAGCGGCGTGAGCGGCCCGGCGAGGAAGGAGAGGGACAACTTCAGGGAGCTTAAGAAACTCGCCGCGTCCCAGCTCTGGTTTTCCGCGATGGATTGCGCCATGGCGGCCACCAGGGGGGGCACCATGGCGCTCCTCAGTTGCGACCGCGCCGGCAGGTTCTTCGATTCCAGGCACGCGATGCCGAGCGACCAGCACAACCGCCCGCTTCTGGCGTCCGTAAAGGCGGCGAACAAGGCGCCGGGCAGCGCCCCGTCCAGGAAGCGGCGGTCTTCCATCGCCTCCTTGGGGCACAGGCCGATAAGCTCGGTGATGCGCTCCACCTCTGGATAGCCTGAATGGAGATCCCCGCCTGAATGAAGTGAAAGGCGATCCCCGTCTGGACGGCCTGAACGGAGATCCACGCCGGCCTCCCCGGCCTCCGGGGCCGCACGGGCGTCCCCGCCGTCGGCCTGCCCGGCGTCCGCAGTCGGCTCCTCGCATTGCCACCGGGCGGCGGCGGCCAGGGCCACGGCGTAGGCGTAGACGAACAGCCCCAGGGCCTCGTCGCCTTCCGGGCCTTCCCGGAGGGGGGAGCAGAGGGACGCCAACGCCTCGAAGGCCGGGTTCGGCCTCTCTGCCGCCAGGGAGGCGGCGTCGATGTCGACCAGCGCCGACGCCAGCCTGGCGCCTGCGGGCCCGGGGGTTCCTGCGGCGCCCGCCAGGCGCCTCAGCCCGGCGGCCCCGGTCTCGAAGGAGGCGAGCCTGGCGCCCCCGATGGAGACGAGAGCGGCGGTGGCGACGGCCTGGACCAGGGCCTCGCCGTCCCCGAAGAGCCCTTCCCCGGCGGCGTCCATGACGGCCTCCTGGTAGGCCTCCGGGGAGGAGCGGCTCGCCTCGGCGAAGAGCGCGCAGAACGCGGAGGGGGAGATCTCCCCCCGCGCGCGGCGCGGCGCCGCGAACCTCACCGCCCGCGCCAGGCTCTCCCGGTCCAGGCCGGCGAACGCCTCCCCGAACCCCTCCGCCGATAGCCTGGCGTGCTCGGCCGCCAGCACGCCGTCTCCCGAGAGCCCCTCCAGGCGCCCGGCGGAGCCCAGATCCGCCAAGGC
>JAITRL010000216.1 GCA_031288415.1 Deltaproteobacteria bacterium | reverse complement strand
AGCTCGGCGTTGGCGGCCTCGGCATCCTGCCTGAGTTTGGCCACGTCAAACACGGTCTGTCCGGAAAGCTCGCCTGCCAGCCTCATCGTGTTAAGAAGCGCGGGGTCCAGGGTGGCGTTAAGCGTGTCAGCGATGCTTTTGGCGGCGTCCTTGGCTTTCCCAGCCGTGGCGTCCAGTCCGTCCTGAATGCCAGTGAACTTGATCCTGTCAAGTATGTCCCGCAGGTTCAGATCAAGGCCCACGAATCTCGTTTCAATGTTCCTTGCGTAGCTGTCCATCTCGTGCTGGGCCTGTTCAACTGTCCTTGCCCCAGTTTTAACAAGCTCTTGAAGATTTTCCGAGTATTCGATAACAAGATCAGCCACCCAATCCCGCAGCCTTTCCTTTTCGGCCTCCTGCTTTTTTTGGTTGGAAGTGCGCAATGACCCGAATATCTTTTCTGATATCTTGGCTCCAATATCCGGAAATCCGTAGTCTGCCCCCGGAAGATCCAGATCCATGTTCCGGAAAAAGGTTCGGTTGCCTTCCTCAAATTCCGTGTACGTCTCGTACGCTTGCTGCAACTCTTTCAAGTTTTTGGCATTGCTTTCCGCTTCCTTCTCAATCTCTTCCCGAAGCTCTTTAAGGCGCTCCTCGCCAACTTTCCTGTAATCCTCTGAATCCGTGTCCGGCTTTACCTTGAGTTCAGGCGGCAAGGCGTCTGACTTTCGGGCACGGTCGCGAAGCTCGTTCATCTCCCGAGTGACGTCCACTCCGGATTTCTGCAGGTCCTCCAGCTTCTTCATTTCCGCATAGTATTTTATGAGTTCAGTGGTTGATTCCCTCAGAGTCTTATTTTGTCTCTCAAGCTCTTCCCTGGTCTCCCTGACCGAATCGCGCCATGCGCTTACAGCGCCCGCGATCCCGGCTATGGCCAGAAGGGCCACGCCAACCGGCCCGCCGATCGCCGCGAAAGCTCCTTTCAGGAGAAGCATGCCTCTCGATGCCCCGGCCGCCGCAACGCCTACTCCGGTGATCGCCGCGGCCGCTGTGCCTGCCGTGCCCGCCTCCGCCGCCTGAAGGGCCGTAAGCTGACGCGTCATGGCCGCGTAGGCCCCTTTCGTCACGAGCCCCGCTTGATAGGCCAGGTTCAGCTTCCTTTGCGCCACTTCCGCCTGAGCCGCCGAAACCGAGCCAGCCTTTATCATGGCCGTAAGTTCCGCCGTTGCCGCCGCTGACCTGCCCATAGTGACGATGAATCCAGCCATGGACTTGACCAGGGCCAGCCCTATGACACCGGCGAATGCGGTGAATCCGGCCGTCAGTCCGAAAGACAGGACCGAATTCCTGTCCAGCCACGTGGCAAGCTGCACCAGCCCGTCTAGGACCTTGAGGACCGTAGACGCGGCTGACAGAAGCGAGCTCGCGAAGTTCTTGAACATCGGGGCCGCTTTTCTCACGCTTTCCGTAAGACCGCGTACCCCTTCCTTCAGCGATTCAAGGTTATCGCCGAACGCCCCCAGGGCCACAGACTCGAACGCGCCGCCAAGCTCGTCCATCACGACCTTGAGTGACCCGCGAAGAGTCTCCGCGACCTGTTCGGCCGCCCCCGCCGACTCCTGCTCGACTTTCCTTATCTCCTCTCTCAGGGCCCCCGCGTCTTTTTTTACGAGATCCATGAGAGCCAGGACGGCCTTCGTCGCGCGGTCGCCGAAAATATCCTGCACCTGGCTCGCGCCGGCCCCCTTCTGCACCATGAGATCCAGCGCGTCAAGGAAATCCTTCGTCTTCCCCCCGGCATCCGTGGCCGACTCGCCGAACGCCTCGAAAACCTTGGCCGTGTCGAAGAAAGCGCCCTGGAGCGAAGTCCCCGCCATGCTCCCCTTGATGCCCGCGTTTGCCAGGTTCCCGAGAAGCACGGAAACGGTCTCGATGTCGTAGCCCAGCCCCTTGGCTGCCGGCCCCACGTACTTGAACGCCTCCCCAAGCTCCTCGAGCGTGGCATTCGAGGAAGTGAACGCGGTCACCATGACGTCGTTGACCCTGCCAAGATCCTCGACTTCCATGCCCATGCCGGCAAGAATGTTCGTGGTGATGTCCGCCGCCGTGCCGAGCTCCAGGGCCCCCGCGCTGGCGAGGTTCATCGTGCCGGGCAGGGCCTGCATCGCCTTCTCCGCGTCAAGGCCCGCCATCGCCAGGTACTGAAGGGCCTGCGCCGCCTGGGACGTCGAGAACTCCGTCTCCGCCCCCATCTTGACGGCCAGGGCGTTCATCCTCTCGTACTGTTCCGCGGTCGCCCCCGACACGGCCCGCACCTTGAGCATCGTGGCCTCGAACTCCGCGCCCGTGCTGATGATGCCCGAAGCCAGGCTCTTGATGCCCTGGAACGAGGCATAAGCCGCAAGAGAGCTCAGCACCCCCGTCAGGGCCGTCTTCAGCGGGCCCAGGGCCGAGGTCATGTCGATGAAGCCTATCCGGCCGTTTTCCGCCGTCCTTTTCAGGGCCGCGTCAAGGCCTTCCAAGGACTGCATCGTGAACTCGGCTTCCCGCGTCCCCCCGGACTGGGCGATCCCAACCCGCCTGTCCACCCCTTCCCGCGCGGACTCGGTCATCTCGCGCTCGGCCTTCTCGCGGGCATCGACCAGGTCATCCAGGGACTCCTCGGCCTCCGTCCCTTCCTCCAGAGCCGCGCGCTCCCTGACGCCCTCGCGGCGGATCTCGGTAATCCTCCGCTCGAGCTCCCTGGCCAGTGCAAGCTTCCGCTCGTTAACGGCGCGCTCTTCGCCCTCGCCCGAGCCTTCAGGCGTGAGAAGTTCCCCGTCCCCGGCCGCCTCGCGGGTCAATCGAACCGCCTCCCGCAGGGCGTTAAGCTTTTCGATGACCGCGTCCAGGCCGTTCTCGCCGTCCAGGGCAGCCTCGATGTTTATCTTTATCTCGAATTCCTGCGCCATCTTCTCACTCTGTCACGTAAGAATGACCCGGAACGTAAGGGCCGCCTTCGACCACCTTGCCGCCCTCTTCCCGCATCAGGGTCCCGGAAGAGCCCGGGACATCCCTCCCCGCGGCTTCCCGCGCCAGGGAATCGAAATGCCTCTTGCCCGCGCCGCCGCCGAAAAGGGAGCCCAGGTCGGCCAGCCTGTTCAGCCGCTCCTCGGCGTCAAGGGATTTCCTCAGCCTTCTCAGGGCCAGGAGCCTCCTGGCCGGGGCGCGGGCGGCCTCCGAAAACCCGAGACCGGCGGAGACCGCGTCTACCGTCACGCGCTCCCAGAAGGCGAGGACCTTAGCAAATTCAGGTTCCCTTCCGTCAGCCTCTGGACCGCCGCCACGAACGCTATCACGGCCTCTATCCCCGGCTGCGCCCATTCCCTGGCTAAAAAAGGGGCGTTAAGCTTCAGCCAGCCCCCCGCCGCGGAAGCGATCTGGCTTATCGGCTGGCGCATCAGCCGGGCGGTCTCCGCCTCCACCCACGCCGCGCTCCCCTCGCTGAACGGCTCGGGATCGGTCAGGGCGGCCAGGAGCCGGCACACGGCCTCCGGCTTGTCCTTCAGGAAGGACAGGAGGCTTTCCGCGTCCACCGTCAGGACGCTCCCTTCCAGCCTCGGCTTGAGGAGCGGGCCTATCTTCTTCCCCGCCCCGGAAAACTCCTTCATGAAGGAGAAAAGGAAGGGCAGGTCGCAGGGGCGGCACTCGTACAGGGTTATCTCCCTGCCCCCCAGCGAGGCCTTGACCTCGCGGGAAGGGGCGAGGGCGCTGTCGTCAAGTTCAGGCATCACGCGCTTCTCACTATCTTGATGGAGCCGAACTGCCCCAGCGGCCCGGAGGCGGGCTGGGTCTCGTCGGCGAGCGGCGAGGCGGCGATCTGGAACTGCGCGATCTCCGCGGAGATCAGCCCCAGGTTCTGGGCCGGGTCGAACTTCACCTTGAAGAAGTCGGCCACTGTCGGCGCCCCGTTGTCCAGCATGTTCTTGCCCTCGAAGCGGACCCACCACTCGGCGTCTGGCTGGGTGAACAGCGCGGTCAGGTCGTAGCCGTCAGTGTCGTATTCCGCCGTGCCCCCCCCCGCCTGGTCCGTGAGCATGGTGAACGAGCCGCGCTCCGCGTCAAGGGTGTAGTCCGTGTCCAGGGTCAGGGCGACGGAGGAGGAGTCCTCGATCGACACGTTCTTGACGTTGATGTCCCCGCCGAAGAGGTAGGTCCTGCCCGCCTCGAGCTCGGTGTAGGTGACGCTCTTGGCCGTGGCGGCGGCTACCGCGGTGGTCGAGCCGTTGAGGCAGAGCCCGAGGTTGAACGCGGAGAACTCCTCCAGGGTAGCGGTCAGGGAGGCCGTCTTCTCGGTGATGTAGGAGACGTCCACCAGGTTCTGGCCGCTGTAGGACTCCCGGTGCTCGACCTTTGTCACGTTCATGGTAAGTGCGAAGTCAGGGGCGTTCCCGAGCCAGATCCCGACGTCGGGCTGGTAAACCCCGGAAACGAGCTTGCGGGTGTAGGCGAAGATCTTGCCCTGCCCCCTGTAGTAGATTCTCTTCTCAGCCATTTAGAGGCCTCCTTGGACGTCTATGGACAGCTTGAACTGCGCGGCCATGAACATGTGGCCGTTCTCGTAAGTCACCGGAAGCGGGCAGCTGACCCGCGTGAGGGCCCTGCCCGAAGCGATCTCGAAGCCCTGCAGGGCCTTGAGGACCTTCATGAATATCTTTCCCGCCTCCTCCCTGGCCGCGGCGCCCGAGGCGAGCGTGCCGGCGTTCGCGGAGCATACCGAGGCCACCCAGAACTGGTCCGCCCTGGACGCCTCCCCCCGGCCGGCGGAAGTCTCCGAGACCTCGTCCCCGGCATAAAGGACGTAGACGCACGGGTACCTGTGCCTGGAGGCTGCGATGTCGTCGGTGGACCCTATGCATTCCACGGGCACCTTGTCCGGCTCCAGGGCCTTCGCGAGCCGGCCGGCTATCGCGGACTCGGCGAAAAGGTAGTTATCCACTGAGCACGTCCTTCACCCACGAGTCCAGGACGTCCTTTATCCTGTCCCCGTAACTGGCGGACAGGTCGATGCCTCCCCCGCGTATGGGGAGCATGGGCCGCGCCGGAATGCCCCCCCTGCCGAACTGGTGCGTGGGGAAGTAGACCAGCGCGGAGATCGAGCCCGCAGCCTTGAACTTCTGTGCCGCCGTGCCGCCGCCCTTCCCCTTGGCCACCGTGAGAACCACCTCCTGGCCCCTCTTGACCACCTCGAAGGAGCTTTTGAGGCGGCCCGTCTGGACCAGGGTCTGGCCGGGCGTCGTCAGCTTCCGGTTCCGCTCGTCCCTCGGGGGCTTCGGCTTTTTTGGCTTCCTCCCCTTGCCGCCCCCCTCCTGCCACGCGGCCAGGGCGCGCGCGTACCGCATTTCAGCCTTCCGGAAGCCGGCCAGGGCCTCGGCGTTCCCCATCACCCTCTTAGAGGGTATCCAGGGGTCGCCCCAGGGATCGGACTGCGCGGCGAACCGCTCCACCGTCAGGTTCCTCAGCTCGTTGGCCACGTGGAGCTTGGCGTCGGCCAGCTGCCCCGCCTGGAGCTTCTTGACGATCTGGGCGATCTTCTGAGGGGCGTTAGTGTGAAGCTGGACGTCAATCCATGGCATAGTCCATCTTCCTCAGGACGCGGTTGGAAAAGGCCTGGGGCCTGCGGTTCAGGACGACTATCGAGCTCCCCTCGCCGGAGAGGGGTGGCTCCTCGCCGGCGTCGTCCAGGAGCTTGACTTCGCCGGCGGCCAGGTCCTCAAGCCATTTCCTGGCCCGCACGTACCGGATGTATACCGTGTCGGTCTCGTCCTTGAGCTTCCCCTCCCACAGCCTGTACCGGGCGATGTCGCAGGAGATCCACGTGAGGGCCGGGTACTTTTTCCCCGCGGGCAGGGGCAGGGAGTGGCGGGCCGCGATGAAGGAGTCGGCCTCGGCGGCGGCATCGTCCAATGCCGCCGCGATCGCGCCCGTGCCCACTCCCTCCTCCAGCTGGTTTATCTCCCTTTCCCCATACCTGCTTTTCATGTCGGCTTTTTCGGCGTAGGCCATGGAAGCCTCCTAGCTGGTGGTCTTGACCTCGGCCAGCAGGTTGGGCCTGCAGCAGATCGGCAGGGTGTTGGACTGCGCGTACAGGCTGATGCCGCGGTCGCCCCGCATCCTCTCCTGCCTGGCGTAGTAGGGCTGCCCCAGGGTGTTGACCGTGTCAAGGTAGTCCGCGGGCGCCACGAACCTCCTGAACGTGTTGCGGGTCCCGATCGGCACGGCGATGCCGGCGAGCTCCGGCACGAACTGGATCGCGGTCCCGTCGGGCGCGGGCACCATGCCGCGGTACTCCTCGAAGACGACCCCCTCGAGCTCGAACCCGGCCCGGAGATCCGTGCCGAGCCTGGCCTGCGCGCCCGCCCAGTTGAGGAAGATCTCCTTGACCGTGGGGTGCTTGACAAACCTGTCGAAGAAGCCGGAGCCGACGAACACGCGGATCGCCGACATGGTCTCCCCCATGAGGTTGTCCTCGAAGTGCCGCTTGAGGTCGCGCACCTTGGCGGGCACGTCCTTCGTGGGGTCCCCGAGCTTGAAGTCGAAGCTCTTCTTCGTGATGCCGAAGAAGCTGTAGCTGTTGAAGAGCTCCTTCGCGCCGTCGGCGTCCAGGACGACGCCCTGCAGGGCCTTGACCTTGCGGAACTCGTCGGTGACGTCGAACATGTCCTTGGCCTGCTGAAGCTTCTCCAGGACCTTGTCCTGGACGGTCTCGAGCGTGCTGTCGGAGCCGAAGCGGCGGATGCCGATGACGTCCGCGGCCATGACGGCATCCTCCCACGGGGTGTGCGGCACGATGAGGGACTTGAGCTCGCGCTCGTCGGGCCCCGCGCCTGTGCCGGGCGTGCCCCAGGGCCTGGTCGGAAGCAGGGTCAGGGACTGCCGTTTGATCTCCAGTATGGCCACGTTGGTGGAGAGCGGCACGTCCCCGAAGATGCCCAGCGTGGTTATCCTGCTGGGGCGGTTCGGGAGCTTGTTGATGGCCTCCGTCATCTCCGCCAGCGAGAAGCCGAGGTTAAGGCTGTCGAATGGGTTGATCATTGTTGCCTCCTGCGCCTAGTCGGGGACCCGGTTCAGGGCGTCGGGGTAAAGCTCCGAGGTCGCGGGCTCGCGCACGAAGATGAAGTGGCGCCTCTTGAGGGCCTCCAGGCCGGAGGCCTTCTCGGCGTCGGTGGCGGAGCCCCAGCCAAGGTACTCGGGGTTGACCTTGGCGGGGCCGGCGATCAGGACCGCGACGCCGAGCGCGGCGGTTCCCGCGGGCACGGGCGTGAGAAGTATCCCGTAAATGTCCTCCGGGTCCCCCGTGGGGTCCCAGGGCTCCGCCGCGAGGGGCCCGCCCTCGAGCACCGTGCCCAGCGGGAGGGCGGGCGCGGTGGTGATCAGGGCCGCCTCGCGCCCCAGGTAATGCTCCTGCTCGAACTTGAGCAGGTCGCTCAGGACCGGGGCCTTCTTCAGGCTGTCAGTTGGCATTCTTCCTCTCCTTGTCCTTGTCCGCGATCATCTCGGCCTTCCGGACGAGGCTGAACAGCGGCTCCTCCTCGGGGCCCTCGCGGGCGACGTTGTCGAAGGCCCCCTCCGGGGGGCTGACGGGGGGCTTGACGCTCCCCAGGGCCTGGCGGAATGCGGCGAACACCGCCTCCTCCGCCTGGAGCACCGCCGCCACGGACGGGGCCTCGCGGTCGAAGTCCAGCTTCAGCCTCCCGTAGTCGGCGGCCAGAAGGGCCTCGCGGCTGGCCAGCCGGAGCTCGGCGAACCTCGCCCGGTGCTCGTCAGCGTCCTTTCTGGCGGCCTCAAGCGACTCCTTGAGGGTGCGGATCTCGAACTCCAGGGCCTTGACCTGCCCCTTGAGCTCCGCGTTCCCGGCGGCGAACTCGCCCTGCCTCGCCTGCAGGGAGTCGCGCTCCGCCTTGAGGCGGTCCTTCTCCTCGTTCAGGGCCTGGATGGCGAGGTCGCGGTCCTGGCCCGTCTCTTTGATCTCCATGTCTGCCTCCTTGGCGTGAAACACGTTCGCTTCCGTCTCCCGGTCCGCACCGAGCGCGCAGAAGCTGACTTCCCTGATGACGCTGTCCTTGAACACGGCCGCCGGGCCCTTGACGGAACGCCCGTTGACCTTGACCTTCTCCTTCTCCCCCAGCGTGAGGACCGTCTTGGGCATGATCCGCACGCTCATCTGCCAGGGGAACCCCTGATCGGCCAGGGAGGCCACCTTGCGGCCCGCCTCCTGGTCGGCCACCACCCCCTTGACCGTCATCCTGCCGCCCATGCGGACCTCCGAGGTGAACCCCACTATCTGGGAAGAATCGTGGTCAAGGAGCACCGGCATTTTTTCCGGCGCAGTAGTGGTCTCCAGGTCGAAAACCACGCGGTCCCACATGAAGTGGTCGGTGATGACCCCGCCGCCGTAGGCGGTGCCCCTGAACTTCCTTAAGCCTTCGGAAGGCGCGGCGGCCTCCATTTCGGGCTCCATGCGGAAGAAAAACTCTTGATCTGCGGCATCCGTCATGATATTATCCAGTTAGCGGGAATATAATCCCGCCGGAAGGAGGCCCGCGATGGCCGACGAGAGAGACTACCTGGACGAGAACGGCAACGACCTGCGGTACGGCGAGTACATAGGCGGAGACTGGTACCCTGACCCGCCCAAAGTCATAGAGCTGAAAAAATCCGGCGTATGGCAGACGCTGCGCGAGATCGAGCGCCGCTGGATCCTCGACGCGAACCTCCGCCCCAGCGCGGCAGGCAAGGCCATGCTTGATGAGATCGCGGAGGAAT
>JAITRL010000203.1 GCA_031288415.1 Deltaproteobacteria bacterium | reverse complement strand
AAAACCTTGGCGCGGCACCCTCCCGGCCCGCTTATGGCCGGCGCCGAAGCCTCGCGGAGGCGTCTCTGGCGCCGGGGCCTCGTCAGCTTGCGGGAGGGGCGGTCCTCGGCCTTGAACCCCCAGGCCCCGTCATGGACTCGGTTAAGGAGGTAGAGGCCGGACAGGCCCTGCAGAGGGAAGGCCGTTGGTCGGGGCAGCCCGGCCGAATTCCCGGCTCCTGGACATGGGCGGCATGTCACCGATGCCGGAGATCCGCGCCTGGTCCCCGCGCAGCTTAGGAAGAGGGCCGCGAGGCCTTCGAGGACGATGCCTGAGCAGGGCGGAACGCGTTGCGGAAGGCCGGGCCGGGTTCTACGTCCGGGAGGGGAAGCCGGGGGCGGCGCCGGCCGCGGCTCGCAGGAGGCGGCGAAGGCGCTTTTTCATGAGGCCTTCTGGCTCAAGGAAGCCTTCCGCCCCGGGGGCGGCCCGGCGTCTCCCGCGGCGCCGCGGCGGCGGAAGCTCCTCATGACGGCTAACAGGATGAACGGTCCCAAAACCATGACGGCGGATCCCCGGCTCCCGGCCGTCAAAAGCCGAAAGACGACGGGCACAGCCTTTTATCGATGGCGGCGGACATTTCCGGCGGCGGCGGGAAGCTACAGGCCTTGAAAGACTTGGACGTCAAGCCCGTCTCGTACGCGCACGGAGGCATGAAGAAGGCCTGCGGCGGATCCGCGGAAGGTGCGGAGGAAGCTTCTGCAAAACCAACGCTTTCGGGCTTTGCCGCCGCCGGGCAGGGCGCTGCGGCTGCCCGCTCGGCGGGCAGGAAGGCGGCGACGCCGGAAGTGAAGACGGAAGCGGCTCAAGCGCCTCCTTTGACCATGCCGCCTGCAGGGCCGGCCCCGAAATGGGCCCTGCCCGGCGAAGGCGGGAGTGTCCGAGGCCAGCGTCAACTGCAGCGGGAGGCAGACGGGAACCGCCCGGCGGCGTGCCGCGGAGCAAGGGCCTGGACTAAAATTACGTGCCGGACTCGGAGCGTGACAGAAGCCGCGGCCGGCCGGAAAGTTCGGGATAAATGGCTGACAGTCAGGGGGTTGCTGACGCATAAAATGAAAGTCGGGCTTAAGGCGTCTGGTCCCGGCATAAGGAGAGTTGCGCGGCCTGTCAGGCAAAACTCCCTGGTTGCCAAGGGAAAACGAGGAAAGCCGCAAGGGGTTCCGGCAAAGCGGGGGTTAAAATGCTTGGCGGGCCTGAAATGGGAACACTCGGGAAAATATTGCGCTGATTATTGAGGAATCTCAATCAGCCGGAAATCGGCGGATTTAGATCTTCACGGATTACCGTCTTGGCTTCAGCTCCGGTTTTCCGGGATTATTCGCGCCTTCATCAATTTTGACATTCCCCCTGTCGGCTGAGCCGCAGGGCCCAGGCATCTCTCATTCGCCAGTTGCGCCCCGAAACAGGCTCCGCGGCGAGAGCCGGCCCTTTTCCGCGGCCTTCCGCAAATCCTCGGGCAACCTTGGACATCCAGGACATCCTCGGACATCCTCGGACATCCCGGACATCCCGGACATCCCGGACAGCGATACCAGGCCCGTTATCCTGGAGTCAGCGGCGCCGGCCGGGAAGGTCAAACCCCGGCCCCTTCGGCGGCCTCACGTCCCGCGCGAACCAAAAGGCGGGGGCCGCGGGAAGGAGGCATCGAGCGGGGAGGGGAACGGCAATCCGCGACCGCCCTGGCGGGGACAGCGGGGGACGGCGCCGCGTCACAGGGAGCGGCCGGGGGCGCGGCAAGCCGGGGCGCGGAAGGGCAGGCGGCCCTCCGCGAGGGCGACATGCGGCAGGGACTCCATGCCGGCCGCGGCCGGGAAGCTCGCCTGGCCGCAAGCGCATGACGCCGCTGAATCAGGCGCATTGCGCGTTTTCAGCCCGCCGGCGCCGCTGGAAGCCCTGGATCATGTAAATGTTCCGGCGTACGGATGGTTTGTGTTCCGAATCAAAGAAAGCGAAGCGCATGACATGCCGGGAATCACGCGGGGGGGGCGTGCCTGGCATCGGCGGCATTCTGAATTAGGGCCCCTTAATTCCGTAAATCCTGGCTTTCCGTCCAGAGCCTGTCAGGCAGTCGCGGCATCGCGGAAGGCTTTTCTCCAGTTCGCCGCGGCGCAAGCCCCGCCGGGCTCAAGCGGCATCCGCCGCCCGTGCGGGGCGACCCGACCGGTCGCTTTTGCATGAGTTATTTCTTCCCGGCGCGCGGGCGGCTCCGCGGAATCGGCCGCGAAATTTATTTTTCCCCAGGCGGCAAGAAGGCTTGCCGGATCCTGCGCCCTCTTAGGGGCTTTCATTATCCTTTCCGCAAGGGTATATTGAAACAGTCAGATTGAGACAGTCAGATTGAGACAGTCAGATTGAAGAAAGTCCGATTTTGTGGCCTTCCTCCTCACGCGCTGACTCTCCTCCGAAAATTCCCGCTACCGGCGCCATTGCCGCAAGGCGGCCTCTATCCGTCTTTTTCTTGCCGAGAATGCCTCATGAGGCCGCGGCAGGCGTTTTGAGGCATTTCGGCCCTCAGGGCCCGCTATCTGCCTCCGGTCGCCTCTGCGGGGCCTGCAGCGGCCTCAGGCGGATATCCATGGGTCCGTTCGGCCGTGCGGAGGGGGGTTTAGGCTGTCGCGCCTGAAGCTTCCGGAAAGCGGCGCCGACGGCTTTTTTAGAACCAGGTCCCCTCAGGCGCCGCCTGCGCGCTCCCATGCGCCGTGGCGCGAGATCTTCAAGGGGACTTCCTGAAGCTTCACCTCCCTTACCGCCGCCGCCTTCGGCGGCGCATTCGGTTTTCACGCGATGCATCCCAACGACAACCGTTATCCCGCCCCGCGCCTTCTTCAGCCCACCCTCCCGGGATCCCGCGCCCAGAGCATGGCCCAGGATTTCTCCGAGCTGGATCTCCGGATCGAGCAGGCCCTCCTGGGGACCCTCGTCAGGGGCCGCGGCGAGAACTTCCCCGATGCCCTCGGCCAGGGCCTCGGCCCTGAGGACTTCTTCAGGGACGGCCACGCCGAGATCTATTCCGCCATAGCCGACCTGTACAACCGGGACATTCCCGTCGACACCCTCACCCTGTCTGACAAGCTGAGGGCGCGCGGCACCTACGAGGCCGTCGGCGGCGAGATCTACCTCGCCGAGCTCGAGGATCTGGCGGTGTCCTTCAACAGCACCGCCGAGTACGCCAAGATCATCGTGGACCGGGCGGCCTTGCGGCGCCTCAGGCTGACCGCGGCCGACATCCAGCACAAGTGCCAGGACAACCCGTCCTCGGTGGACGATCTTCTCAGCGACGCCGAGGCGGCGGTCTTCGACATCCGCGACAGGAGGCTCTCCGGAACGCTTGTTTTCCTGCCGGACTGCCTGATGGGCATCCAGGAGCGCGTGGCCGAGATCATGTCCCTCGAGGGGAGGCTGTCGGGCATCCCCACCGGTTACAAGTCGCTGGACCTGCTCACCGGCGGCTTCCAGAAGACGGACTTCATCGTCTTGGGAGGGCGGCCCGGCATGGGAAAGACGGCCATCACCCTCAACCTCGCCCTGAACGCCGCGCTCCCCGGCCGCAGGGAGGCGTACAAGGACATGCCGCCCTCGTCCGTGCTCATTTTCAGCCTGGAGATGGGCCGCGAGCAGATCATCATGCGCATCCTCAGCCAGCTGGGGCGCCTCAGCCTGCACAGGATGCGCACGGGCGGGCTCTCCCCCGGCGATCTCGTGCGGCTGACCGAGGTCATGAACGAGCTCTCGGCGGCCCCGATCTACATAGACGACGTCTCTGGCCAGAGGCTCAGGCCCATAGACCTGCGCGCCAAGGCCAGAAGGCTTCACCGCAACATCACCCGCCTGGGCCTCCCGCCTCTGGGCCTCATCGTCGTGGACTACCTGCAGCTGATGAACCCCAACGAGCAGCACGCGAACCGCGAGCGGGAAGTCGCGGAGATCTCCAACTCCCTCAAGGGCATCGCCAAGGAACTGGGCGTCACGGTGCTGTGCTGCTCGCAGCTCAAAAGGGCGGACGTCGAGAAGCCGGAACTCTCGGATTTGCGCGACTCCGGGGCCATAGAACAGGATGCGGACATCGTGGCCTTCATCCTGCGCAAGGAGCTGCTCTACCCTGACAAGCCTGAGCACGCCAACAAGGGCGAGCTGCAGATCAAGAAGCACCGCAACGGCCCCACCGGAGTGGTATACCTCCATTACATCAAGGAATGCACGTCCTTTGCGCCTCTGGCATACGAGAGCTTCGAGCCGCCGCCCGGCGGGGGCTTCGCGCCTGAAGGCGGGGAGGGAGCCGAAGCCTCGGGCGCCTGACGGCCGGCGGCGTCTGCGCCCGGGCGCCAGAGGGACTTAGGCGGCCTTGACCGGCCCTTGAGGAGCCGCGGCTCGAGGGCCGGGCCGGGTCCCCGGCGGTCCGGCAGGCGCGTTCAGGCGGCCCCGGCCGTTCCTCCGGCGGGGAAGCTTTCGGGATTTCCGCGCGCGCGCCGGGCCGGCCGCGGCCGTTCCTCAGGCGGGGCAAGCCTTCGGAGTCCCCTCCGGCGCCGCGGGCCGGCGGCCTCGGCTAAGCGGAGCCTACGCCCTTCCGCCCTTCCGCCCCTCAGGCTCGCCGGGTTGCCGGTTGACATGCCGCGGAAGCTGCAATATATTGGCGCCATGCCCGTCAGGAAGAGTCACCCTTCCAGGAGTTGTTGCGGTTTAGCGTTCAAACTTCCCGCCTTCCCTGTTTCCGGAGGCGCGCCGCCGCGGCGGGCCTCGGCCAGGCCTGAACGCTGCCGCACGGGCGGTCGGGCGCAAGGCGCCTTGGAAAGTCCGGCAAGGGTCGCCCGCCGGCCGTCCCTGAAGAGGTGCGATCATGGGAAAGCCTTTGTCGAGGCCGGCGTCTTTGGCCT
>JAITRL010000157.1 GCA_031288415.1 Deltaproteobacteria bacterium | reverse complement strand
CAAGACCGGTGACGCAACCAGCATGGAACCGTCGGTCGCCCGCGCAATGTCAAGAGAGAGACAAGGCAGGTGAAGCGGGCCCCTTTAACTGCCGGCCCCCGCGTAAAGGCCGGAAAAGGGAAAGCAGGGAAGGGGCCCCCCGCAGGTACCATCGGCCGCCCGTGCTAGGACCGGAGAGAGACAAGGCCAAAAATAGGGTGCCCAAGAATCTGCAGCCGCCCATTCAAGGACCGGAGAGAGGCTTGGCCGGGAAAAGGAGCCTTACTGAACTGTGGCCATTTGTGGCAAAGCCGTCTCTCGGCACCTCGGAAGACTTTCCGGCAAACGGTCGGGTCTCGGGATTTTCCTAACCCCGGGATATGGGCAGGGAAAATGGGCAGGCCCCTGATCCGCCCTTTGAGGGCCTTACAGGGCATCTGTCCATGAAAGTCTTCCCGGGCGCGATCGGCGGCAGAGATCCGTCCGGAGGGACAGCTTTCCGAGGCTGGGCGGCTCTCCGGAACGGCCGCGATCCGGCTGACCGGATTTCTTAGTCTTGGGCCGGCCCATGACAGGCTCTTGTGAGGGCTCAATGACGTGTTCCGCCAGGAGCGGCCCCAGGCCGGCCCGGGGCGCCGGGTCCGGCCCCTCGGGCCGCAGCGCGCAGGCCCGGCAGGGAGACCGGCAGGGCTCCGGGGCTCGGACGGCCGGAACTGACGGAGGACGCCGGGTCCGGGACAGTCCGGGACAGCGCCAGAGCTGAAGGCGGCTCGCGGAGGCATGGGGGGCCCCTGGCTGATTTGAGACAGGCATTAGTTTACATAATAACCGTTATCGGACATTAATTATTCGTCTGAAGCCCGGCCTGCGCTGCTTTCCGGCCCTGCCGACCAGCCAGCCGCCTCTGCGGCTTCCTTGGCACGCGGCCGGCCCGGTGCCTCGGACTTCCTCCCTGACATGCCCGCCTCAGCTTCCGCCTTGCGCCCTTTAAGGGCCGTCAAAGCAGACCCCGGCGCCCCTCTTCCGCGCGGCGAGCGGCAGCCCGGTCCGGTCTTCCTCCGGTCAGCCCGAGGGCCCCCTTCCCTGCCCCTGAACTCCCGGCGTTCTCGCCTTTTCCGCCTTAAGGCCGTCCATGAGGGGCGCACGGGACTGGGGCAGCCGCGTCGCCAATACGGAAATGGCCGCCCGGGCTTGAAGCGAACGCCCTCGCTCGGGAAAGCTCCGCCTGCGCTTCAGGAGCCCTCAGCCGTCGGAGGGCTATCGCCTGCCGATTTTAAGGGGGAAGCCTCAATGCCCGCAGCCGCGGAAAAATCCGCAAGACGCGGCGACACAACCAAACGCGGACTCCGGCTCCCTGCGCTCTGCCGCGTAAGCTCCTTTCGGTTTTCCTGAGCCGGCTCTGCCATTCGCTGCCAGCTTGCGCCGGACAAAGGGCTTGGCTTCCGTTTGCATGGCTCTTCAGGCGCGCGGGGTCCATGCTGAACCGCTGCGGCCGCCCGCCTTCTCCGGGCCGCCGGAGGGGATATCAACAAGGCGCAGGCCATGCGCTGGAGGGTCTCCGGGTACAGGAACAAGCGCGTCTTCAAGCGTCTAAGTCACGGCCGCGAGGAGATTCTCCCCTTCAGGCCGCGGCCCGTCGGCGCGCCGCTTCAGGAGGTGACAGGACGGCGTTCCGAAAGCAGGCTCCTCATCAGCCGCCCGGAGCCTGCGGACACGCAACGCGCCGTAAGAGGGCAAGTTGCGCCAGAATCAGGCCATTCCGGAGGTAATCCTGGAGGCCGTCGGTTCAACGCCTTGCGGCACCGGAAACGCCTGAAAAGCCCGGAAGAACCGGCGCGCGCCCGCTCCGGCGAAACCCCATGGAATCGTAAAACGGCTGCCGGACCAAGATTTCCCGTCACGGTTCCAGAGGACGCGAGGCTGCCCCGGCCGTTGCCCCGCTTGGGCGGGCTTCAGCATAAAGAGCATGAAAACCGCAAAACCGGCTAAGGCTTGGTTTCAGGGTTTGCCTTGCGGGCTTTCCTGGCTTAGAATCTTGATTTAGTAGCCCGTCTGGACAGCCGACTTTACGCACGGCCTGATCATGGAGCTTTCCCGCCAGTTTCCCCATGATTCCCCGTCCCTCATCGAGGAGCCCATGAACGCGCAACCTCCCAAACGTTTTAACACCACAGGCCCTTGCGTGCCTGAAGAACATTATATGGTCCCGGTCCTGCCTCGATTGCCTGAGGTGGATGACATGATAGAAGGCGAATTTTATTTTATCATCCATGCCCCCCGGCAGTCGGGCAAGACTACTTTTTTGAATATATTATCAGATAAAATAAATAATCATGGCCAATTTTATGCCTTACGTTGCTCTTTAGCCACCTTAAGAGGGATTGATGATGTTGCACAAGTTATTGATGGAATCGTTTCCCAACTCAACCAGGCCATGCTCTCTTCCCCAATCGAAGCAATCAGAAACAAGGCCGACACGTACGACTCGCTACTCGGGATGAAATCCCCGGGCAGAAAAGTCAGGATAATGCTTAACCGGCTATGCCTTGATTTGGACAGGGATCTGACGGTTTTTTTCGACGAGGCTGACCTGCTTGCGGGACCGGGCCTCATAACGTTTTTGGCTCAAATCAGGGACGGGTTTAACGATCGGGACAGCCGGCATAACAGGTTTCCCAGGTCTCTGGCGCTTGTCGGCATGCGCGATATCCGGGATTACATGGCCTCAACGCACCCTGAATCCTACGGGGAGCACCTGGCCAGCCCTTTCAACATAATCAAGAAATCCTTTACCCTGGCCAATTTTACCGGGGCCGAGATTCAGGCCCTGTACCGCCAGCACACGGATGCCGCGGGACAGGTTTTCGAGGACGCGGCCATAGCCAAAGCCTGGCATTGGTCCGAAGGCCAGCCTTGGCTGGTCAACGCCCTGGCGGATACCGTCATAGCCGACGAGCTGAGGAATGACGTCTCAGTGACCGTCACCGGAGAGCATATCGATCAAGCGGCTGAAATGCTTATCAGACGGAGGGACTCGCATATAGACTCCTTGTTGAAACGCCTGGAGGAGCCCAGGGTGAAAAACATCATTGAAAGGGTTCTGACCGGTACCCTGGCCGGCGTGTCCCCGAACAATGACGACAGCCGTTACTGCCGCGACTTGGGTCTGCTGGCTTTGACGGAAGAAAAACTGCTCAGGCCGGCAAACCCGATCTATAAAGAGGTTATCGTAAGAACCCTGACTGATCAGATCGACGTGTTTATCCCTGCAACCCCGCATAAAACCTGGACAGACGGGAAAAATCTTCTGTTAAACGGCTTGCTTGAGGAATTTCAGGCGTTTTGGCGCAAAACCATGGATGCCAGAGGGAAACGGCTGTCTTTGCTGAAAGTAATCCAGTACGACGAGGCCAATCACGTCATCATATTGTTTTCTTTCCTGCAAAGGGCCCTTAACAGCGGGGCTAAGATTTATCATGAGTACGCGGAAGGCCGCGGGGCCGTCGACTTATGCGCCGTCTATAACGGCAGGGAATATCTGGTGGAGGTCAAGCTTGAGGGCGCAGAGCCTCTTAACGACAGTCTCGCGCAACTTTCAGGGTATCTGGACACGGCGGGAGAAAAAGAGGGGTGGCTGGTGATTTTTGACAAAGATCAAAGCAAGCCATTGGA
>JAITRL010000066.1 GCA_031288415.1 Deltaproteobacteria bacterium | reverse complement strand
GTTCCTCGGGCAGATGGAAAAGCCGGACGTGGACGCCATCGACGGGCTGTCCCCCGCGATTTCCATCGACCAGAAGACGACCAGCCGCAATCCCCGCTCCACGGTGGGCACGGTGACGGAGATCCACGACTACCTGAGGATCCTGTTCGCGCGGGTGGGGGAACAGCACTGCCACGTCTGCGGCAGGCCTATCCGGGCCCAGTCGCCGGTCACCATAGTCGACCAGATCTCCGCCCTCCCGGAAGGCGCCCGGATCATGCTGCTCGCCCCCCTGGTCGCGGACCGCAGGGGCGAGCACGTGAAGATCTTAGACGAGCTGCGCCGCGACGGCTACGTGCGGGTAAGGATCGAGGGCAAGGTGCGGGAGCTCTCCGAGGCGATCGCCCTCGACAAGCGCCGCAAGCACCGGATAGAGGTCGTGGTGGACCGCCTGGCCGTGCGGCCGGGAGGGGTCCGGCGCCTGACCGACTCGGTGGAGCTCGCCCTCCGCAAGGGAGACGGGGTCATGACGGCGGCCGTAGTGGACGAGGAGGGCGAGATCAAGGAGGAGCTCTTCTTCTCCGAGAAGGCCGCCTGCCTCCACTGCGGGATCTCGTTTCCGCCCCTCACTCCCCAGCTGTTCAGCTTCAACAGCCCTCAAGGGGCCTGCCCGGCCTGCGACGGCCTGGGGGCCGACGTCTTCTTCGATCCCGAGCTCATCGTGCCCAACCAGTCCCTCACCCTGGCCGAAGGGGCCATCCCCGCCATCCGGAGCATCGGCGGCTTCTACCTCTCCCAGCTTGAAGGCCTGGCCCGGCACTACAGGTTCAGCCTCGACGTGCCCTTCGAGGACCTCCCCAAGAAGGCCAGGGACGTCATCTTCAACGGGTCCGGCAAAGAGGAGATCCGCTTCTCCTACGAAAGGGACGGCCAGCGCCACTATTACACCCGCCCCTTCGAGGGCATCGTGAACTCGCTCTCCCGCCGCTGGAAGGAGACCCAGCTCGAGCAGCAGCGCGACGAGATAGCCGGCTTCATGAGCTTCCAGCCCTGCCCGGAATGCGGGGGCCGGCGGCTCAGGCCCGAGGCCCTGGCGGTGAAGGTCGCGGGCCTCAACATAGACGAGCTCTCGCGCCTCCCGGTCGACGAGTGCGTGAAGTTCTTCGGCGCCCTCCGCCTCTCCTCCAAGGACGAGGCCATCGGGGCGCGGGTGATCCGCGAGATAAGATCGCGCCTGGGGTTCCTCAACGACGTGGGCCTCGGCTACCTCTCCCTGGCCCGCTCCTCGGGGACCCTTTCCGGGGGCGAGAGCCAGCGCATACGGCTGGCCACCCAGATAGGCTCGCGCCTGGTGGGGGTGATGTACATCCTGGACGAGCCCTCCATCGGCCTGCACCAGCGCGACAACGCCCGGCTCCTTTCCGCCCTGCTGCAGATGCGCGACCTGGGCAACACGGTGATCGTGGTGGAACACGACGCCGAGACCATGCTCGCCGCTGACCACGTCCTGGACCTGGGCCCCGGGGCGGGGGAGCACGGGGGGGAGCTGGTCTTCGCGGGCCCGCCCGCCGAACTCATGGCCGACCGCTCATCCCTGACGGGGGGCTACCTGTCCGGGCGCCTGGAGGTCCCCGTGCCCAAGCGGAGAAGGCCCAAGGACAACGGCTACATCACCGTGACGGGCGCGGCCGAAAACAACCTCAAGGACCTCACGGCGCGCTTCCCCGTCGGGGTCTTCACCTGCGTGACCGGGGTCTCGGGGTCGGGCAAGTCCACCCTGGTCCTGGAGACCCTGTACAAGGCCCTCCACGTGCGGCTCTCACGGGGCCGCCACCGCCCGGGCAGCCACGCCTCCCTCTCCGGCCACGAGCTGGCGGACAAGGTCATAGACATCGACCAGTCCCCCATCGGCCGCACCCCCCGCTCCAACCCCGCCACCTACACGGGACTGTTCACGCCTATCCGGGACCTTTTCGCGAGGCTCCCGGAGTCCCGGGCCAGGGGCTACGCCCCGGGCCGCTTCTCCTTCAACGTCAAGGGAGGCCGCTGCGAGGCCTGCAAAGGGGACGGGGTCATCTCCATCGAGATGCACTTCCTCCCTGACGTGCACGTCACCTGCGAGGCCTGCGGCGGGCTCAGGTTCAACCGGGACACCCTGGAGGTCAAGTACGCCGGCCGCTCCATCGCGGACGTCCTGAGCCTCACCGTGACCGAGGCCGCGGCCTTCTTCCGGAACATCCCCGCCCTCAAGGACAAGCTCGACACCCTCCAGGAGGTGGGCCTGGGCTACATCCGCCTGGGCCAGAGCGCCACCACCCTGTCCGGCGGGGAGGCCCAGCGGGTCAAGCTCAGCCGGGAACTCAGCCGCCGCTCCACCGGCCGCACTGTCTACATCCTGGACGAGCCCACGACCGGCCTCCACTTCGACGACGTGAAAAAGCTCCTGGACGTGCTGCAGAAGCTCACCGACCAGGGCAACACGGTGATCGTCATCGAGCACAACCTGGACGTCATCAAGAGCGCCGATCACATCATCGACATGGGCCCGGAAGGCGGGGACGGGGGGGGCCTCATCGTGGCCGAAGGCACCCCCGAGCAGATAGCCCGGCACCCCACGTCCTTCACCGCGGTCTTCCTGCGCAAGGCCCTGGCGGGCTACGGGGCCCCTGAGGCCGCCTCCAGGCGCAGGCCCGGCCGCTGAGGCGGGCCCTTCCGCGGCCTGCAAGGCCCTGCGGCAGGCGGCGCCAAGAGGGCGCCTCCCGGGCGGATCGCCCGGAGCCCGCAGGGCGGCCCCCGGGCAGTGGCCTTGACGCCCGCAGGGCGGCACCCGCGCAGGGGCGCCGGCCCTGGGCAAACCCGAAAGGAACCCGCAGGATGGACAGACCCGCAGACCAGAGGCTGGCCGATTTCCTTTTTGAGGGCCAAATGCTCAAAAGGACCCCGCGCAGCGGGTACCAGTTCCTGGGGAGGGGCCGCGAATCCGTCGCGGAACACGCCTTCGGGGTGGTATTCATCTCCTATGCCCTGGCCTGGAAGGCCCGGGAGCGCGGGCAGTCCCCGGACATGGAGAGGCTCCTGCTCCTCGCCCTCTTCCATGACCTGCCCGAGGCCCGCACGGGGGATCTCAACTACATGAACAAGCGCTACGTGGCTTCCTTCGAGGACAAGGCGCACGCCGACGCCGTCCGCGGCCTTCCCTTCCGCGAGGAGCTCGAGGGGCTCTACCGCGAATGGAAGGCCTGCGAGACGCTGGAGGCCAGGCTCGCCGCCGACGCGGACCAGCTGGACATGGTCTGCGAGCTCTCGCGCCTCGCCGCGGACGGCTGCCTCCAGGCCGCCGACTGGATAGGCTTCGCCCGCAAGCGCTTCCGGACCGAAGAGGGCAGGGCCCTCTGCGCGGCCGCGGTCTGCCGGGACCCCGCCGCCTGGTGGTTCGAGAAAAAGGACGAGTATTGGGTGGCCCCCAGGGGCCCGCTCGCCTCCGGGGAAAAGGCCTGACAAGTGTTTCTGAGGACGGAATCCCGCCGGGGCCCGGCCTTTTTCGGCCCTGACTCCCTAAGGCTCGCGCTGTTCCTGGTGGCGGCGGCCTGGCTGCACCTGTGCCTGTTCCTGGCCTGGGAACGCGTGGGGCCTGATTCCTTCGCCGTGGCCCCTCTGGATGAAAATCTCCTGGCCGTTCCCCTGGAGATCACCCTCGAGCTGTCCTCGCCTGAAGAAGATGCCCAGGCCCTCCCCCAAGAACCCGCCCCGGTCGGCCCGCCTCAGGGGACCCTCGCCTCCGCCGCGCAGGATCTGATGCCGCCCCGACCCGCCCCCCCTGCCCCGGAAGCCGAGGACCCCGACCCCGCACTGAGCGGGCCCCCTGCGGCCGCCGCGGACCCTGAGGCCGCGCCTCAATTCGCCTTGCCCCCGGAGGCCGCGCCTCAGGTCGCCCTGCCGCCGGAGGCCGCGCCTTCTGACCCCCCCGCCCCTGACGCCCCGCCATACCCCTCAGCGGCAGCCTCCCCTGAGCTGAGTTTCCCCCTGAGCCGGGAGACCCCGCTGCTCCCTCTCCAGGATACGGAAGCCTCGCCCGCCCCGGCCCCGGAGGACGCCGTCATGCGGGTCGAGAGGACCGCCCCTGCCGTCAAATCCTACGACGCGGCCATCAGGAGCCGGGTAGCCATGCACTGGCTCCTCCCGCCCGAAGCCCGCACCAACTTCCAGCCCGGCCGCTTCACCGCCTCCATGACCTTGGCCCCGGACGGGTCCATCCTCGTGATCATGGTGGAGGAAAGCTCCGGAAGCGCCACTCTGGACCACGCCGCCATGGAAGCCCTCAAGGCGGCGGCTCCCTTCGAGCCTTTCCCGGAACCCATGGCGCACCTAGCTCAGATGACCTTCACGATCCATTTCGACTACCGGGCCGTCGTCCGCCGTGCCCTGCCCGGCCAAAGGAAGTGAGGCCCCGCCCTGCCCTGTGCCCCCCCGCTGTCCCTGGCGGCCATGGCTTGACTCCTGGCCGTCGCCGAACCTCGCTCTCCCGCCCTTCCCCCCCCTGGCCTCAGATCAGGCCCCGGCGGCCCTGGCCTGCCCCCTGGCGGCAGACTGGCCCCGACCGCGGCCAAAACTGTCCCGAGCCCGGCGCCCCTGCCCTCCCCCCTCTGTCCGTTAACAGGCCCCGCTTGCCTTGACTGCCCTCTGTCCGCAAACAGGCCCCGCTTGCCTTGACTGCCCTCGGTCCGCAAACAGGCCCCGCTTGCCTTGACCGCCCTCTGGCCGCACACAGGCCCCGCTTGCCTTGACCGACCTCTGACCTCAGACAAGCCCCGCTTGCCTTGACCGCCCTCTGACCTCAGACAAGCCCCGCTTGCCTTGACCGACCTCTGGCCTCAGACAGGCCTGGCCGTCGCCCCTCCGGATTCACCTGCCTTCCCGGACCTGACCCTCCCCGGCTCCTTCCGCCAGGCGCCTCCTCAGCGCTCCCGTGCCTGATCCGACGCGGCTTTCAGGCAACCCCGCAACCGGGCAAGGCAAAAGAACTCACTCCTGCCTGCGCCCGGGCAAGGCCTTTTCAGTCCTCATCAAAGCGACTCCCCGCTCAAGGAGGCCGCCCTTGAGGGGAACGCTTCGCCGCTCCAGGCCCTCTTAAGTCGCCGCCTCACGCCGGTCCAGCCTTCAGGCGGCAGCCCTGCCCCGGTCCCTCCCGACAGCCCGTCAAAACGCCCTTCCGTCAAGCCTCCGGCCTCCCGCCCTTTCGTCAATCCTTCCGCCCAAGCGGCCGGCAGGCCTCAAGTCCCGGGCCCATACTCCCGAAAACCGCCTCAGGCCCTGACGCTGCAGGGCCATGACCGGACAAGGCTCCAGGGGCAAACCTCTAAGTAAAGCCCGCCCTCGCGGCCGGCTGCCGGCGGCGCGCACGGAAACTTAGCCCGGGGATCGTCAAGATTTTACCTGCCGCAGGGCTTGCCGCGCCAGGGCCCGCAAGGCGCGCGCCGCCTGGAGGGGCCCAAGCCTTCGGCTTGGGGATTTCCTTCGGCCGCGGCGGGGTTTAGGCGCGAAGATACGCCGCCCTGCGGCTTCCTTGACTACTTTTTTGACGGCTGTTATCTTCTCACTTTAGTATTTTGCAACCGAGCCGGCCCGCCCGGCGGCAACCCCCACGAGGCAAGAGATGAAAGCCAAACAGGAATTCAAGGTCGTCCCCAAGTTCCCGGAGCGCCTGCTTCCGCTGAAAAAGATGGCCTACAACGTCATGTTCAGCTGGAACTCCGAGATCAGGGACATCTTCCAGCGGGTCGACCCCAAGCTCTGGTCCGAGTCAAACCACAATCCGGTCCGCCTCATGAGCCGGGTGGACCAGAAGCGTCTCGACGAGCTGGCCCTGGACATGGGCTTCGTCTCGGAGCTCGAGGAGGCGGCCCACCGCTTCGACGTGTACATGTCCGCCCCGCCCATCGGCGACGGCAAGACCTGCATCGCCTACTTCTCCGCGGAGTTCGGTCTCACCACCTGCCTCCCCATCTACTCGGGCGGCCTGGGCATCCTCGCCGGCGACCACCTGAAAAGCGCCTCGGACCTCAACCTCCCCCTGGTGGCCGTGGGCCTTCTCTACCAGACGGGATACTTCCAGCAGTACCTCAACAACGACGGCTGGCAGATGGAGAACTACGTCCCCAACGACTACGACTCCATGCCGCTCTCCCAGGTCCTCGGAACGGACGGGACCCCGGTGAAGGTCTACGTGCGCTTCCGGGGCCGCCAGTGCGCGGTGGCCGTCTGGCGCATCATGGCCGGGAGGATCCCCCTTTACGTCCTGGACACGGATCTGCCCGAGAACCCGCCCGATCTGCGGGGCACCACCTCCGCCCTCTACGGCGGCGACAAGGAGAACCGCATCCGCCAGGAGCTGGTCCTGGGCGTGGGGGGCCTCAGGGCCCTCGAGGCCATGGGCATCACGCCCACGGTCATCCACATGAACGAGGGGCACAGCGCGTTCTCCGCCCTGGAACGCATCAACATACTCAGGCGCGACCGGGGGCTGACCTTCGACGCCGCCAAGGAGCTGGTCCAGGCCACCACCATCTTCACCACCCACACCCCGGTCCCGGCCGGCAACGACACCTTCGCCCCGGATCTCGCCCGCGCCTACTTCGAGGACTACGCCAAGGAGCTGGGCATCAGCTGGCCCGTGCTCCTGGGCTACGGGAGGGTGAACCCGCGCGACGAAGGCGAGCAGTTCGGGGTCACGCCGCTTTCCCTGCGGCTCTCCGCCCACGCCAACGGGGTCTCCAAGCTCCACGGCCTGGTGAGCCGGCACATGTGGCAGGCCATCTGGCCCAAGACCCCGGTGGAGGACACCCCCATCGACTACGTGACCAACGGCATCCACGTATCCTCCTGGGCCTCCAGGGAGATCTCCCGGCTCTACACCCGCTATCTCGGCCAGGACTGGAAGGAGGACCCGGACCCGTTCCACATCTGGCGGCACGTCAACCAGATCCCCCTCTCCGAGCTCTGGCGGGCCCACTGCCACTGCCGCGAGAGGCTCATCGCCTTCAGCCGCCGGGCCTACATGAAGCAGCTCAAGCGCCAGGGGGCTCCGGCGGACATGGTCCAGGGGGCCATGGAGATCCTCTCCCCCGACACCCTCACCATCGGCTTCGCCAGGCGGTTCGCGACCTACAAGCGGGCCACCCTCCTGTTCTCCGACCCCGACCGGCTGGCGAAGATCCTCAACAGCCAGGCGCGGCCCGTGCAGATCATCATCGCCGGCAAGGCCCACCCCGCCGACAACGACGGCAAGGCCTTCATCAAGAGCATCATCCACTTCTCGCGCGAGGAGCGCTTCCACAACCGCGTGCTCTTCCTGGAGAACTACAACATCCACCTTGCCTCCCTCTTGTCCGCCGGCTGCGACGTGTGGCTCAACAACCCGAGACGCCCCCTGGAGGCCTGCGGCACCAGCGGCATGAAGGCACTGGCCAACGGCGTCCTCAACCTCTCGGTCCTGGACGGCTGGTGGGATGAAGGCTACGGCCCGGACTACGGCTGGGCCATCGGCAACGGAGAGGTGGACCCGAACCAGGAGCTCCAGGACCTCACGGAGAGCCAGGCCCTCTACAACCTGCTCGAGCACCAGGTGGTCCCTAAGTTCTACAGCCGCACCTCGGACGGCATCCCGGTCGACTGGTGCGAGATGATGCGCAACAGCATCCGCGACCTCATGCCGCGCTTCAGCTCCCACCGCATGGTCAAGGATTACTACGACCGCTTCTACACCAAAAGCTCCGACCGCTGGCACGCCCTGTCCGCCCAGGACTTCAAGGCGGCGACCGAGCAGGCCCAGTGGTGCAACAAGCTCCGCACCTCCTGGAACGACGTCTCCGTCCTCAGCATCTCGTCCGACGACTCCGGCCGCGAGAAGCTCGTGGGGCAGACCCTCCTCATCACCGCCTCCGTGAAGCTCGGCGGCCTGATCCCCGACGACGTGACCGTGGAGGCCTACTACGGCACCATGGACCACCAGGGGGAGTTCGCTGACCGCGAGACTTTGACCCTCCGGCCCGTCAAGGAGAGCGATCCCGGCACCTACGTCTACGAGGGCAACATCAGCTGCGTGAAGACCGGCCGCTTCGGCTACACCGTGCGCGTGATGCCCAGCCGCGAGAAGCTCGGCAACCCCCTGTCCCTGGGCCTCGTGTCCTGGGCCTGAGCCGCCCGCCGGCCCGGCCCGGGCCGCCCGCTTCCGACGGAGCCCGGCCGCCTGGCCCTGTACCGCCGCAAGCTGCCCGTGACCGGGCCGCGCAGCCCGCCGGAACCCTGAACCTGCCGGAGGCCGTAGCTCCTATTATGCACACGCCCCGCTTAAGCCGTCCGCGGCTTGGGCGGGGCGTGTCGCTTCGCGCGCGGCCGGGGCTCCAAGGCGGAGGGCAATGCCGGCCGCCATCGCGCCTTCTCATGCCGGAAGGCCTGCGGCATGGGGAAACGGCTTCCTGCCGGGATCGGGCCGCTTAAGCGGAAGGGGCCCGGCGCCGGTATCGGCACGGCCGGGCCGATGCGGACATTCGGCCCGGGAAGTCCGCGGCCGGGCCAAGCGGATAAGCCAGACGGAAGCCGCCGCCGGCCCCGCCTCTGCTTTCGCCGCCGGGCCTGAGGCCTGCAGGGGGCCCGTGGAGACCTGCGGCGCCTTCATCGGCCGCGGAGGAATCGGGAGGGGTCAGCCGCGATTGCGGGAAATGTCTTGGGTATGGTAACCTGACTCAGGTTAATCGCCGCCGGGCCAGGGTATCACCGAAGCCGCGCAGGCCAAACGAAGGCGTTGCCGCGTTCGCGCCGAACCCGCCGTCTGCGGCCTTCGCGGCCCGTGAAGACGCGGCCGCGAAACCGGAGAAACGAAACGCCGCCGGATTGCCTGCCCATGGCGCCATCCGCCTGCCAGTCCCCGAAAAAAGCGATCGATCGCGCGGCCGCGTAAACATGCCAGACGCCAAAACACCTGTGCCGCACGTCGCTGGACGGATACGGCGCCCTGAACCTCTAATCCCGCACGGCTCCACCCTGTTCGAGGGCGATGCACTGACAGTTCTCCGCCGCTTGCCGTCAGGGGTCTGCCGTTGCACGGTCACGTCGCCCCCTTACTGGGGACTGCGCGACTACGGCATCGGCGAGCAAATCGGCCTCGAGTCCACGATGTCCCGCTTCCTGCACAGGCTGGTGGCGGTCTTCGCCGAGACGCGGCGCGTGCTGGCGGAAGACGGGACCCTCTGGCTGAATATCGGGGACGGCTACACCAGCGGCAACCGCGGCTACCGCGCCCCTGACAGAAAGAACCCCGCGCGGGCGATGCAGATTCGCCCGGACACTCCCGAGGGCTTCAAGCCGAAAGATCTGCTCGGCATTCCTTGGCGGCTCGCGTTCGCGCTGCAGGCCGACGGCTGGTATCTGCGCAGCGATATAGTGTGGTACAAGCCCAACGCCATGCCGGAGAGCGTCAAGGATCGCCCCGCCCGCTCTCATGAGTTCCTGTTCATGTTCACCAAATCCGAAAAGTATCACTACGACTGGCGGGCCGTCCGCGAGCCCGCGGACGGCGGCGGCCTGCGCAACCGCCGCTCCGTATGGCAGATACATACAAAGCCTTTTGCCGGAGCCCACTTCGCGGTCTTCCCCCCGGACCTGATCAGGCCTTGCATACTGGCGTCTACGGAGCCTGGCGATTACGTCCTCGATCCGTTCTTCGGGTCAGGCACAGTGGGTATCGTGTGCCATGACGAGAACAGACGGTACTTGGGCGTCGAGCTGAACCCGGAATACGTCGCCCTGGCGGCTGACCGCCTGAAAGGCAGGGACGGCCGCGTGATAAGGGTCAATGAGGCGTGAATAACCGGGCCGGGTTCATGCCGCCCCCGCCGAAGCCGCAAGCGGGCTTCGCGTTCGCTTTGAGGCGCTTGCGCGCCGTCTGCCTGCAAAATGACCTGCTTAAGACAGCGCGAGGCACGGACATTGCCGACCTTGACAGGCGACTGACGGGGCATTTGCCGCCTGCGGACATGGCGAGACCCGCGCCGCGCGGGGAGCGCTGCCGGAACTTCCGTTTGCCGAGCCGGCCGCGCCCGGAAAAAGCCGTGCCTGCCGGGACATTGCCGTCCGCTTCCAGGCAACGGCCGGGAGGAGAAAGATCTCCGGCATTGCCGCGACGTCGCCTCGGCAGCGGTGAAGAGCGGAACGGATGCGCCAAATGTTCGCGGCCGCATCGGCAAGGCGGGGAAAAGCCTCCGGAAGGCCCGCCTGCGACGCTTCGCCGGGCGCCGGGCCGCGTTGGACGTCAACGGTCCGGACCCGGAAAAGGCTCGCGGAGAGCCCCCTTCCGCCGGCCGTTTCGTTTCCCTGGCCGCAATTCCGCTCAGGGCCGGCGAAGAGCACGAGGATTTCCGGCGCCCGCTCGCCTTCTCTGACGGCCGGTACCGCCGCCCCTGCCGGCCAATGACGCAATCCACGCCGTGAAAGACATGGTTTTCCGAACGTCCGCATAGTCGGGTTTAAGTTGATTTATGTTGATTTATCCTTTTCCGGACACGTCGCACGGCCGCCTGCCCTGCCCGCGCCGCCGGGTGAGGGATATGCGGCGTGATACAAGCCTGACAGCGCATCATGCGCGGCATCGGCAGGCTGGCCATGCCGCGCATGGGGGGCAACGGATACACGCGGCCGGCGGCAAACGGGACCGGCTCCAGAAGCTGCCGACGGGAAGGGAGCGGCCGGCGCGGCGGCCGGTCATCGCCTGAAAGCGGCCGACCGGGCGGCCCGTCTTCGCCTGAGAGCGGCCGACCGGGCGGCCCTCCTTCGCCAGGAAGCGGCCGGCGCGGCGGCCCCTCAGGGACCGGCGCACATGCCCGCCTGCCCCGCCTCGCGGGTTTGAGCCGGCGCCCGTACGCGCCGATGCGCAGGCCCGCCCGCGCGCGAGAACCTGCCGCCCTATTCCGGCCGCTGAAGCCATCCGCATGTGCCGCTCGCCCCATGACCTCAACTGCCCGTATTTTCCACCCCCGCCTTATGAGCCAAGCCCATTTCCCCGCGTTCCCTTTCCGCGGCGCCTTCTGAATCACGGCCTTTTCCCTGCGGCGAAGAGCCGCCGGGCGCCCTGGCCGCGCCGGTTCGTCTCAGGGACAGCGGGCGGCCCATGCGCGAGAAGCCAAGCCTTTTCCCTCTTCCAATCATGGCCTGCCCGTTCTTTCGCATGCCGGGCCCCCGGAAAGCCGAGCCCGAACGGGACAGCGAGCCGCGAGCCCTGCCCCCGAAAGCCCCGGAACCCTGAAAAGGGCGCGGAAACGGATGCTTTACGGAAAGGCCAGGCGGAAAGGGCGTCTCCGCCGGCGGAGAAACCGCCAGGCCCCGCCTGCGGCCAGCCGCCGGGCCTTAAGCCCGCGCGCGCGCGCCGCCGCGGCAGGAACCCGCCAAGGGAAGGGCCTGTTCCGGCCGTCATCTCCGAGAGCCATGACGTTCACCCGCCGCCCGGCCGCCGCCGCGCCGCCGGCCGCGACCCTGCGGCGGCGACGCTTTTCCCGCATGTCAGTTGCGGGACTAAGACCTGCGGACACTTAAGGAAACTCCTGCCCGCCGCCGCCTTGCCTTTCCGCCGGCTTTCGCGGCAGGCACGGCCTCAACTGCCGCGCGGCGAAGAGCCCGGCGCCGCTTTCGCCAGAATTCCCGGCATGCCGTACGGGACATGGATTATCGTTTTCCGCGGCAATGCCCTTGCGGAAAACCGCGGCCTGGGCGGCTTCTCCCGGAACCCCTGCCGGAGGAAGGCGCGAACCCGGGCCAAGTCTGCCATGACGTCAAAGGGACAGGCCGCGGAAGACGGGAATTCCGGATGCGTGAGACGCAAGCCGCGCGGGCGCTCAAGAGGGCGCTTGGGCTCCGGCCGCGAACGGCCTGGAGAGTCTCGAAGATCCGGACAGCCTGGAGACAGGGGAAGAACAAGCAATGACGAGCGCCGGGCGAATATCATGCAATGCCTGGAGGAGAAGGCAGGCCCGCAAGGCCGTGAAGCGGAAGAGACCTGGAAGGCGGGGAAGG
>JAITRL010000286.1 GCA_031288415.1 Deltaproteobacteria bacterium | reverse complement strand
CAGGGCGCAGGCTAACGCCAAGGCGATGGAGAAATTCGGGCGGCTGCGCGAGGCCCTGGAACCGCGCGGGCCTGCCGGGATCGCTGGGCTCGCGGGGCAGGGCGGTCATCCTCTGGCAGCGTTTCTTGTCCGCGTGATGTTCTGCATGTTCGCCGAGCATGCTGGCATGTTACGGCAAAACGCGTTCACCGAATACGTGGAGGCGTCGAGAAGCGACGGGGGCGATCTCGCCTCCCGCCTGGGCAGGCTGTTCGAGGCCCTGGACATGCCGCCCGAAGCCGGGGCGGGCAGGGGTCTTCTTTCGGATGAGCTTCGGGAGTCTGAATACGCGGACGGAGGGCTGTTCGCGGAAAGGCTGGAGATTCCCGAATTCGACGGGCGGGCGCGGGGGATTATTCTTGACTGCGCAGGTCACGGCTGGAATTCCGTCTGCCCTGCCGTCTTCGGGTCGTTGTACCAGAGCGTCATGGACAAGACGAGACGCAGGGAGATCGGGGCCCATTACACCGGCGAGGCCAGCGTTTTGAAGCTTATCGGGCCGCTGTTCCTGCACGGCTTGCGCGACGAGCTGGGCCTTGCCGGAGGCAGCCCGGAAAAGCTCGCGGGTTTCCTCGCGAAACTGAGTTCCCTCCGGTTCCTGGATCCGGCGTGCGGCTGCGGGAATTTCCTGACAGTCGCTTACCGGGAGCTGCGCCTGTTGGAGCTAGAGGCGCGGATGCTGCTGCATGCCACCGGAAAGAACTGGCTTGGGGCGAGGCTTGTCCGGAACGTGAGCGCCGATCAGTTCTCAGGCATAGAATTGGAGGATTTCCCCTGCCGGATCGCCCGCGCGGGGATGCGGCTGGCCGAACGCCAGCTGGACCTGTCGGCCGGCGGCTCGGCGGCGCGTTACGGCGCGCGGCCGCCGCTGAAGAGAGGCGCGAACATCGTGTGCGGCAACGCGCTCGCGCTGGACTGGGAGCCGGCGCTCCCCAAGTCCGGGCCCGCGTACGTTTTCGGCAACCCCCCGTACAGCGGGGCCAGGATAATGACAAGGGGGCAGAAGGCCGACCTGGGACGGGTGTTCGGAAACATGCCGGGCTTGGGAAGCCTCGATTACGTGACGGGATGGTTCAAGAAGGCCGCTGACTGCGCGGAAGGCCCCGGCGTCCGTTGCGCGTTCGTGTCGACCAGCAGCGTGGTCCAAGGGCTCCAGCCTGCCATCCTGTGGAAACCGCTCATGGAAAGCGGGATACGCATTAATTTCGGGGTTAGATCCTTCAAGTGGCCCGGCGAGGCCGAAGGGAAGGCCGCCGTTCACTGCGTGATTATCGGGTTCAGCCGGGCGGCTTCCTGCCGGGAGCTTAACCAGTACCTGCTCAAGGGGCCGGCCGCGTTCCTGGGGAACAGGACGGCCCCGCTCAGCGGCGTTCCGGAGTTGCATTTCGGGAACGTGCCGGCGGATGACGGGAACTACCTCTTCACGCGGGCGCAGCGAGACGAGTTCGCGCGTAAGGAGCCGGGCGCGGCGGGGCTTTTCCGGCCGTGGGCCGGCGCCAAAGAGTTCATAGGGGGGCAAGAGCGGTACTGCCTGTGGCTGGGGGACTCCCCGCCCGGCGAGCTTAAAAGGATGCCTGAGGTCCTGAGGCGGATCGAGGCTGTCCGCCGCTTCAGGCTCGCAAGCAGGCGGGAATCCACCCGGAGGCTGGCCGAGACGCCGACGAGGTTCCTGTTCGAGAGCCTTCCGTGCCGGGAAAGCCTGGCCGTGCCGAGGGTGTCGTCCGCCGGCCGCGGCTACGTTCCGATAGGCTTTCTGCCGCCGTCGGTCATGGCGGGCGACATCCTCCTCGCGCCGGGAGCCGGGCTGTACCACTTCGGGGTTCTTTCTTCCGGAGTGCACATGGCCTGGGTAAGGATCGTCTCAGGCAGGCTCAAGTCGGACTTCAGGTACAGCATCGGCATCGTCTATAATAATTTCCCGTGGCCCGATCCCTCTCAGAAAAAGAGGGCAAAGGTGGAACGGGCGGCTAAAGGGGTCCTGGACGCCCGTCAGGAGTCTGCCGGCTCCTCCCTGGCGGGCCTTTACGATCAGCGGACCATGCCCGCCGGACTGGCGGCGGCGCACAGGGAGCTCGACGGGGCCGTCGCGGGAGCCTACGGCTTCAGGAGTAAGGCCATGTCGGACGAGGCCGTCGTGACATGCCTGATGCAGATGCACCGCAAGCTCGCTGAAGGCGGCCCGGCAGCCGCTCCGGAGGCCGACTGAGGAGGCGCAGGGGCCGGCTCGGGAGCCGTCTGCGGGAGGGCGGCTCAGCTGAAATGCCGCCGGCCGGCTGAGGCGCGGCAGGGGACGGGAGACCGCTTAAGGCCGGGGGCGCGGCAACCGGCTGCAGGCCGAGCGGGGGAAACGGGGAGGGAATGCGGATGCCCGAAAACTCCAAGTCACGCCCGATCCCTCGGGGCCGGCTTACGCTGGCGGTCGCCTCCTCCAACCCCGGCAAGCTGGCCGAGTTCAGGGAGCTTCTGGGCCCTTTGGGCTGCGAGATCCTCTGCCTGGGCCAAGGGCCGCTCTCAGGGCTCGATCCCGCGAAGATCCCAAGCCCGGTCGAGGACGGGGCGGGATTTTCCGAAAACGCCGGGCTAAAGGCCCGCTACTGGGCGGATCTTCTGGGCCTCCCTTGCCTGGCCGACGATTCCGGCCTGCTGGTCACGGCCCTGGACGGGGCCCCGGGTATCATGAGCGCCCGCTGGGGCGGGATTGACCCTTCCAGCGGCGGAGGCAGGGACCAGTCCCGTTACCTCTTGAAGATGATGGAAGGGAAGGCCGACCGCAGGGCGGAATTCGCGGCGTCCCTGGTTCTGGCCAAGCCTTTCCGGAGGGAGATCCTCGGCTACCGGGGCTCGCTCGCGGGGGAGATCGCGCGTGAGCTCCGGGGGGAAAACGGCTTCGGCTACGACTTCGTGTTTTTTTTCCCCGCGCTGGGCAAGACCCTGGCCGAGATCTCCCGCCAGGAAAAAGGGCAGATCAGCCACCGGGGGCGGGCAGTCAAAGCCTTGCGGGAGGACTGGCCCCGGGCAAGCGGGTTTTTGTCCGGACAGGGCAATCTCGGGTGACGTTCCGGAGGGGCAAGGCAGGTTTTCCGTAAGGCTTCCCCCCGGAGCCTCGGGGGCCGGCGGCCGCAAGGCCTTAGGGAGCCTTTGCCGGAGAAGGGCCTTTTCCTCTGGGCTTCCAGGCTCCCGGATAGATTGTGATTTAAGGGGCTCCGGCCCTTTGAGTTCCCCGGCATCACGGATGGCGCGGGTTTCACGGAGTCTCCCGCGCTCGGGCGGGGGCAGGCCGCCCGCGCGGCAGGAAATTCGCGGCGCGTTCCCTTAAAGGCCGGCGGAAGGCTTGCGGCTTCAGGCAGGGGCGGCCGCGGAGGCGCTCCGGGCAAGCGAGCCCGGGCGCTTGTACGCGGAACGCGGCGCGAAAACGCCCCAGCAGGCGGAGGGACTTGCCGGAGGTCGAGAAGCTTGGGGCCTCCCGTTCAAGGAAAGCAAGCCTCCCGTTCAAGGAAAGCAAGCTTCCCGTTCAAGGAAAACAGGCCTCTCGTCTAAGGCCATTGGCCTCTCGCTTAAGGCGAATCAAACCCGTCGGCGCCCGAGGCCAATGGCCCTTGAGTTCCAGGCGAATCAGCCCCGCCGGCGCTTAAGGCCCATTGGCCTCCGGCGGGCGCGAAACGCGCGCCTCTCAGGCTGAACAGCCCGGCCTGCCGCGCGATTCAGTCTTGCGGGCGCTCGGGCGTCAAAGGGCAGGCTGCCGCCTGCAACCGGCAGGGACGTCGACCGGAAGGCGGCGAAGCATTTTTCCTGCCGCAGTCAGGGAGCGGCCCGGCTGTTGCCCGAACCGCTGCAGGCCGCGGCCCTGACGTCGCCGGAACTCCGTCAGGGCGCGGCCTTGATGCCCCGCCGGAACTGTTTCAGGGGCGCGGGCCGGATGTTTCCTGAACTCCACGTCAAGGCCAGGCGGCCGCTCTGATGCCGCCGCCCGGCTTTTGGGGCTTCACTTGGGCTTCACCAGCACCTCGGCCGTCATCTCTTTCGGGATCGGCAGCCCCATGAGGGTCAGGATAGTGGGCGCGATGTCCGAGAGCTTGCCCCTTTTCTGGATGACCGTGTACCTGGGCTCGGTCTCCACGAGGATGAACTCCACCGGGGCGAGCGTGTGGCTGGTCTTCACGAGCCCGGTCTCAAGGTCGATCATCTCGTCGGCGTTACCGTGGTCCGCCGTGACGATGACGGTGTAGCCGGCCTCCGAGAGCGCGGGGACCAGCCTCGCCAGGCACGAGTCGACGATTTTGACGGCCCGGGTCGCGGCCTCCATGTTGCCGGTGTGGCCCACCATGTCGGTGTTGGCGTAGTTGAGCACGATGAGGGGGTACTTCTCGGGGAGGTACTTGGAGAGGATGAGATCCGTCACGATCTCCGCTTCCATCTCAGGGTGCTCGGCGAAGGTGGCCGGGTCGAAGCGGCCCTTCACCTCCACCTGGTCCTCCAGGGGGTAGGGTTTGGTGGACTTGCCGTTGAAGAACGACGTGACGTGCCTGAACTTCTGGGTCTCGGCGATCCTGAGCTGCCTGAGGCCCGCCTCGGAAACCAGCTCGCCCAGGAGCCGCTCCATGCCCCCGTCCTCGCCCATGGGCCCCAGCAGGAAGTCCTTGAACTCGTCGTAGTAGCGGGTGAGGCCCAGGAAGCGGGCCTGCGGCCTTCTGGCCCTCTTGCCGGGGTAGGAGTCCTCCACGAAGGCCTGGGTGAGCTGGATGGCGCGGTCCTGGCGGAAGTTGAAGTGGAGGATGCAGTCCTTGTCCTGGATCCCCTGATAGCCTTCCGCCTTGACGGGGGGGATGTACTCGTCCACCATCTCGGTCCCGTCCGGGGTCTTGAGGGCGTTCCAGCACTCCTCGACCTTTTTGATCGGATCGCCCGAGAAGGGCTCGGCCTTGCCGTCCGTAAGGGCTGCGAAGGCCTTGTCGGTGAGCGGCCAGTCCTTGCCGCGGTCCATCCCGTAATAGCGGCCCATGAGCACGCCTATGGAGGCCCCTCCCGTCTCGGCCATGACCTTCTTGAGGGCGGTCAGGAATTCCGGGGAAGACCTGGGCGGGGTGTCGCGGCCGTCCAGGAAGGGGTGGATCACCATGGGGCCTTCGGGGTGCTCCTGGCGGGCCCTCCTCATGAACTTGAACAGGTGCTCCTGGTGGGCGTGCACCCCTTCGTTCTGGAGCAGGCCCATGAAGTGGAGGGCGCCCCCGTGCTCCTTCCAGTAGGCGGTGAGGGCCTGCCAGTGGGGCAACCGGAAGAAGGAGCCGTCCTTGAGTCCGTCGTCGATGCGCTTGAGCTCCTGCTCGACGATCCTCCCGGCGCCCATGTTGAGGTGGCCCACCTCGCTGGAGCCCTGATAGCCGTCCGGGAGCCCCACCGGCTCCCCGGAGGCGTCAAGGAGAGTCCAAAGCTCCTTGCGCTTGAGAAGGCCGTTGACGAAGGGCGGATCCGCCGCGGCCACGGCGTTGCCACGCTTCTCTTCCCGGTGGCCCCAGCCGTCCCGGATAATCAGGCATAAAGGTCGCGCCACGGTCTCTCCCTGAGGCTGACACGCCCAAACCCGCTTGGCCCCGGATGCCGGAGGCGCCCTGGCAAGGCTCCCGAGGGGGGCGCGTGCGTCAAATATTATAGCAGAGAGGGCGTTTAGTTACCTTTTCGGTCTAGCTTCAGGCCGAGGGCGGAAACTTCCCAGCCTGTCAGGGCCGGGCCAGGCCGGGCATTGCGGCGAGTACCCCGATGATTTGGCTGCCGTGTCGCCTCTCCTTGCTAATGAAACCTTCTGCCTGGACTAAGAGCCTTTTCAGGGCGGAAAGATTGAAACACGCCTGCCGGGGACCCAGCCCAGGCCGGCGGTCCTTTCGCGCCAGCCGCCTTTCGCGCGCGCCTTCCCAGGGGGAGGCGCGCGGCCTGCCGACGGAACGCTCCTTGGGGAAGCCGGGCCTTCCCGGCCCGGCTCCGGAACAGGCGGAGGCCTTCCCGGCGCCGCTTAGGGACAGGGGAGAGCTTCCGGCCTTCCCGGAGTTGAGGGGCTTTCCCTGAGCTTTGGTTACGCGGGCTTTAGGATCGCCCCGTCACTCCTCGCCTGCAGCCGCCTGAAGGGTCTTGCGGCCGCCATGGGCGGGCCGGCCGGGTATTTGCCGCCAAGAGCGGCAACCCAGGTTTTAACGCCGCCAAGAGCGGTCAATCGGGGCCTGTGCCGCCTTGGGCGGCCGGCCGGGCCTTGCTGAGGACCCCGTTTCGCAAGGAGGCTCTCCCGCCGCGTTTCTTCTCTGAGGAGCAGGAGGCGTCAAGAAAATAGGAGGGCTTCGAAGAGCCGGGCGGCATCAGGGTTGCGGAAGGGCTCAGGGCCTCGGCCGGGCTCAGGGTTCCGGCCAGGGGGCCGGGCTCAGGGTTCGGAGGCCGCATGTTTCCGGGCGCCCCAGGGGCTTAAAACGGCGAGGGAGTGGGCAAAATCGCGCGGACGCCTATGGTTTGGCCCGTCTGAGGCGCTTTTGCGGCCTCCCGGCGGCAGGCTCCTGGACGGCTCCGGCGGCCCTTTCCGGGGCGGGGGACCGGAAGGTAAAAAAAAATCGGCCGCTTCGGGCCAATGGCCTTGACAAGGGAACCCGAATGCTTATATTTTACCTTGCCTGGCAGACAGGACCCCAGAGTGCTAAGATCCGGCGAAGGCTAAATGACACTTTGATCTTAAAACATCAATGATTTTTGCAGTTTACGCCATTACGCCACGGGTCATCTCGATTAATCCAAGATTCTAAATTCGGAATGCTGGCCAAGACGCCACTTTCCGTCTGCCTAGAGGTCCGCAGGGGCGAAAGCCCTTGCCGGTCGCCGGTCAAAAACCCGGCATCCCCGGGGACTCCCCTGCGGGGACATTTTTTTCAGCTTCCGGAAAACGGCTGAAAGGAGCCAGTTTCTCATGAGCATACGTCCACTTTCGGATCGCATCCTGGTACAGCGCCTTGAGGAGGAGCAGATCACCAAGAGCGGCATCATCATTCCCGACACCGCCAAGGAGAAGCCCCAGCAGGGCAAGGTCATAGCGGTAGGCAACGGGAAGCTCCTGGACAACGGGACACGGGTCACGCCCGGGGTCACGGCCGGGGAGAAGGTGCTCTTCGGGAAGTACTCCGGGACCGAGGTCAAGCTGGAGGGGGTAGAGTACCTCATCCTGCGCGAGGAGGACATCCTCGGCGTGATCGAGTGACCAGTAAAGCCCGGCCTCAAAACCATTCCCTAGCCAACACGAAAGCAGCAGAGTCTTTTCAAGGAGTTACCTGCCATGACCGCCAAGGAGCTTAAGTACAACATCAAGGCCCGCGAGGCCATAATGAGGGGGGTCGACGTCCTGGCCGACGCCGTCAAGGTCACCCTGGGGCCCAAGGGCCGCAACGTTATCCTGGAGAAGAGCTTCGGGTCCCCCACCATCACCAAGGACGGGGTGACGGTGGCCAAGGAGATCGAGCTCGAGGACAAGTTCGAGAACATGGGAGCCCAGATGGTCAAGGAGGTCGCCTCCAGGACCTCCGACCTCGCCGGCGACGGCACCACCACCGCCACCGTGCTGGCCCAGGCCATCTACCGCGAGGGCCAGAAGCTCGTGGCGGCGGGGGTCAACCCCATGAGCCTCAAGCGCGGCATTGACCAGGCGGTCGAGGCGGCCACCAATGAGCTCAAGAAGCAGAGCAAGGCCACCAAGAACCAGACCGAGATCGCCCAGGTGGGCACCATCTCCGCCAACAACGATCCGGCCATCGGCAACATCATCGCCGAGGCCATGGACCAGGTCGGCAAGGAGGGCGTGATCACGGTCGAGGAGGCCAAGAGCATGGAGACCACGCTCGACAAGGCCGAAGGCATGCAGTTCGACCGCGGCTACATCTCCCCCTACTTCGTGACCGACTCCGAGAAGATGGCCGTGCACCTGGAGGATGCCTACGTGCTTCTGGTGGAGAAGAAGATCTCCAGCATGAAGGACCTTTTGCCCATCCTCGAGGAGATCGCCAAGCAGGGCAAGCCCCTTCTGATCGTGGCCGAGGACGTGGACGGCGAGGCCCTGGCCACCCTGGTCGTCAACCGCATCCGCGGGACCCTCCACACCTGCGCCACCAAGGCCCCGGGCTTCGGCGACCGCCGCAAGGCCATGCTGGAGGACATCGCGGTCCTGACCGGCGGCCGCGTCATCAGCGATGACCTCGGCATCAAGCTCGAGAGCGTGACCCTGCAGGACCTGGGCCGCGCGCGCAAGATCACCGTCGACAAGGAGAACACCACCATCGTGGACGGCGCCGGCTCGAAGGCCGCCCTTGAGACGAGGGTGAAGCTCATCCGCGCCCAGATCGACGAGACCACCTCCGATTATGACCGCGAGAAGCTCCAGGAGCGCCTGGCCAAGCTCATCGGCGGGGTGGCCGTCATCAACGTCGGGGCCGCCACCGAGGTCGAGATGAAGGAGAAGAAGGCCAGGGTCGAGGATGCGCTTCACGCGACCCGCGCGGCCGTCGAGGAGGGCATCGTGCCCGGCGGCGGCGTGGCCCTCGTGCGCTGTATACCGGCCCTCGAAACGCTGAACCTCGAGGGGGAGGTGCTCCAGGGGGTCAAGATCATCCGCCGCGCCCTGGAGGAGCCCCTCCGCCAGATCGCCGCCAACGCCGGCTTCGAGGGCAGCGTGGTCGTCGAGAAGGTCCGCGCCGAGACCGGGCCCGTGGGCTTCAACGCCGACACGGGGGTCTACGAGGACCTCTTGGCCGCCGGCGTCATCGACCCCGCCAAGGTCACCCGCTTCGCCCTGCAGCACGCGGCCTCCGTCTCCTCCCTGCTCCTCACCACCGAGTGCATGGTGGCCGAGAAGAAGGAGGACAAGCCCGCCGGCCCCGGCATGGGCGGAGCCCCCGGCATGGGCGGCATGGGCGGCATGTACTAGCCTTGTCGCCTGAGGCGGCCTGCGGCCGGTCTTCCGGCCTGCGTGATCCGGCGCGCTATGCTATAATATATGCGCCTTCCCGTCTCCGGGGTCCGTCATTGCCCGGAGACGACCTCCAGAGGGTCTCCAAACCTCAAGACCCTCGGCTGAGGCCCTGCGGCGGAAGTTTTCTTCCGCTTCAGGGCCTCCGGCCTTTTCAGGGCCTTAACGCTCCGGCAAGCGGGGCGGGGTTCCGCCGCTGCCGCGGCGCATGACCGCCAGGCGCGTTCCGGCGCCGTTCGCCGCTTGTCCGGCCCTGGTCTCTCTCCCCCGTCCATTGCGAATCCCCCGCGCGCCCTCCTTATTCCATTCCCCCCCCTCCTGACGCTTCCCTCTTCCCTCTTCCCTCGTCCCTCTTCCCTCTTCCCTCTTCCCTCTTCCCGCCTCCCGCCTCCCGTCTCCTGCCTTCGGGGCTCTGCCGTTTACCGTCTTCCCCGCTTTCCTCCCTTCTTCCCGCTTCCTGGGCCTCAGGCGCCTCCCGTCTTCCCGTTCCCGGCCAACCTGCGTCTCCAGCCTCCCCGCTTTAGTGCCTCAGGCGCCTTCCGTCTCCCCGCATCCTGTCCCGCAGGCCTTTCCTCCCCCAGCTTTCCTCTTTTCAGGCATCGCGGCCGCTGACGGTTTCGTTGCCGGTACGGTTACGGACCCGGGCCCGGAGCCTTCCCGCCTAAGTTCAGCCGCAGACGATTCCCCGCCGGGCTTCCGATGATCTGCCCGCGCCTCTGGCCGATGGGTTTTAGGCGTTACGTCAGCGGCTTCCAGGGACGCTCCCGGCGGCAGCCGGCAGGCTGGCGGCGGGCTGACGGGGGCCCAGGGACCTTGCGGGATAGGGTCAGGCCATCTCCAGCCGGCAACGGAGACAAGGGCTTTTGGCCGACTGGGCCGTGAAGGGAGGGTAAGGGAGAATGATTGGAACAAAATTATAATTACGTAATTTTTTGTTTTGTTTTCATATTAATATAGAAAGCCTAAAAAAACAACAAAAACAGAAATTGAAAGAGTAGTTTTTTGTTCGTTCATCGATGGAAATGGTTCAATTAAGGTAAATAAGGCGGAGTTTGACTTTTCTCAAGGGGCGTGGTAGTTTTTTCGTTAAACCTGCCCTATCCGGATTTCCGGGGCGAGTCCTTGCCGATGCCTGAAGGAGTCCTCCTCCGGTGCCCCCTCCTGAGCCTTCCCCGCGCCATCCTTGAATGGTAGTCAGCCGAGAGAGCCCCTATCCCCCTCAAGGGGCAGCATCGGCTGTTCTTTCCTAAAGCCCCTGCATACCCTTCATCACCTTTTGCTGAAGGGGGGCTTTGCCCCCCGGCCCGTCTTGCGGGCGCCTTCGGCGGAGCGCGATTTCCATGATGAAAAAACTTTGGGCGATCAGGCCTGAGCCTAACTTCACCAACCGCATGGGCGACTTCCTGGCCAAGGGCATGGTGGCCGTAGGCTGGCCAGGGGTTGGCGACCTGGGTGGGGGATTGACCCGGGATGAAATCAAGGCGCGGCTGTGCGCGACATACGACCATTACCTTAACGAGCTCAAGAACGAGCTGGCGGTGGCGGCGGGCATACTGGACCGTTTCGTGAACCTGGTCGGCCCCGGCGACTACTTCCTCGTTCCTGACGGAGAGGCGGTCTACATCTGCGAGGTGTCGGACGGCTACGTGTTCCATCCCGAGCTCGACAACAATTCGCCCGAGGCGGGCTACCCCCACTGGAGGCCGGTCAGGTACCTCAAGGACGAGAAGCCTTACTGCCGGATCAAGGAACTCCCCCTGGGCGTGAGGCGGGCCATCGACTGCAGGCTCACCGTATTCGCCGTCAGCGCCGCCGCGGCCTCCATGTGGAAGTTTCTGGGCATGGAGGAACAGGCGGGCTAGCGGCAGGACCTGCCGCTTCCGCAGGCATGGCTCCCGGCCCGGGCCTGGGACCCTTGCGGGATATTCGGCCTGCCCTTAAGCCGGGCCCGGCGGGGGGCC
>JAITRL010000277.1 GCA_031288415.1 Deltaproteobacteria bacterium | reverse complement strand
GCCGCGGTCCGGGAGGCCAGCTCCGAAAAGCCCTCAGGCGGGAGGGCCGGGTCCGGCCGCCTTTCCGGCCCGGGCCTGCAACTGCCGTTAAGAATACGCCCGGCGAGCTTCTCGTGATTCTTTTTCAGGCAGGGCAACAGCCCCGTCCGCCGCCAGCCGGCCGATGCCAGGGGCGCCGATGCCAGTGACCGCCCGCGTCGCGGCCCCCGGCATGCTCTCGCACGTCAGAGCGTTCTCCGGCAGGCCCGGTTTCACGCGTTCGTCCTGCGGACCCCCTGCTCGAGAGCGATTTAGGCAAATTCCGCTCCTTCCTCCCCGTCTTCCGGCCGCCTTCCGGGACCCTTCGGGCTTGTCCTGGCCTCCCCGGCTCGGGCCGTCGGCTCTTGATGATGTCCTCTTCCGGATGGGACCGGGACCGCCCGGCGCTTCCGGCAGCCGATCAGCCTGAACCGCGAGTTGTCGGCGTATTCGCCCTAACTTTAAGGAGGCATGCCCGCTCGTCAGGGGTATCGGCCTGAACAGGCGTTTTCCCCTCGCGCCCGGGTTGCCCCCACTGCTTGCCGTCGGCGAGCTTCCTCACGCCGCCCTTTGGGAGGCCGTACTTGGCCGGGGCCATATGGCTGTTGAACGGGTCAGCCTCCGGCATCAGGCCGTCCAATATCCGGACAATGGCTCAAGGAGGCCGGGCAGGCTCGCTTTAAGCCTTTGGCGGCCCAGTATTGTCATAATCCCGCGGAGATGTTTGAGGGAGCTGACAATCCCAATGAGAACGCCGTCGTTAACGTATCGCCGGCTTACGCTCGTTGGGTTGCCTTCAGCCCCTGAAAAGCTGATAATGCGGAAAACAATATCTTTGGAGACTGAATTCGGCTTATTTAAGTTCCTAGTGGGTAATATAGCCACTTTAGGTCAAGTTATCATTCTATGGTGTGCTATATGTCGAAATCTAGCCCAATCACGTCCCGGCAGCGGCTCTGCCTGCTGGCTCCAAGGCCCTTTGGGGAGGAGGAGCAGGTGAATGGTTGCTCCCGATCTCTCTATTCCGGTTTGTTGCGAATTGAATGCGGATAATGATAAATTATGCCGTTCGGGTAAACTGAACGCCCGCTTGGGGCAGGCCGCCCTGAGCGCCGGGGAAGGCTTTTCATGGAACGGCTTCCGATCGGAATACAGTCCTTCAGGGCAATCATTGAGGCTGGGGACCTTTACGTCGACAAAACGCGGGTTGTCTATGATTTGGCATCAAGGAAAGGCGCGTATTTCCTGTCCAGGCCCAGGAGGTTCGGCAAGTCGCTGCTGCTTGCGACTTTTAAGGAGCTTTTCAGCGGCCCGCCCGGCCGGGACGGCGACCCGCGGGGCATTTTCGCGGGCCTGTGGATCGGGAGCTCGGATTTCGACTTCACGAGGAAGTTCCCCGTCGTGAGCCTGTCGATGGCGGCAGGCACCGAGTCGATAGATCTCCTCAAGGATTCCTTGACTAAACAGCTGAATTCAATCAATCTCCGCGAGAACCTGAACCTTGACTTGACCTTTCCGGCCACGTCCCTGCCCATGGTCATCGAAACCCTGAGCCTCAAACATGACGCCCGCGTGGTTGTCCTGATTGACGAGTACGACGCGCCTGTAAGCTCAAACCTCGCGGATCCGAAGCTTGCCGTCGCCTTCGGCAATTTCCTGAAGAGCTTTTACGTCTCCCTCAAGGACCTTGACGATCATCTCCGCTTCGTGTTCGTGACAGGCGTCACCCGCTACGCCTTCATGGGGCTGTCGGCAGGGCTCAACCAGCTTAAGGATCTGACGCTCAACGAGCGCTTTTCCGAAATCTGCGGCTTCACCCCGCAGGAACTTGACAGGTATTTCGGCGGGCTTATGCCGTCGGTCCTTGACGCCATGAAAGACAAAGGCCGCATGCCAAAGGAGGCCGGCCTCGCAGATCTGCGGAAACTCATCATGGACTGGTACGACGGTTACAGCTGGGACGGCGCGACAAAGGTCCTTAACCCATGGTCAGTCCTGAGGTTTTTCGATGAAGCCAGGTTTTCCGCTTATTGGGGGGAGCTGGACAATTCATCGTCTTTTCTTTCCTCGCTGCCGGATATCGGCGACAAGGACCCGCTTGCCCTGGCCAAGGACGGCTTCAAGTCCATCCCCAAAGGCGCCGTCAGCTCCGCGGAGGTCGGAAAACTCAAGACGGTTCCCGCCCTTTTCCAGACCGGCTACCTGACGGTCGACAAGGCCGAAGACGTCATGTACCGCGGCGTCTTCTACACGCTGAAAAAGCCCAATCTGGAGGTGCGGATCATTTCTCTTGATTTCTTTTCCGAAAGCATGTTCTCCATCCTGAAAAGGAACCCGCAGGCTGAAAGCGACGACTTTAACGCGGCCGTCAGGGACAAGAACGCGGAGAGGCTGACGGACGTCTTCAGCTCGCTTTTCGCCGGTCTCGACCCGTCGCATCATCAGCCTACGGAATCCTTCTACAACGCTTTGGTTTACGCTTACTGCAGCAAACTGGGCCAGATCGCCCTGTCCGAGCCGCCCGGGTCGAAGGGAACGCCGGACCTTGCCCTTCTTTTTCCGACGGCCTCGTCATGCCTCTGCGCCGTGATCGAGCTGAAGTTCGACAGAGGAGAGACGGCAAAGGACAAGCGGAAACTCGTCTCCAGGCTTGCCGACGACGCCTTAAAAGCCATAGAGACCAAGGATTACTGGCGCCCTTACAAGGCGCAGGCCGATCTTCTCGTGAAGATCGGGATCGGGGTCACTTACCGCGGGGAGTGCCTTGTCAAGACGGCGGACTGAGCCGGGCAACGCCGCGCGAACGCCCTGCATGTCACGGATCCCGTCTTTCAAAGGCGGCGCCGCAGGGGACGCCGGAAGCGCCTGCCCACGCCGGGCCCGTAACCGCTCCGCTGAAGCCTGCGGCCCGCACGGGCCGGAGGCAGGGGCGCGGCGCCCGTTTGCGTAAGTTCCTGAGAGTGTTCCTGAGCCGGCCGCCCTTCGCTTCCGGCTTGCGCCGGACTAAGGGCTTGGGGCCTTGGTCATACGCCTCGCGGAAGTCCATGCTCGCCTGCCCCGGCTCCTCCAGGCTTTGTCGCTTCCGCCTCTCAAAGCCTTCCCGGACATGATTCCGGACCGGAGTTCCGCCATGTCCGGCCGGCTTGCCGGCGCGCGGGCAAGTCAAAGAGCGCGCCGGGATGGGCGGCTAGCCGTCCGCCGCGGCTCATGCGCATGCGGCAGCTGTCCGTGATCACGCGAAGGCTGATCCTCACGTCACAGAAGACCCGTCTCGCCCGCGGGCCCGGGGAATCCTGCCCTCTTTTCCGTTCGGTCAAAAGAGCCGGCGCATTTCCGGTTTCTCGTCCAAAGCCGGGAACATGTCCAGGTGTCACCGCAAAATTAAAATGTCCGCCTTACTGCAAGATTAAAATGTCCTACCTTTTAAGCTCAGCAAAGACCGTGCCAGGCCCGTGGGGGTACCCCCCCGGGCCTGGCACGGAAAATGCGTAAACATGACTTGCTTTGACATCGTTTCCGCTTTCTCGGCTATCTGCCTTGCCCGGTCCTGCCGGACTTCCTGTCCGTCTCGTGGATGATCAGGTAGCGGCCCGCGTGCCGCGCGCGCACGCTGCCGTCAAGGCGTTTTTCCATTAGTATGTTTTTGCGCGGCAGCCCGTGCAGGTCGTTTTCCCGCGCGATCTGGTATTTTCTGCCGTTAAGGCTGACAGTGAAGTCGTTGGCGCATACGCGCAAGACCTGGACGCTGAAGATCGCTTCCAAGTCAAGCTGGCCGACGGGCCGGTGGGAGTCGAAATCCGCGACGGGATTGACGCGGTACTTCTGGTTGTATTTCTGGAGGCAGTCGCCGTCAAGGAAGTCGTTGGCGGATTTGACGTCCTTGATCCCTGCATAGTGCAGGCGCTTCTCGAGCCTGTCCTGCAGCACGCTGAAAAGCCTCTCCACCCGGCCCTTACCCTGCGGGGACTTGGCGTGGATGATGGAGATCCCGCACTCCCTCGAGGCCCGCTCGATCTGTGTGACGCGGCGGTCCTGCGCATCCAGGACGTCCTCCGGCTTCTCGCCGGCGTTAACCTTGAAGTGGCTCGCCCTGTCGGTGTACAGGGATGCGGGGATACCGTAAGCCGTTATGTAGCGCCTGATGGCGTCCATGTTGGTCATGGTCGAGTCGGTCTCGTAAAACCTGGCGTACACGGTGGACGTGGCGTCGTCGACGAGGGCTATGAGGCAGGCCTTGATCCCGGTCCTGAACCAGTCGTGGATGCTGGTGTCCATCTGTACCATGATGCCGGAGCTCGCCTTTCTCTCCCGCCTGCGGCGGCGCCTTGGCTTGCTCTCCTGGATCTTTCGCGCCCCATCCTCATCTAGCCAGCGCCTGAGCGTCTCGCGGCTCGCCTCGATGCCGTGCCCCTCCTTGAGAAGATCGGACAGAAAGGCCGGTCCGGCATCCGGGTACCGCTCCTTGGCTGTTTCGAGAGCCTCCCGTTTGACTCCCTCAGGTATTTTGTGATGGCCCGGCTTGCCTATGGACTTGTGGCGAAGCCCGACGACGTCGTCCGTCTTGAATGCGTCCAAGATCCTTCGGAGCTGGCGGCCCGACATGGAAAGGGCTTCCGCCGCCGCCTTCCGGGTCATGTGCCCATGGATCACCTCGCCCAGTACTCGGGCCCTTGTTTCGGGCGAAGCCCTTGGGCGGGCCCGGTTGCCCCGATCATTTTCCATGAATCTTCCTCCTTGCGAGAACGAAAACGATGTCTTTGCAAGGGGGATGATAGGACATTTTAATTTTGCCGCTGTTTTCGGGTCTGTCTGAGGGGGTTGTTACAGCCTGCTTTTTAGTTTTTTATTCGTTCTGCTTTCTTCTATATGTTGCGGCTAAAGAGTTTGCATCATTTAGACTGAATGTCAAATCTGACATTTTAATATTGCCGCAATGAAAAGTTAGGACATTTTAATGTTGCTCTTGTCGGGTAAGGGACATTTTAATATTGCTCTTGTCAGGTGCTGGACATTTTAAAATTGCTGTTGTCTAAAAATGACATTTTAAAATTGCTGTTATTTACAAACAAGACATTTCAATGATACTCTAATGCTCGGACATTTTAATATTGCATCGGAAAATTACAGAAAAAGGCCTGTATTCTAATTTTAAGAAAAATAAAGCATTCATATGCTTGTTGATTTGTTGTTTGATGGGACATTTTAATGTGGCTGTTACGCATAAAAAAAGGATATTTTAATCGTGCCGCCACGCTAAAAAACTGACATTTCAATATCGCTCTAAACTAAGCCGGGACATTTTAATGTTGCAGGAGGCGGACATTTTAATCGTGCGGTGACAGGGGACGGCGAACCCTCGGGTCAAAAGGGCATGTCATCGTCTGGCGGGGGCTCGTCATCGGGGAGGCCGTCAAACGGGTCTAAGTCCTGAGGGCCGGCGAGAGGCGGGGCGGGCGGCCTGCGGACGGGCTGGGGAGGGGCGGCCTGGGAAGGCACGGGAGGCTGTTGCCGGCCTGGCCCTGGCTGCGTGGCAGGAGCCGGGACCGGGGTCTGGAACTGGAGCTGGATCTGGCCTGCAGGCGGCTCCTGGGGCCGGGGCCGGTCAGCCTGCGCCTGCTCGTCTTTCCGGAAATCGGGGGCCTTGGCCTCGGACGGGGCCGCGGCCTGGTCCTGGGCCTCAGGGCCGCGGCCCTTCGGGGACCCCAGCATCTGCATGAAGCCCGCCACTATGTCCGTCATGGAATGCTTGGCCCCGGCCTTGTCGTTCCAGGAGCGGGTCTGGATCTTGCCCTCGAGGTAGACCTGATCGCCTTTGCGGAGGTACTGGTTGGCCGTCTCGGCCAGCCTGTCGTACATGACTATGCGATGCCACTCCGTCCGCTCCTCCTGGCCCCAGCGCTCCGAGGTGGCGAGGGTGAAGACGCACATGGAGGTCCCGTTCTGGGTGAACCTGAGCTCGGGGTCTTTTCCCAGTCGGCCCAAAAGAATGGCCTTGTTCACTCCGGCCATGACGACGCCTCCTTTCGCGCGCGGGATCGCGCGCAGGGGTAAGGTTGAGCCGATCCGGCGGCTGAATAGGCTTTGCCGCCGCGGCGGCCCGGAATGGGACATTTTAGCACACGGCAGGGTTTTCCTGAGGGAACCCGAAGCCAGGGGCGGGCGAGCTTGGCTGAAGTGGGGCGCGCGCCTCGGCCGCGGCCGGGCGAGAGCGGGCGGCGGCCGGGCGCAGGGCTCCGCGCGGACCGGAAATGTGACTGCAGTCCGCGCGGGAAGAGCTTCCGCGGGAGGCTCCCGGAAAGCCTCTTCAGGGTTGCGCGGGCGAGGCTCAGCCCGGAATGCGGGTAAAGCCATGCCGGGAAGTGGCGGCAGGGGTCTTAGGAACGAGAGCCCCGGATCTCTGCCGGAAGAGTACAGGAAAACGCCTGCCGGGGACCTCAGGGCCATCTCAGGACCATCTCAGGACCCCCTCAGGAGGCTTCTTGAAGAGCTGAGGAAATTTTCCGGCATAAATGGAAAGATTTTGCTTCAAAATGACCTGAAGATTTGCTAAAATAACCCCGGTTATGTTAATAGCGTGTCTGCTATAGCTGAAACGCAACGGGAGGGAGCCAAGGCCCCGTGAGACAGGCCGCAGGGGGCCCGCGCGGGCCGCCGGAGGGGCATGGCCGCCATTGTCAGGGCCGGCAGAGGCGCGAGCCTCAGGCTGCCGCAGGGGAGGCGCCGGCCAGGAGGCCGCCTAGGGCGGCTGAGCGCTGGCGGATCGGCATCGGCAAAGGCGGCTGAAGCCGCCGGCAGGGCCGCTTTCGGCGCAACTAAGACTCCATAGGGCTTCCCCCTTCCGGTCAGGCCGCTCCCCGGCTTTCATCCCCGTCCAGGCCGAAAGGCGCCGGTTGCGGCCCAGGCAGGCCCACGCAGCCCAAGACAACAAAAACCTGCCCTCTTCCTCGAGGAACCATAGCCCTATGAACCGCTGGAACCGGCACTCCGATTCCCGAGCAAGCCGCGGGACCTCCTGCGCGGGCTTCGGGAGCCATGCGCGCCGCCCCAGGCGCCACCTGAATTCCAAGGCCCGCCGGGAGGGGGTTATCCCCGCCGCGGCCAGGCTCATCTGCGCCCCTTTCCGGCGCCTCTGGGACGCTGTCCGGAGCCTGACCGGACCGCCGCCGCCAGGGGACTTTCCCAGGGGGCTGGGCGTGCCGGAGAGGCCGCTTAGCGCCGTAGGCCTGGCTGGCCCGCGGGCGGCGGGGGCCAGGGGAGGATCAGGCTCCGCCTCGCCGAGGCCTGCGGGCCGGTTCGGCGGGCCGGGAGGCTTTAGCCGCCATCACGAGGGGGGAAGGGAAAGCCGTCCGCCGCAGGCCGGGAATTTCCCGGACTGCCCGGAAGACCAGGATGCCCCTGATTTTCCTGAAGACCCTGATTTCCCGGCTGACCCGGACTTCCCGCAGGATCCGGATTACGGGGAGGCGCCGGACTTCGGGGAGGATGAGCCTGCGGCAAGCGAGCTTCCGGAGCTGCGGCCCCCGGCGGCCGCCGCCAGGGCGGAGCGGCTGCGCAGGGTCAGGCGGGCCAGGTTCTTCGCGGGGGCGGGGCTGGCGATGGCCCTGGCCGGCGCGGTCGCGGCCGTCTGCTTCCTTACGGGGAACAGGGATCTTCCGGTCGCGCGGCAGGCCTCGGCCGAAAGCGCCGCCTCCCCTGCAGGGACGGGGGGAGCGGGCCCGGCGGCGGCCTCGGCCGCCGGGCCAGAGGAGGCCGCCATGCCCCAGTCCGGCATGGCGGTGGCAGGGGCGGCGGCCGCCCCGGCGGCCGGGTTCCCGGAGGAGCGGCCCGCCGAGCCCCCGGCAGAGGAGGTCCTCCCGGCCGAGCCCGCCATGCCGGAGGGGCTGTTCTCCACCGAGGCCAGGGTCCGCGGGCAGGCCGAAGTGACGGCCTGCCCGGTCCCTGCGGGCGGCACGGTCACCCAGGCCCTGGACTCCCTGGGGCTTTCCCAGGCCGAGGCCAACGCGGCCCTGGCGGCCCTGGAACGCGGGGAGGTTCTCCCGGCGCTCAGGCAGGGGGCGTCGACGGTCACTGCCGTGCGCCGCCCGGCCCACAAGGGGGGCGAGCTTACGCGGCTGGAGTTTTTGGGGGAGGGGCAGACGAGGCCCGCGGTGCTGCTTCCGGGCGGCCCCGGCGGCTTCGTGTTCATCTCCACGGCCTCGCCCGAGCTCGATCTTCAGATGGCCTTCAGGGGCACGGTCAAGGAGGGGGAAGGCTTCCAGGAGGCTTTCACGGCCGCGGGCCTGGCCCCGGAGGAGGCGACGAGGCTCGCCGACCTGCTCTCCTCCCAGATCGATTTCCTGTCGGACGTGCGGGCGGGGGACAGCTTCCAGCTCCTGTACCGCAACGTCTGGGAGGATGAGGTGCCCAAGGGCGAGCCCGTGCTTCTCATGATCAGCGTCGTGAACCTGGACCGCCGGCTGGAGTTCTTCCGCAGGGAGGGGCGGCGCGGCGCGGCCGAGTTCTACGACGCGGAGTTCAGGAGCGTGAAGAAGCCCTTCCTGGTCTCGCCCCTCCAGTACAGGCTCGTCGCCCCGCGCTTCCCCGAGGCCGAGCGGCTCTCCATACCCAAGGAGGCCCATGCCGGGCGCGTGAGGTACGCGGCCCCGTCCGGCGCCCCTGTGGCCGCGGTGGGTCAAGGCACCGTAAAATTCGCCGGGAGGCGCGGGGGCTTCGGCAACATCGTGGTGGTGAGCCACGACGAGGGTGAGTATGAGACCTATTACTCCCACCTCGCCGGCTTCGCGCCCGGGGTCGAGGCCGGCGCGAGGGTGGAGGAGGGACAGCCGCTGGGCAAGGTCGGCATGACCGGGGCGACCTTCACCCCGGTCCTGGACTACAGGCTTTCGCGGAGCGGCACCTTCATGGATCCCCCGGGCGTGCTCTCTGAACTCCGGGGGGAGATGCTGGATGTGGACCTCAGGGCGGACTTCGCCGAACTGGTGGGAAAGCGCAGGCTGGCCCTCCACAACCTCCTGGCCCTGGAACTCCTGTAGGGTCAGGGGAGCGCGCTGAGCGCGGCGTCGCCGGGTGAAGGCAGGCGCGGCTTGCCCGCCAAGAGCGGGCGGAGGGCATCCGCAAAGGCGGGGCGGGGTCGGCGCTTCCGCAGAGGCTGGCGAGGGCAACCGCAAACGGAAGAGCGCCATAGCCGTTTTTGGAGTCGGTAAATCCATTGCGGAGCAGGGGAGCGGGGCCTCCGGCGCCTCACGCGCACCCGGCGGGGGGGTCTGTCGCCCGCAAGCCTTTTGCGAGGGGCAGGCGGGGGTTTGAGGGGGCTTGTTTCGGCGGCGCGCCCGCGCCGCAAGGCTCCCATGCCCAGGCGCAGGCTTGCCCGGGCTCTGCGGAAACCTGCGCGCGCGCAGGCCGCCGCCCGCATGGGGCCGGGCAGCCGGGGATTTGCCTGCAAACGGGGCTGTTCCGGCAAGCGGAGGGCGGCAAAAGGTCCGGCTCCGGGAACGGGCGGCGGCGGAAGACCTCGGCGGCATGCCTTGCGGAAGGCGCGGGTTGCCTTGCCTGCGCCGCTGCGGCGCAGGCGAAAACCCAAGCCCGACATGGGTCTTACTAAATGTTTCGGCTGAAGGAGCCGCCGCGCCGGCTCAGGGTGGCTGATGTTCAGGAAGTCATGCAGGTCAAAGGCCCTGGAGATCCCTAAAGGCGCCGGCGGGGACCCGTCAGGAGTCAGGTCGGCAGGGGTCGGCGAGGCCTTCCCGGGCCAGGCCGCAGGCGTTGGAGAAGGCCCGTCGGCGCTGTCCTCCTCCTCCTCCTCCTCCTCCTCCTCCGCCGCCGCCGCCGCGCCTCCCTTCCCTTCCCCCGTCGGGATGCCGCCCGCCCCGTCTGCCGCGGAGGCGGCTGACGGGGAGCCGCCGGAAGACGAGGCGCTCCTGCTCCTTAAGAGATCAGTCGCGGAGGGAATAATGCCCGGGGGGGTCCTGGCCCTGCTCCCTGAAGGGGCGGGCGGGCGCTGGAGGATCCGGGCCTTCGGGAAGCTGGGGACGACGAGGGACGTCGCCCCTGTCCCGGCCGACGCGCTCTACGATTTGGCTTCTGTAACCAAAATTCTCTCTACCGCATACCTTGCGATGATCGCCCGAGCCCGGGGGCTGATCAAGGATTTGGACGCCCCGCTGTCGTCTTTCGGGTGGGAGGGCCCGCGGGACACCGTCTCGTTGACGCTCCGGCAGCTGCTGTCCCACCGTTCCGGGCTTCCGGCATGGCGGCCCCTGTACCTGATCCCCGAGGGGCGCCCGAAACTGCGGCCCGCGCGGGCGCGGGAGGCCGCGCTCCGGGAGAGGCCCCTGTTCCCGCCCGGGCAGGGAACCTTATACAGCGATCTGGGCTTCATGCTGCTGGGTTTTTTTCTGGAGGAGATCTTCGGGGCCCGCCTCCCCGAGATTTTCCGCAGGGAGATAGCGGAGCCCCTGGGGCTGGCCTCTGCCCGCTTCAGCCCTCGGCAGGCCCCGGAGGGGCGCCGGGGCAGGCCGGGTCCGGTCGCGCCCACCGAGGACGGCCTGAGGTGCGGGGGGCCCCTGGACTGGCCCGGGGTGCCGATCCTGGGTCCCGTGCCCCCGGGCCGGGTCCACGATGACAACGCCGCCTGGCTGGGCGGGGCCGCAGGGCACGCGGGACTGTTCGCCCAGGCGGCGGACGTCGCCCTGATTGTCTCCTCCTGGCTGGCGGCTCTGGGGGGGAAGGGCGGCATCGTTCCGGGCGGGGCGCTGCGGGAGTTCTGTTCCCTTCAGGGACCGGCAGGGGAAAGCGGCAGGCGCGCCTTGGGCTTCGACGCGGCGGCGCGCCCTGGAGGGAGAAGGCTGCTTTTCGGCCACAAGGGCTATACCGGCGCCATGGCCTGGTTTGACCCGGAGCGAGGCGACGCCGCGATCCTGCTGTGCAACAGGGTGCACCCCAGCTCCCGCAGGGGCGGCATGGAGGCCTTGCGGGCGCGGCTGGCCGAGCTGGCATTTCCCGCCTGAGGCCCAAGGCGCGGCGTAGAAGTTCCGCGGCTTTTGGCCTCAAAATCCTTGTCATAACCCGCTGAAGCTCCTTAAGGAGCCGGCAAGGGCCGGCGGGGCCGTATTTCCTATGAAGGCCAAGGCACGGCGGGGCCGCATTTCCGCTGAAGATCAAGGCCCGGCGGAGCCGCTTTTCCGCTGAAGATCAAGGCGCGCCGAAACCCCGGCAAAGGCGCGGGACCTTTCAGCGCAAGGCCCCCCGCGGCTTCCCTGAGGCCCCGTTTCCTGCGGCGCCTCTAGTAATCGGGAACGGAAACTGATATTTTCAAGAGCGCATCCGCAAACCGTCACAGGACCGTTCCGGACTTGTCCCGGGCGCGCGCGCCGAAGGCCGTTTTCCGGCTTTTCAGGCCGCCTGCGGCATTCCTTCGAAGGTGAGACATGACTTCCGCCAAAAGCCTCCTTTCCCTTGCCCGACAGCGCGTTTTCCGGCCCTTCGCGGGCCTTGCCGCACCGGCCGCCTTCGTCCTGGCCCTGGCCTTTTCCCTGAGCCTGGGACCGGCAGGCTGCAGTTCCGGGCCTTCCGGGGAGGCGCCGCAGGGGGAAGGCCAGGCTCCGGCGGCAGGGGAAGCGGGGGGGGCCGCGCCTGGCGGGGGAGGGGCCGCGCCTGGCGGGGGGGGAGCCGCGGCCGAGCCCTCGTCTCCCGAGGCCAGGGAGGCCCAGTCTGCCCCGGTTCCCCCGGCGGACGAGCCGCTCAAGGTCCTCATGTTCCTGCCTAAGGGGGAAGTGCTCTCCTTCACGCAGGCGGCGGTCATGTTCAACCAGCCCATGGCGGCCCTGGGGGACTTCGAGGACGTCGATCAGTCGCTCCTGACCCTCGATCCGCCGCTTCCCGGCAAGGTCCTGTGGCTTAACCAGTTCACGCTGGCCTTCGTGCCCGATGCCCCCGCCCAGGGGTGCCTGACGGTGAAGATGCGCCTCTCCCCCGAGGTGAGGTCCCTGAGCGGCGCGGTCCTGGGCGGCGAGCCGCTGGAGGAGACCTTCACGCTGCCCGCCCTCAAGGTCGAGAACACTTGGGAAGAGAGGCCCGCCACCGTCGAGGAGGCCCTTAAACCGGTCTTTACCGTGACCTTCAACCAGCCGGTGGATCCTTCCCTTCTGCAGGGGAAGACCTTCTTCGCGCACGGCCCGGAAGGGGCCGCCGCCAAAGTCCCCGCCGTATGGGCCGTGCCTCAGGGCGCCGCCGACGCCCTGGGCCGGGTCCGCCGGCTCCAGGCCGCGGCCAGGGAGCCTCTGCCCCGCGACACCGAGTACCGGCTGATCATAGAGAAAGGAGCGCGGATCCTGGTGTCGGTCCCCCCGCTGGAGGAGGACTTCACGGCGGCGAGCGGCCGCACTTACGGCCCGCTCGCGGCAACGCTCGAGATCCCCCAGGAAGGCTACATGGAGGAGCCTGACTCGGACGCCGTGGGCATCTCCTTCTCCAACCCCGTGCGCCTCTCCAAGGTCCTGGCCTTCGTCGAGGTCGACCCGCCCGTCCCCTCCCTGACCGAGCTCAAGAGAATCTGGGCGGAGGCGGCCCAGGCTTCCTCAGGCGCCGGCCGGGCGGAAGCCGCCCCGGATGGCCCGGCGGGCCCTGAGGCGGGCGGTTCCGCCTCCGCGGACGGCTCAGGCCAGGCCGGGGAAAACGAGGAGCCCCAGAGCTGGCTGTACCTGTGGAGCCCTTTCCTGGCGAACGCCCGGTACACCTTCACCTTGAAAAAGGGCCTGCCGGACATCTACGGCCAGACCCTCCAGGAGGACCGGGTCTTTCAGGTCCGGACCGGCGCCTTTAAGCCCTTCGCGGCCATCCTGCCCCCTGACGGGGTCCTGGAGAGCGCGCTGGCCCCACAGGTGCCCGTGCGCATCCGCAACATGCCGGAAGTCAAGGCCTTCGGGCGAATCCTTACGGATTCGGAGGCGGCCGGGCTCTTTTCCCAAGGCGAGCTCAGGTACTTCGACTTCGGCACCGGCCCCTTCGGATACTACCCGGAAGCGGCCAAGAAATGGGCCGACGCGGCCTTGTCAGGGGGGCGCGGCGGATACTCCCTGACCCTCAAGCCTTCCGGGGACACTTCCCGGCAGCCCGCGACCGAGATACTGGATCTCCAGGCCCTCTTCCAGGGAAGCGAGAAGCGCGGGGTGCTGCTCGCGGGGGCCGGAGGCGGCGAGCAGCTCAGCTTCTTCCAGGTGACGGATCTGGCCCTCACGGTAAAGGCAGGCCTGTCGGGCTCGCTGGCGTGGGTCACCCGGCTGTCCACGGGCCGGCCGGAGCCGGGAGCCGCCGTGAGCGTGCTGGACTGCCAGGGCAGGGCCCTGTGGCAAGGCGAGACCGGGGAGGATGGACTGGCGCGGATTCCGGGGGCCAAAGAACTCCTGGAGGGGAACCCCTGCCCGGGCTCGGACGGCGGCGAGAGCCTGCCGCTCTACTTCGTCGCCTCCGACGCGGTCGACCGCGTCTTCTGGAGCGTGGAGTGGGGATCCGGGTTCTCGCCCTGGGAGGCGGGGCTTGATTACCAGGCTTACCGTAGCCCCTTGGACGCCGACAGGTTCCGGACGTTCCTCGTCGCCTCCCAGCCCATCTACAAGCCGGGGGAGACCGCGCGCCTCAAGGTCATCGCCAGGGCGGAGGGGGACACCGACCGGCCCCTGCGCCCGGGGCCGGTGCGGGCCCTCATCCAGGCTCCCGGAGATGACTGGGTCCACGACGTGACCCTCGAGCAGGGGCCTTACGGGACCTTCTCCTTCGACTACGCCCTCCCCAAGGACGCCAGGCACGGCTACTACCAGGTGCTCCTGGACCTCGCGCCGGAAAAGGGCCGGAACCCCTCCGACCTGCGCGCGTACGGCCGGGACCCCGATGCGGTCCCGGCCGGGGGCTTCAAGGTGGGGTTCTACCGCCCGCCCGCCTTCGATCTGTCTTTCGAGGGGATTCCCCGTGAGGCCTATCCGGGAGACAGGCTGAAGCTCGCCGCCAAGGGGACCTACCACTACGGGGCCCCCCTGGCCTCTGGAGAGGCCGAGTTCTCCCTGGGCTACGAGGCTAAATGGGATTTCGCGCCCCCGGGCTTTCCCGCCCGCTGGAGCTTCACCGCCCCGACGGCCCTGGAAAAGGACGGGGAGGGCGGCTGGGTCGCGGACGTGATCCCCCCCGGCACGGCGGCCTCGGCCAAGGCGCCCGTGTCCCGTGACGGGGCCGCGCTCTTCGAGGCCGAGATCCCCCAAGGCTTCCCTCCCGCCCCCATGACTTGGACGGCTTCGGCGACGGTCCAGGATGCCGACTCGCGGCCGGTGTACAAGGCCGAGACCTTCATGTCCCATCCCGCCTCGCTTTACGTGGGGCTCAGCAACCAGGACTTTTTTGCCAGGGCCGGGGAGGGGGCCAGGTTCTCGGCGGTCGTGGCCGCCCTGGACGGCACGGTCAAGGCCGGCGTGAAGGTGAGGCTCTCCCTGGTCCGGAGGAGCTGGACCACCTCCCGGCGCATGACCCCGGGCGGGGCTTACGGCATGGTCTCCAGCTTCACCGACGAGAAGGTCGCCGAGACGGAGCTCACCAGCTCCGAGGCTCCCGCCGAGGCCGAGCTTACCCCCCAAAGGTCCGGGTACCATTACATCCTGGCCGAGGTGACGGATGACCAGGGCCGCGCCAACATGGCCGCGGTCGACCTGTACGTCTTCGGGGGCGGGCCGGCGGAGTGGCCCTCCTCCAACGGGGACCGCCTGGAGATCCAGCCGGACCGGCCCGAGTACAAGCCGGGCGACACGGCCAGGCTTATCGTGAAAAGCCCTTTCAAGGAAGGGCACGGCCTTCTCACGGTCGAGCGCGCCGGCATCCGCGAGGCCCGGGTCTTTGACCTGGAAGGGGGGGCCCCGGTGCTAGAGATCCCCTTGGGAGAGGACGACGCCCCTGCCGTGTTCGCCTCCGTGACCCTGGTCCGGGGACGCGTCTCCCGGCCCTCGGGCAAGGACGGCGCCGACCTGGGGCGGCCCTCGTTCCGGACCGGGTACGCGGTCCTCAACGTGCGCTCCGACCGTTACAGCCTCAAGGTGGAGGTCGCCCCCTCCGCGCCCGAGTTCCGGCCCGGGGGGCAGGCCTCCGTGAAGGTCAAGGTCACCGACGCCCAGGGGAACCCCTTTTCGGATGCCGAGGTGGCCCTGGCCGTCGTCGACGCGGGGCTTATCCAGGTGGGCGGGGACGCCCCTTTCCATCCCGAGTCGGAACTCTGGAAGATTCTGCCGCTCCGCGTGCAGACCGCGGGATCCATCTCGGCCGTGAACGGCAGGGTAGACTGGGCCAACAAGGGCGGCAGCCCAAGCCCCTCCGGAGGAGGCGGCTACGCGGCCGGCGAGGACCAGTCCGTGCGCAAGGACTTCAGGACCGTGGCGTTCTTTGACCCCGCCGTCAAGCTGGATTCGGGCGGCGAGGCCGAGGCCGCCTTCACCCTGCCCGACAGCCTCACCTCTTTCAAGATCTACGCCGTGGCCACCGGCGAGGGCCGCAGGACCGGCACCGGGGAGGGGGCCCTCACCGTCACCCAGGATCTCATACTGCGCGCCTCGCTCCCCAACCACCTGACGGTCGGGGACGAGTTCGCGGCCTCGGCCATAGTCTCCGTGCTTGACAGGCCCGCCGCCGGGCCCGCCGGCGCGGCGGCCGGCGCCCCAGGCGCGGCCGCGGACGGCGCTCAGGCGGCCGCCGCGCCTCCGGCCCCCCGCGAGGCCCGGGTGGAGATCAGCCCGCTTGCGGGCCTGGAGCTCCTGGAGGGCCCCGTCAAGACCGTGAGCGTCGTTCCCGGAGAGAGCGTCGAGGTGTCCTTCAGGGCCCGGGCGACCGCCCCGGGTGAGGTCTCCGCGGGCTTCGACGCGGCCTCGGGGGAGTCCCGCGACCTGTCCATGTTCTCGATCCCCGCAGGCTATGCCGGGCGGGAGCTGACCGAGGCCTCCTTCAAGGAGGCGGGGGAGGGCTACCCCATGCCGGCCCTGAAGATCCCCGACGGCGCCGACCCCGGCCGGGGCGGGCTCCTGCTCACTTTCTCGCCGGGCATCACCGGCACGCTCTCCGCCCCCTTCGAGGCCCTGGAGCGCTACCCCTACGTCTGCCTGGAGCAGAGCACCTCCCGCGCCGCAGGAGCCGTCTACGAGCTCAGGCTCAAGCAGGTCAGGCCAGTCTCCCCGGAGCGCGAGGCCGAGCTGCGCAAGCGGGTGGAAAGCCAGATCAGGCTCATCGCCTCCAGCCAGTTGGGCGGGGGCTTCACGCTCTGGCCTGGGGGGGACTGGGAAAGGCGTTCCCCGGTCCTCACCGCCTGGGTGCTCGACTTCGTCAGGGAGGCCCGGGAGGCGGGCTTTAAAGTCCCCGAGGGCATCGTCAGCTATGCCCTGGAATACCTCGCCTGGTGCCTCACGGATGAGGGCAAGGCCGAAGGCTGGTCACTCACCGGCGCGCGGAGGCTTTACGTCCTGGGCGCCATGGCCAGGGCCGGCCGGCCCCTGGAGGCCGAGATCGAGCAGTTCTACCAGAAGCGCGCGGGCCTCAGGCTGGCCGAGAGAATCTACCTCCTGCGGGCCGCAGCGGCCGTGCCGCTCTCCCGGACCCGCACCGGGCAGCTCTTGGAGCTGATCCCGTCGGTGGCCTCCGAGGTGGAGCTTTCCGGGATCACCGCCCGGATCAAGGACGCCGGGACCCAGACTGAACAGGCGCTGTGGCTGGCGGGGGAAAGAGACCTTTCCGCCGCGGCCCTGCTGGCCCTCACCGAGGCCGCCCCCCACCACGAGCTGATCCCTCAGCTTCTCATGGGAGTGGTCTCGGGCGATGCCGGAGGGGCCTACGGCAGCACCAACCGCACGGTCACGGTCCTGCGCGGCGTCTGGAACTGGCTGGAGGCCAGGGAAAAGGCCGAGGCGCTGCTCGCCAGGGACGCCGAGCGGGAGGCCGCGAGGCTCGCGCGGGAGGCCGACCCTGACCCCTTGGCTAACGTGGCTTCCGGCTCTCCGGGAAAGCCTGCTCCCGCGGACCCTAGCCCCCTGGACCTGGCGGTGAAGGTGCTCATGGGGGCCGAGCCGATCCTGGAGGGCAAGCTCGACTCGTTTTCCTCCCCGTCGCTGGAGACGGAAATCGCCATGAGCCTTCTTGCGGGCGGGCAGGCCCCCTCTTTAGAGATCACCGGCCGGGGCAAGCTCTGGGCCTTCCAGCGCCTGAGCTGGGCGCCCAAGGTCCCGGATCTCTCGCCCAAAAACGAGCACGGCATCACCGTAACCAGGGTCTTTCAGCGGATGCTCCCCGAGCCGGGGCCCGCAGGCGAGTCCCTGTTCCGCCGGGGTGAACTCGTCAAGGTGACGGTGACCCTGATGACCACGGTGGAGCGCTACAACCTGGTCGTGGAAGACCCGGTGCCCGCCGGCCTGGAGCCCGTGGATTTTTCGCTCAAGGACCAGAACCCCCGCCTGGCGGAGCTTTTGGCCGAAGACCCTTCCGCCAGCGACCCCTGGATAGCCTTCTGGAAGTGGTACGACTACCGGGAGATCCGCCCTGAATGCGTCAGATTGTACGCTGACCGCGTCAGCCCGGGAGTGTACACCTTCAACTACCTCGCGCGCCCGGTGACCCCGGGGACGTACATGCTGCCCGGAACCTATGCCGAGGAGATGTACAATCCCGAGAACTACGGCCGCGGGTCGGGCCTCACCGTCACGGTGATCAAGTAGCCTGAAGGCAGACGGGGAGGGCGGAGCTTCAGGCCTGGGGCAGCTTCGGGGCTCCCCGGGCCGGAAGGCGGCGGCGCGGCCGGGGCTGACGGCAAAGGCACCCGTCTTCCCGGCTTTCCCGCGCCGGGAGGAGGGGGGATTTTGCGCGCCTCTTCCCGGAGGAACGGCGAGGCGCGGGCGGTTGTCTTTTGCCGGCGGGTTGAGGCGCGGCTTGCGGATTTCCCTGAAATGGGACTTCCGAGCCTGGACGCTGATTAAAGGATTTGGCCGCTTGCGACGCGTAGGCAGGACCTAGTGCATAGCTGCAATAATTCGTATAATATTATGCACTCTGTGGCGTGCGGAGGGGACCTATGCCACGGACAGCCGAAAAACCCGGCTTTAACGAGGAAGAAGCCGCCGTTCTCAGGGGCCGGGCGAACAGCAGAACCTTTGAGGCCGTAACGGCCCGGAGGGCCCGGATTATCCTGACGGCGGCAGGCTGGGAATCCGACGTCGCCATAGCCGCCAGGCTGGGGATTACCGTTTTCACTGTCGGAAAACGGAGGAGGCGGTTCATAGGCGAAGGGCCCTAAGGCCCCAGCGGCCGCCCCCGCTCCGGCAAGCCTCCGAGGCATGATCCCGTCGAGACAAGGAACGCAGTTCTTTGGAGGCCGGAGGAGTCCGCGCCCAAGGTACAGGCGTCATGAGACGGAAAGGCGTCGTCAAAGGCTTTGAACATGCCCGACGACAAGGCGCGCCGCGGTTTGAGGGCCGAAGGAACATGGCTCCGGAAGAAGCGGGGCCGGCGCGCAAGCGAAGATCCCGATTTTCCGGAAAAGCCGCCGACGCGGCCGGGTCATGTCTTAATCCGCCGGAAGAGGCCGTCTCCTTGGCATGGACGGGAAACCCGGCATGCAGGCTCTTGAGCGTTCCGCGGGCCATGCGAGGACAACCGCCGGAAAGACGGTTCAGGGGCATGGAGGCGCATGCGTTCGTCGCGGCGCCGTAAACATGTCCGCGGCTTTGGACGCGAAGCCGGAATTGCGCCGACTCTTTTGACCGAGAGAAAGAGAAGGACGGAATTCCTCGAGTTCCCGGGTTCATGGACATGACGGTTCTTCAGTGTCTTGGGATCAGCCTGTTCACGTGATCATGGACGGCTGCCGCATGCGCAGGAACCGCGGCGAACGGCCCGCCGCCCATCCCGACGCGCGCTTCCGCTCGCCCCCGCATCGGCAAGCCGGCTGAACATGGCGGGGATCCGGTTCGGAATTATATCCAGGAAGGCGCCGAGAGGCGGAAGCTTCAATAGCCTGGAAGAGCCGGGGCAGGAGATCAAGGACTTTTCGAGGCGCATGACTTGGACCCCAAGCCCCTTAGTCCGGCGCAAGCGGGAAGTGAAGGGCAGCCGGCTCAGGAACACTGTGAAGGACTTATGCAACTAAGCGCTAATTTCATGATACCGAGCGGGGAGGGGCCCGCGTCAGATCCGTAAGCGAAATAACTTGGCGCCCGAATCCGGGAGGCGGCAGCGGTTAACGGGGCGCTTCGGCGCGCGGCCTGGCATTCCTCTGCCCGCGCCTCCGGTTTCGCGGGGCTTTCCCGGCCCGGCAGGCAAGGCCGCCGGGGGAACGCCGGATCCTCCGGTTTGCGGAAGCCGTTTCCAGGACATAAATTGACAAGGCCGGGGGCGCGGTCTATACTTTTTTTCGGCCCGCCGCGACCCCCGATCTTCCGGGGGTTAATTGCCTAAATTCTTCAGCCCCCTCAGGGTCTTGCGCGGGACAGGGGATAACCGCTTTGGTTCCGCCCGGATGAAGCGGCCATCCGGCCGCGGGTGAGCCGAACGGCGACCGCGGCTCCCCCGCCTGAAGGGACCGGGCCGATCTCCATTATTTGAGCATCCCCGCCGCGCCCTCCCGGACGTCTCCGGGGGAGCCCCTTTTGCGGGAAGCGCCGCTTCCGCTTTCCCGGGCAGGCTTCGGGCGGCCGGAACCGGCGGCGCCTTGAACTGACCCTCTTGAATTTCCTCGCGAGACGCAGGCACGGGCCAGGCGGGGCATGACAGCCGCTGAGGGCCTTTTGCGGCCCCGGCGCCGTAAAGCGTACGTTTCCTCAGCTTCTTCAGGGGCGAAGGACCAGGGGGTTGAAATCGTGACATTCCCGCAAACGGGACAAGCCCTGGTTCATTCTCTCAACGCGTAATCTTCCGGGGAGGCTGGCGTTCGCGCGATTTCAGCCTTCCCGGTCAGGCGCGCCAGGGCAAAGGGCACGGCTGACGGGCGCCCGCGCCCGCCTCCCTTGCGGATCCGCGCCAGGAGGATGACAATGACCAAGAGCCTCAAGGGTTCCCAGACGGAAATCAACCTGCTCACGGCCTTCGCGGGGGAGTCCCAGGCCCGCAACCGGTACACCATGGCGGCGTCCGTCGCCAAAAACGAGGGCTACGTCAAGGTGACGGACATTTTCCTGGAGACGGCCAACCAGGAGTGCGAGCACGCCAAAAGGCTCTTCAAGTTCCTGGAGGGCGGCACCGCCAAGATAGCGGGCGAGTTCCCCGCCGGGATCCAGGGCGGCCTGACCGACTGGCTCGCCTCGGCCGCGGCCGGCGAGAACTACGAGTGGACGGTCATGTACCCGGAGTTCGCGAAGACCGCGAAGAGCGAGGGCTTCCCCGCCATCGCGGCGGCGATGGAGTCGATAGCCAAGGCCGAGGAGTTCCACGAGAAGAGGTTCCTCGAGAACCTCAAGGAGATCAAGGAGGGCACCTTCTTCAAGAAGGCCAAGAAGACGACGTGGCGCTGCCGCAACTGCGGCTATATCCACCACGGCACCGAGCCGCCCGATCTCTGTCCCGCCTGCGCCCACGCCAAGGCGTATTTCGAGGTCCTGGGGAGCCTCTAGGGAGGCGGCTATCCGGCCTCCGCGCCGAGAACGGCCGCGGCGCGAGCCCGCCTTTACGCCCCGGGCCGCGGTCCTGGACGGGCCCCGCGTGACAGGCGCCCCGCGTCGCCGCCCCCGTCCCGCGCGGCTTCCGGGTCCGAAGGTTCCGCCGCGCCTTAAGCGATCCGCGCGCGCCCCTTCCCCCTTAAGCGTTTTCCGCGCCCGAGGCGCCTTCCGCGTCTTGGGCGTTCCGCGCGTCTCTTGCGCCTTAAGCGCGCCTGCCGCGCCTTCAACGTTGCCCCAAGGAGCCAGCCATGTCCGACGTAGATCAGATATTCAAGTGCCCCAAGTGTTCGCTCACGCTCAAGGTGATGACCGCCGACGACTGCGCCCCCGACTGTTGCGGCGCCCCGATGATCCCGCTGAAGGAGAACACCTCCGACGGCGCCAAGGAGAAGCACGTGCCCGTCGTAACCAAAGTGGACGGCGGCTACAAGGTCCAGGTGGGGTCGGTCGCTCACCCCATGGAGGAGAAGCATTACATCCAGTGGATCGAACTCACGGTGGACGGCATCACCTACCTCAAGCGCCTCAAGCCCGGCGAGGCCCCGGAGGCGGTCTTCAAGACCGGGGACGGCCCGGCCGTCGCCCGCGAGTACTGCAACCTCCACGGCCTCTGGAAGGCCTAGCCGCCGGGATTTTTCCCGCGCCGGCGCGGCGCCGGCGCTTTCCGGCCCGGCAAGGCTTCTTTCGGGCGCGCGCCCGACCGGACCGACCGTCCTGAGGCCTTCGCCGCACAGGGGGGCGATTCCCCTGGCGGCGGAGGCCTTTTTGCGGCCGGGGGGTTTCGTTTTTCCGTTGGACGAGCCGCAGGCCGGGCGCCAGGGGCGTTGCCGGCCTCTCCCCGCCGCGGCGGGGCGGCGGCAGGGAAAGGGAGGCGTTTGCAGTCATGAAAGGCGAGGCCCAGGTGCCGCTCATCGCGCGCAGGCGCATGGAAGCGGAGCTAATCAAGCACTTTTACGCGGTCCTGAAAGACGAGTACGGCCCCGAAAAGGCCAAGGAACTCATCGGGCGCTCCATCCGCAAGGCCGCTGAGGAGGCGGGGGCGGCCCTCGCCGCCCAAGAGACGGAGAAGCCGGGCCTTAAGACCTTCGCGGCGCGCCAGGGGCTCTGGTCGGCGGGAGGGGCCTTGGACACGAGGGTCCTCGAGCTCACGGATGAGGCCTACGCCTTCGAGGTGACGCGCTGCGACTACGCCTCCATGTACGAAGAGCTCGGCATGGCGGAGCTGGGCCCGGTCATCTCCTGCCTGCGGGATGAGGCCTTCATCCGCGGCTACGCCCCTGACGTGACTCTGGAACGGGAGAAGACCATCATGCAGGGAGACGGGAAATGCGTTTTCCGCTACAAAAGGGAAAGGGGTTCCGGAGGGAAAGGCTGACGTGACCGGAGGTCCCTAGCCGATGCCCCGGCCCGGGACCGCCCCCATGCGGAGGCCCGGCCCGTCCTTTGGCCGCCAGTGAAGGCGGCGCGGGCAGACGGGTCCCTGGCTCTTCCCGTTCAGGCTCGACCGGCCGCAAGCCTGCCGGCGGCCGCTTTCCCGCGAGTTACGGCGGCATCCGAGTTTCGGCCGCTTCGGCTGACGTTCGGTCGCGTTGCGGCGTTGCAGCGTTGCGGCGTTGCGGCGTTTTCGCGCGGGGCGCGGCCGGCCGGGCTGTTTCGGGGCGGGAGAACGCGCCCTTCCGATGTCGCGGCGGACCGTGCCGATCCGACGCGGAAAGGAAACCGCCCGCGGGCGGCCCGGCGCCTGTGACCGCCCCGGGGGCAAGGCGCCCTCCCGGGGGTGCGGAGCTCTTGGCGGGCTCCGGCGCGGACAGGCCAGGGGAGGCACAAGGCAAAAAGACGCCGCCCCGCCCGCAGGGCCGGAAGAGGCCCTGCGGGGGCCAGGCCTTGCTACTGCAAGGCCTGCTGTATGGCGCTCAGGTTGGCTCTCACCACCTCGAGCTCTTCAGCGGTCAGGGTGATGGGGTTGTCGGAGGGATCCTGGGGCGGGTCCCCGGGGGCGGGGGGTTCCCGGATCAGCTCCTCGCCCGTGATGAGCTTCATTATGAGGACCATGGCATGGTCATTGGAGATGCCGTGCCTTTGGGCCGCGTCGGCGATCTCCCGGCGCGGGGCGTCGTCGACGGCGAGCGCCAGGAGTTCCAGGGCCGCCGGCATGTCGGCGGCGGTCAGGGGGGGAGAGTTTTTCACGGCTTCGGGGAGGTCGTTGAAGACAGGTTCTTCGGTCTGGGCGAAAACGAACGGCTGGGCGCAAAACCACGCGCAAGCGAAGGCGACGGCCGCGAAAAGGGTCAGGCAGGCTGAGGAAGGCTTTCTCATGATGACACCTGGCCCGCCGGGTGGCGGGGCGAGGCGCCCTGCGGCGGCCGCGGGGGCGCGCTCCAGGGCGCAGGGCAAATGGGCTCAGGGAGCGGGCAGGGTCTCGGGGAAGCGAGGCGTTCCCGGAAGGGCTGCCGGCGGAAGGGACCTCAGGGCCGAGGGGCTGCGGGCCCCTCGCTTCGAGGTTTTCTTAGAGGCGATGCCGCGCCGCCCCGGTCAGTTCAGGGAAGAAGAGGTTGAGGGGCCGGTACTTGCCCGGCGCCCCCGGCCGGGGGCGGAAAGCTGAAAGAAAGCCTCGCCCCCCATTGCACTTGAACCCGCGGCGCGCCGCGCGATCTTTACAGAGGACGCAGGGGCGAGAGCCGCGCAGGGGGCGGAAGGCTGAAACAGGCGATTGCGTCGGGAGCCTGGCCTGCGGAAGGCGCCAGGCCCGCTTCAGGGGGCTGCGGCTCCTGCGGACGGCGCCCTTCGGCCGGCGGCCGTCCCGGAAAAAGGCGGGCGGGAGCCCGCCGGAGGATTTACTGCTCGGGGACAGGTATGTCCATGGCGGCGAAGATTTCCCTGGCGTGTGGCTTCAATGTCTCCACCTCCTCAGGGGTGGGGAGGGCGAGGGGGCTCCCGAAACGGGCCGCCACTTCGCCCGGGGACACGTTAGGCTGGACCGAAAGATCCAAGAAAGTCAATAACTTGGTCACGAGGTACATGGCGCGTTCCTGGGTGATGCCGTGCTGCTCGATGACGGTGCTCATGGCCTGGTTCGCGGAGTCTTGGCTCTGGCCGGCCTTGAGGAGTTCCAGCGCCGCAGGGATTTCCGCCTCTGTCAGGGCGGGCTGCCCGGTAAGGACTTCCGTGAGGGTTTGGGCTTCCAGGAGGGGAGCCGAGAGGGCGGAAACGACCGCGAGGGCGAGGGCCGCGAGCAGCGCCGGAACGGCTGAAACAGGGGATTTCATGTTGGCTCCAGTCCCGCGAGGCGGGGGAGGCTGGGTCGCAAAGCCGGGCTCGGCCGGGTCAGCTCAGCGAAGTTGCTCTTGAAAGGCGCAGGAGCTGCACGGCAAGCCGAGGGTTAAAGCAAGCGATGGGAGGTTCACCCGACCGCCCGGTCAGGGCTGGGGGGCGGACAGGCCTACGACCTCATAGATTTCCGCCCGGTGGGCCCGCAAAATCTCGAGTTCCTCGGCGGTGGGTATGGCGAGCGGGGTCCCGAAGCGAGTCGACAGCTCATCCCTCGAGATGTTCGGCCGCACGAGAAGTTCCGCCCCTGTGGAGAGTTTGGTCACGAGGTATGCCGTGCGTTCAGGGGTGAGGCCGCGGCTTTCCGCGACGTCCCTGACCGCCGCGGCGCCGGCAGGGTCTTGGGCGGCCCGGAGGAGAGCCACCGCCGTCGAGACATCCGCTTCGGTCAGCGGAGGCTGCGCCCGGAGGACTTCCTCGAGGTTCTGGGCCTGCAGGGCGCTTGCCGCGAGCAAAGAGGCCGCCGCGAGGGCGAGCGACGCGAAAAGGGCCGTAAAGGCCGTGACAGGGGATTTCATTGTCGGGCTCCGGACCTGCGGTTCGGGTGCGGTTGGCCGGAAAGGCCGTCGGAAGCGGCTGCCGGTTTCAGGCGTTGACTGGGAAGGGAGGCGGCCGGGACGGGCTTTCAGGCCAGCGCCCGTCATGAGGCCGGAGTCTCCTCCGGATCACTGCAGTCTAACAGGAATCGCGAGAGGATCAAGGATTGCCGTTTTTTATGGAAGGCCGGCCTCTGGAAGCCGCCGTTGCCGGAAGGAACCCGGCCTGCATATAGCAAGACGGCTGCCAAGCGGCCGCCGAAGGCCTGGGCGGCGCGGGCGGCTGGCCGCCCTCGCCGCGGACAGGCTCAGAGGCGCGCCGCGGGGCGCCCGGTTCGGGTTCCGGGCCGGCGGCCTAAGGCGCCTCTGAGGGCCCGCCTGCCTGGGCCTTGGCATGGCTGAGGATGAGGAGGAGCTCATCCGCGTTGGCTTTGATCACCTCAAGCTCGTCAAAGGAGGGGACGGCAGCGGAGGACCAGAACGGCAGTTCCACGGAATCAGGGCTGACGGGGGGGCTGGAGAGGATCTTCAGCCCGGCCAGGAATTTGGCCACTAAGTAGGTGGCGCGGTCCCTGGTCAGGCCATGTTTGGCGGCCGCGACGGCCACAGCCTGGGGTCCGTCGGGGCCCGAGACGGCCGTGATAAGGGCTATGGCCGCCGGAACGTCTTCGGCGGTGAGCGGGGGCTGGCCAGAGAGTATTTCCTCGAGGGTCCGGCCATCTTCGGCTTGTCGGGCCTGGGGCTCTTCGCCGGGCTTCTGATCCTGGGCGGCCCCTGCGGGCTCCTGATCCTGGGCGGCCCCTGCGGGCTCCTGATCCTGGGCGGCCCCTGCGGGCTCCTGATCCTGGGCGGCCCCTGCGGGCTTCTGATCCTGGGCGGCCTGCTGGTCCTGTGGCGCCTCCGAGGCTTGCTCGGCCTGCTGGGCGAAGAGGGGAGCAGCCGCGAGGAGCATGGCGGTTCCCAGGGCCGCCGCGGCGAAAACAGGCATTCTGCGCGGGTAGGTTTTATTCATGAGGGCTCCTGACCCGCCTGGCGGCGGGAGCCTGGACATGTCAGGCGCGGGGCCTGGACTTGCCCGGCAGGGGGGCGTTGAGGCGCGGGTTGACGGGAGAGGGTGTTCCAGGCGCGGGGAAGAAGGAGGGGCCGAGGGTTGAGGCGACGGTTCGGGGGCGGCGAGAGGCCCGTGGCCCTGGACACTAAAATACTAACAGGAACCGGATACGGTTCAAAGGCCCGTGCCGGTCCGCCGGTTCGGGCAGGGCTCCCCGGCCCCCCGGCGAGCAGGTCCGGAAGGCTCGAAAAGGGCAGGGCCTGAGGGGGGCGGCTTCCGGGAGGTTTCCAGGCGGGCCTTCCGAGGGGAAAAGCGGCCCTGCGGGGAAGAGCGGGTAGCCCCTGGATGTCGCGATGCAAGCTCAGGCGATCGGAGAGGGTTTCCCGGCTCATTCCCCGCCGCGGAGGTAGGAAGAGACCATCTCGATTTCACCGGCGGTGGGCACGGCATGGGGGGTCCCGAAGGCCGCCGCCACCCGCTCGCGGTTGGCGGGGTCATCCAGGATGAGGATAGCCGCGGCAGTCCGTGTCATGATGAAGGCCGCCCTTTGTTCGGACAGCCCGAAGGATTCCCGGATGACCCGGAAATCCTCTTCGGTGGCGTCTGGGCTCCGGGAGACCGTCACCAGATCGAGGGCGAGGGGGATCTCGTCCGCGGTCATGGGAGGCTCTGCGGCGAAACCCCGGATGAGGGGATTGTCGGCGCCTTGGGCGGGAACCGCCGCGGCCGCGCGGGCTTCCGGCATCGGCCGGGCCGCCTGGAAAACGGGGGCCGGCGGGAACGGCCCGGAAGCGGGACAGGGGTCTGGGCCAAGGGCAAGCGGCAGGGAGAGGGCAAAGGCAAGGGACGCGGCAAGGCCGATATCGAGAAATCCGGCGCGGGCCGCGGCGCGAAATCCGGCCGGGCAGGCATCGTGAAAGCCCGCGGGCACGGCTTTGGGAAAGCGGGCCGGGCGGCAGGGGAGCGCGGAGGCGCCCCGGCCCTGGCCCCGCGCGGCGTAGCCCCCCGGAAGGGCTGAAGCGCCGGGAGGCGGCGGCAGGTCCGGAAAGGAAGCGGGCGGGCTGTCGGGCATGGCGCGAGCTTTGGCGGGGAGGCCGGGAAACCCCTGCGGGGCGAGGGGCCGGGCAAGCTTCCGGGGACCCTCGGCCGGCTGTCGGGGCGCGATATTCGGCAGGGTTTCCGGGGCGGCGGGAGCGGGCATGAAAAAGCGGGAGGAGGGCGAGAGCCCCCCTCCCGTCAGGGGAAGCCAAGGACCGGCCGCGGCCGGTCCTCCAGGGAGCTACTCCGCCGCCGGCGGCGCGGCAGGAGCGGTGGAGGGGACGAGATCGCTGAGGCGGGCCTTCACGAGTTCAAGCTCCTCATCGGTGGGGTTGGCGAGCGGAGTCCCGTAGGTGCTCTCGATGAGCTCTTTGGTGGCCGCGGGATTAGTGAGCAGCAAGACCGCGGCGCCTATCTTGGTCGCGATGTAGGTCCCGCGGATGTTGTCGCCCCCGCCCGGAGGGGTGCCGGGGGTGCCGGAGGCGGCGCTCTTCATGAAGTCGACGTACTGCTGCACCTCCTCGGCGGTGAGAGGGGGCTGGTTGGCCAGGAACTGCTCGGCCATGGCTTGGGCGGAGGGGGCCTCCTGGGCCGTCGCGGCGGAAGGGGCGAGACAGAAGGCGGCGGCCGCGGCGAAAAGGGCGGCGGCAAGGGCGAATTGAAGTTTGCGTTGGATCATGGTGTCCTCGGAAATGGCGGCCACCGGGCGGGCCGCAGGCAGTTAAGCGCCTAAAGGCGCGGGTTGGGAGCGGCAGGAATATCGGCCCAAGGGGTCCGAAACGGACGAAAACGGAAGCGAACCGGGCGTACGGAACCTGAAACGGAACAGGACCGTGCAGGAAGCGGGCATTAACCGCAGCCGACCGGAATAGGGAGGGAGAGCGTTGCGGGAGCGGCGCGTACCGGCAGTTCCGGGAGCGCCGGGCTGAAAGCCTCAGCCGCCGGGCCCGGGCCGGGCCTGCAGGAAAAGCAGGGGGGCCGCGCCCTGGCGGGAGAGGCGCAGGGCCCGGAGAGAAGGGGGGGCCCTATCTGACGCCCAATGAGGACTTTATCCCGGGGGCGAGAGCCCTTATCGCCTCGAGTTCCTCGGGCGTGGGTACCGCCAGCGGCGTGCCGAAAGCCTCCGCGGCTTCGCCGGGGGAGAGCCCGCGCCAAACCATGAGAAGTCCCGCCCCGAACTTGGTCACCACGTAGGCCGCCCGGTAGGGGTCCACCCCGTGCCTGCGGCCGATGGCCTCCATGGCGGCCGGGGCAGGAGGGCCGTCGCGGCCGGCCTTGATGAGGTCCAGGGCGAGAGGCAGATCGGCTTCCCCCACCGGCTTTTGATCCTTGAAGATCTCAGGCGGCAGGGCAGGGCGGCCTTCGGGGGGCGGGCCCTGAGGCTGCCGGGAGGGGGCTCCCGGACTTCCTGGAGTTTGAGGGCTCCGCGGCGCCTGGGAGCCCTGCCGGTTTGGAGGCTCTTGGGGACTCTGGGGGTCCTGGGCCCGGGCCTGCCAGGATTGGAAAAAGCAGAAGGCCAGGCCGGCGGCCATGAGGCAAGCCGCAGCCAAACGGGGGAAGGCGGAGCGCGATGAAGAAGGGGGCTTGAGGGTGGGAAGCGCCATTTACAGACAATCCGCAGGAGGCGGGGGGCAAGGGGGCTTTTTCAGGCCGCGCGGCGGTTCGGGAGACGGCACGGGGCCGGGGTTTTGCGGGAACTTAAGGCCGAAAGGGCCCTGTTCCACGCCTGGAGGCCCGCAACGGCTTACGGCTTGTCCGGGACATGCGGGCCAGTTTAACAGAAAAACCGGGCTGCCGACAGGCTCTGCGGGCCCGCAGGCCACAGGCGGCTTTTGCGCGGGCGACTGCCGGAGAGGCGCCTTGCGGCCTGCGGGAGATGAATGAGGTTTTCCAACCGGGAGGAACGCGAGGGCGCGGAAGGCATGAAGACGGCGGAAGCCCGGGCCGGGACAAGGGATCCGGAAGGCCCCTGCCGCCTCTTCGCTATGCGCGGCTGCTCGCGGATTTTCGCGGATATTCGCGCCGGGTTTCAGGGAAGGCTTTCCGATCCGCCGAAAAGCCTGCTTTGACGCCTCCCGTCGGCAAAGCCGAATTGAACGCCGCCCTCTGAGGGGGGAGACGGCCCGGAAGGCTCTAAACGGCAGGATCCTGCCTCGCGAGGGAGTTCCGGCCGGCTCAGGCGGAACGCGGCCCTTGGACGCCTGGCGGGAGCTTTGCCGCCTGCAGGGGAAGACAGGCCCTCCGCAGGCCGTCTCCAGAACGGGAGACGGTTTCGCGGCTGAGATGACAAAGGCCGTCCGAAGCGGCGAGCGGGCGGCCGCGAAGCGCCCGCCCGCAGCGCCGCCCGGGTAAGCCGGGAGGCGGGGGCCGCGCCTCATGGGAGCGGCGGGAAGGCTGAAGGCTTGCGGCAAGGGGGCCTCGGGCGCGGCGCCTGCGGCGTCACTTCAGGTCAGGGAAGTACTCCTTGAGCTCGTCGTAACGCGCGCGGACCAGCTCGAGCTCCGCCTCCGAGGGCAGGGCGAGCCTGGAGCCGGCGGCCAGGGCGACTCTGTCGGCTTCCTGAGGCCTCGCTATCAGAACGACCGCGGCCGACACCTTGGTGACGATGAAGTCCAGCCTCCGCTTGGTCACCTTGTTAGCGGCCGCCAGGCGGTCTATCTCCGAGTCGGAGGCCTGCCGGGAGTCCAGGCGCAGGGCCTCGATGGCGATGGGGATCTCCGCCGCGGTCAGCGGGGGCTCCGCTCTGAACTGGGCGTCAAGGCTCCCCTGCGGGGTTTCCTGGCCTTGCGCCGGGGCCTGGGCCTGCCGAGGGGCGGAAGGTTCCTTTTGGGCCAGGGCGGCGGAGGCGCCGGGAAACGGCGAGGGGGCCAGGGTCAAGGCCAGGGCCGCGGCCAGGATGAAGGCCGGGGCGGGAAGGGTTTTCCGCGTCGGAAATGAGGGAGTCAATTTATTTGCACCATAGAGGGAAGCGGGGAAGCCGCGGGCTAAGGCCGGCTCTCCAAGCCGCAGGGCGAACGCGCCGCGAGGGAGCTCCGGAAGAGCCTAAGGGCGGCGCGGGGGCTAAGCGGCCGCAGGGCGGCTCCCGGCTTGGCCGCGGAACAGGGAGGCCTTGAGCGGGGCGGCCGGGGGGCTGTAAGGGAACGGAAGGGGGACAGCCGGGCACGGGCAGGCCTGAGGCCGGCCGCAGGGCGGCCGGCGCGGGGCGGCGGCAAGGCGCGGGCGCCAGACAGGCTCCGGGCTACGGAGCGGGATCAGGGCGCGGCTTGCGTTGCGGGAGCCGGAGCGGGTTCAGGGCGACGTTCGGGTTCAGGGGCCAGGCGGGGCCCCTCGCGGGGAGTCCCGCGCGAGGGGCCCCGCCTGGCCTTCCGGGCAGGCGGCTTCGGCCGCTCCTTCGCGCGGGCCGCCTGGATTATCTGGGCGTAGGCCCGAGCGATGTCACGCTCCCTGTCCGATACAAGGGCCGCCTCCTCCGGGGTCGGCCGCGCGAAGGGAGGCGCGCTCTTGAGGGTCGGGGCCTCCGGGTCCAGGCGCTCCAGGAGCGCGAGGCCCGTCTTGGAAACCACGTAGGCGAGCCGCCCCTCGGTCCAGCCGGTGGCGAGAAGCAGTCCCGAGAGGCCGGAGAGATCGGACTTGAGGGCCTCGATTTCCGGCAAGTGCCTCACGTACTGGTCCACGTCCCTTTCGGTCAGGGGGGGCTCCCTGATTATGATCTCGTAGAGGTGAGCGAGGCTCCAGGCGGAGACGGGGCCGGCCCTGCGCGGCGCTGCCGGGGCGGGGGCGGGGGCGTCATCTGGGTTTTCTTTCGCCGGGGCCGGCGCCTTGGCGGCGGGGGGATCAGCCGCGGATGCGGGGAGGGACAAGGCCAGCGCCCCCGCAAACATGGCCGCGAGCAGCGCCGTTGCCGCAGGCTGGCGAGGCGGCGGCGGGGCCGGGCTAAGGCCTGCCACCGGCGTCACCGGGCCCGCCGTCGAAGTCCCCCGCCGCGGCGTACTCCCGCGCCAGGCCCATGAGCAGCGGGAACATGATTTCGTGATGTCCCGTGAGGTACACGCCGCCGCCGCGTCCCCTGGCCGGGCGCTCCACCACGTTGACCCGGGGGCGGTACTGCTGGAGGAAGTCCATGGAGACCGTGAAGAGGCCCTCCTGGCGGAACCCCAGGTTACGGACGAGGGACACGGCCTTGAGGAAGGCCTCGGGCATCACCACCGCCGAACCCAGATTGATGAAGACCCCGTGATCGAGGTCGGCCACAAGGCGGCAGAACAGCCGGAAGTCCCGACCGGCCGCCAGCCCCATGGCCTCCCCCGAGAAATCAGGATGGATGGCGAAGACATCGGTGCCGAGGGCGGGATGGACCGTGAAGGGGATTTCGAGCCTGTGGGAGGCGGCGAGGATCGAGGATCCGGCGTGAGGCAGGTCCAGGGAGGCGAGGAGCCTGGCGGCCGCCTGGCCCAGGCCCTCGCCGGAGGCCGCCGCCTCGCGCATGGCGCGGCACGCGAAGGCCCCGGTCTCGGCGGTCGCCCCGAACTCGCCCTCGCCCAGGGAGGCCGCCACGTCCTCGGAGGTGGCGCCTGCGGCGGCCGTCTCGAAGTCGTGGACCAGGACCGAGCCGTTGACGGAGACGGAGGTGATGAAGCCGTCTTCCATGAGGTCGGCGATGAGCGGCCCCAGGCCCACCTTGACGGGGTGGCCGCCCATGGCGAGCATGACCGGACGGCCGGCGGCCCGTGCCCGGGCCGCGGCGCGGGCGGCGCGCCTGAGGGCGGCGGCGCCCAGGATGTCCGGCAGGGAGTCCGCGAAGGCCCGGAAGCTCGATCCGGGAGGGCAGGGCTTCCCGAAGGAGCCCAGGTCCACGACGCTTCTCCTGCCGGCCAGAGGGGAGAGGCGCACGCGGGAAAAGTCCAGCTCCGGGGGGGGCTTGAGGCGGGTCAAGGTTTCTCCTCGGCGGAGAACAGTATCCGGTCGGCCAGTTCGCAGACGGCGTGGCCGTAAAACAGGTGGAGCTCCTGGATCCTGGGGGTGGTGGGGGCGGGGGAAAAAATGACCACGTCCGCGAGGCCGGCGTCGGCGAGGGATCTCCCGCACATGTAGATCGTCTTGAGCCCCTTCTCCCTGGCGGCCTTGAGGGCGGAGATCACGTTAGGGGAAGTCCCTGACGTGGACATGGCCCACAGCACGTCCCCGGGGCGGCCCAGGGCCCGCACCTGCCGCGCGAAGACCTCCTCGAAGCCGTAGTCGTTGCCGATGGCGGTGAGCTTGGAGCTGTCGGCCGCGAGGGACACGGCAGGGAGCCCCGGCCGCTCCGCAAGGAACCTGCCCACGAACTCCGCCGCGAAGTGCTGGGCCTCGGCGGCGCTCCCGCCGTTGCCGCAGATGAGGATCGTGCCTCCCCTGGCGAGGGACTCAGCCACGAGACCGGCCGCCTCGGCGAGACGGGCTCCTTGGCTCCTGGCCGCCTCGACCGAGGCGGAAAGATCCCCGAAAAGGGCGTCGATGAAGCCTGTCAAGCGCGCTCCTAACCCCGCGCGGGCGCGCGGGAGCTTAAGGCTCAGGATAAAGGGGGGAGAGGCCCCGCGCCGCGCAAGGCGCTCCGTCAGGTCAGGCCGCCATCCCCGGAAGGGCGCGGGCGGCGCTTTGGGGCGGGCATCGCGCGGAAAACGATTATAGGGGCAAGCGGAAGGCCCTGCAAGCCAGGTTCACCTTGCCTGCCTCGCTTCCTTGCGGCGGCGCCTCGGGGCGCGGCCGGAACCGGGCTTGCCGCGGACGCGGCAAGCGGCGGCCGGGCAGGCATTGTCCGAACATGGCTTCGCCTTTTTCCGGAAGTTTCCGGGAGCTTTCCGGGAGCTTTCCGGGAGCTTTCCGGGCGAGCTTTCGCGCCCGCGTCGCGGAAGCCCTGGCGAAGCGCGGGAAAATACCGGGAAAACGCGGGCGAGGGGCGCGGGAAAATCCGCGGAAGCCGTGAAAGCTCAGAGGCGGCGGCGTACAGGGCTCCGGGGAGGCCCAGGCCAAGCCCGGTGAAAGTCTTGGGCAAGCCGCCTGGGTACGCCGCGGGAGACCGCGGAAAAGCCCCGGAAGGCTCAGGACAGCTCCGGTAACCCGCCGGGAGAGCCCAGGCAAACCGGCAGGAAAAGAGCCGGGCGTTCGGGACACAGGGGGCGGGTTCAGGGAAACCCTTTGGAAGCCGCGGGAACAGGGCGCGCGCCTGAGGCGCGGCTTTTCAGGGGGAGCGGCGCGCCTGAAGAGCCTAAGGGCCCGGCTGCCCGCGTTGTTGCCGCGGCCCTGCGGCGCTTGGCACGCAAGTCACGGCGCGCGCCGTACGCTCTTGCCGCTTTGCCCTCGCGAGAGGGGCTCGGCAGCTCCGCCTGAAGCTTAGAGCCCGCTTGCGGTGCTTTCCCGCGCGCTTGACGCTTCGCCGCCCTCGCTTGGCATTTCATCGGCCACGGGCGGCGCTTGGACCCCGCCGCCTGAATATTCGCGGCTCACTCGCGCCGCCTCGCGGCTCACTCGCGCCGCATCGTTTTCCGGCTTCTTCGCCTTCTTCGCCTTCTTTGCCTTCTCCGCCTTTTTGGGCTTTTGGCGTGCCGCAAAAGCGCCGCCCGTCTCGCCGTCTCCGCCGGGGCCTTCCCGTCGGCTTCGCATCGTCTCCGCCGGGGCCTTCCCGCCGGCTTCGCGCCGTCTCCGCCGAGGCCTTCCCCTCGGCTTAGAGCGCCCGAGCCCTGGGCCCCGGACCGCCGTCGCCGCCGATAACGCCCCGGGCCGCCCCTGGAGACGATCACTCGCCGGACCGCCAGATCGCTGGCCAAGTCCGGGACTGAAGGGCCTGCCGCCTGCAGGCTCAGGTCCCGGGCGCGGCCGCGCGCTGAAAGCTCCCTTGACAGCGGATCTAAAAATCCTTACTGTGACGCTGGTTTATCAGCCGGGGCCGCAGGCGGTCCGGCGGCCCCCCTCCGGGGGGATTTTTTTCGCCAGCGAAAGGACGGCGGCGGATGGTGGAGGCGGGCCCTCTCGTGGGCATTGTGATGGGCTCCAAAAGCGATTTTAAGGTGATGGAGGGGGCGGGCCAGGTGCTCTCCGAGCTGGGGATCCCCTTCGAGACGCGGGTGTCCTCTGCCCACCGCGCCCCCGCGCGCACCCTTGACTATGCCCGCGGGGCCGAGGCGAGGGGCCTGAAGGTCATCATCGCGGGGGCCGGCATGGCCGCGCACCTGGCCGGGGTCATAGCCTCCTCCACGGTGCTCCCGGTCATCGGGGTGCCGCTTTCCGGCTCGGCCCTCCGCGGCGTGGACGCGCTCCTCTCCACGGTCCAGATGCCCTCAGGGGTGCCTGTGGCGACGGTCGCCGTGGACGGGGCGAAAAACGCCGCCTGGCTCGCCGCCTCAATCCTCGCGCTCTCAGACGCCCCGCTGGCCGACGCCCTGCGCTCCCGCCGGGAGGACATGGCCCGCGCGGCGGAGGAGGCCGACAAGCCAGTCTTATGACTCCCCGCAACCCGACGCGGCCCCGCCTGCGGAACATAGGCATCATCGCCCACATCGACGCCGGGAAGACCACGCTGACCGAGCGGATCCTCTATTACTCCGGGCGCACCCACAAGCTGGGGGAGGTCCACGACGGCGAGGCCGTGATGGACTACCTGCCCGAGGAGCAGGACCGCGGCATCACCATCATGAGCGCGGTCATCACCTGCGAGTGGCGCGGCGCCGAAGTGAACATCATCGACACCCCGGGGCACGTGGACTTCACCATGGAGGTGGAGAGGAGCCTGAGGGTACTGGACGGCGCGGTGGGCGTCTTCTGCGCTGTGGGGGGCGTGCAGCCCCAGTCGGAGACCGTCTGGCGGCAGGCCGACCGGCACCGGGTGCCCAAACTCGTCTTCGTGAACAAGATGGACCGTACGGGGGCGGACTTCGACAAGGTCCTCCGCGAGCTGCGCGACAAGCTCAGCGCCAGGCCCCTGGTCATCACCCGGCCCGTCGGCCGCGAGGACGGCTTCTCCGGGGTGATCGACCTTCTCGCGATGAAGTGCTGCACCTGGTCAGAGGACTCCCTGGGCGCGGAGATGCTTGAGGGTCCCGTCCCGGAAGACCTGCGCGAGGAGGCCGGGCGCGAGAGGCGCGAACTCATAGAGACCTTGGCCGACTGCGACGACGACGTCATGGAGGGGTACCTCGCCGACGAGGACATGGACGTTCCGCGCCTCAAGGCCGGAATCCGCCGCGCGACCATCGCCCTCCGGCTTGTCCCGGTCTTCGCCGGGGCGGCGCTGCGCAACAAGGGAGTCCAGCCCCTCCTGGACGGCGTGGTGGACTACCTGCCCGCGCCGGAGGATCTTCCCGCTGTCGAGGCCCTGGACCCGAAGGGCCGCCCGGTCGCGGTCAGCCCCGACGAGAAGGCCCCGCTGGCCGCCCTGGTCTTCAAGATCCAGATGATGGAGCAGGGGCGCAAGCTGTCCTACGTGCGGGTCTACTCTGGCTCCATGAAGGAGGGCGACGAGGTCTGGAACACCCGCATGCGCCGCAAGGACAAGATCTCGCGGCTTTTCCGCCTGTCCGCGGCCAAGCGCGAGCGCACCGACAGGGCGGCCGCGGGGGACATCGTGGGCGTGGCGGGCTTAAGAAGCGCCGTGACCGGCGACACGGTCTGCTCCGAGGGCAGGGTGCTGCTCCTGGAGACCATCCAGGCGGCGGAGCCGGTCATATCGGTCGCCGTCGAGCCCGAGTCCTCGACCGACGGCCCCCGGCTCGTCGAGGCCCTCACCAGGGTGGCCGAGGAGGATCCCACCTTCAAGATCAAACAGGACCCGGACACCGGCCAGACCGTCATCTCAGGGATGGGGGAACTCCACCTGGACGTGCTGATCCACCGCCTGGGACGGGAGCACGGCGTACACCCCAGGGTGGGGAGGCCGCAGGTGGTCCACCGGGAGACCATCCAGGCCGAGGCGGCCGGGGAAGGGAGCTTCGCCAAGCCTTCCGGCGCGGGCAGCCGAGCCGCCCGCGCCAAGGTCACGGTCAGGCCTCTGGCCCGCGGCGCGGGGCTCAAGGCCGAGAACCTCGTGCCTACCGACCGCCCCTGGCCCCGGGCCCTCACCGAGGCGGCCTTCGACACGGTCAAGGACGGCCTCGGCACCGGGCCGCTCCTGGGCTACCCCATGCTGGACCTGGAGGCGCGGCTCGCCGAGCTGGACCTGGGCGAGGGAGGGGCAGACGAGCCCACTGTGCGCATCGCCGCGGCCCAGGCCTTGAGGCTCGCCCTCAACGCGGCGAGCCCGGCGCTCATGGAGCCCGTCATGAGGCTAGAGGTCACCTGCCCCGAGGAGTCCGTGGGGGACATCATGGGCGAGCTGGCCCTTCGACAGGGCCGCGTTGAGGACGTGCAGAGCCTGCCGGCGGGCTTCACGGTCATCTCCGCGACCGCCCCGCTCTCGGATCTTTTCGGCTATTCCACCGCCGTGCGCTCCCAGACCCAGGGACGCGGATCCTTTCTCATGACCTTCAGCCGGTTCGACGTCGTGGAGCGCAAGGGCCAGCAGCGCGCCTGACCTTGTTTCGGGCCGCAGGGAGCCCCAAGGCCGGAAGCCCTTCAGCCTTTCGTTCCGCCTTGCCCGGTAAGGCAAGGCCGGCAAAGCCTGCCTGCCTCCTGCCGGCCAGGAGACGGCCCGCTAAGCGGGCAAGGCCTGCCATGTCCCGCATGGCGGACAGGGATGGCGCCGCCTGCCAGGCCTTCAGGCCCGGCAGCGGCCGCAAGGCAGTCGGGGAGGCGACATGCCGCCGGGCGTGATCGGCGGGACCGGCAGGGAAGGCCCGACCGGTGTTCGGCCGGCTCCCGGCGCGCCTGAAAGGCAAGCGAGGCGCCTGCCTTTCAGGCGCGCGCCGGTCCGGCGGCGGCTTTTGGCCGGCAGGGGCCTGTAGCGGGCAAGGCGGCCCCGGAGGGGCGATTCCGGCAAAGTCCCAGGAAATTCCGCTTGGGGCCTGAAATGGCGGCTCCAGGTTTTCGGGCGGGCGCGCCCGTTACCTCCCGGCGCCGCAGAAAATGAGGGCAAGCCGCCCGTCGTTTTTTCTGCCGAAGCGGCTGCCCGCTCCAACGGGACAAATTCCCTACGTCAGGGCGGGCGTCTTTGACGGCCCGGCCCGCGATACGTTGCGCCGGAGGCGGGGGAGTTTCCGCGCGCGTTTGGGCGGCCGGCACGGCAAGGCTTTGCGGGGCCTGGACGGATCAGGGGCGGGGCCCGCTGTTTTCAGGGTCAGGCGTGACCGGGTTTTTCGGGTCGATGCCCAGCAGGCGCATGTAGTTTTTTTGCGCTGCCAGCTCCATCTCTATTAAGAAATTATCAAATGAAGTATAGCTAATCATTAAATCATAATTTTTAGTTGCTTTCCTACATGAGTTATTTAAAGAAAGTATATATTCTTTGCGCCTTTGCGTTGGTATAGAGATAATTTGGTATCCATGATTAATTAAAATTAAATTCATTAATAAGCGCGAAATCCTACCGTTTCCATCGATAAAAGGATGTATTTCCACTAATCTGCGGTGAGCATAAGAAGCTAAGATTATAGGATGCCATAAATCTTTAATTTCCAGAAAATCATTTTTAAAGTTTAGCATTAGTTCTGTAACTAGCTTGTAGTCAGGTAGTTTAATATCAAATCCTGATATATAAACGTTATCTTGCCTATATTTACCTGCATTTAATAAGTCAATTTTTGAATAAAATAAATAATGTAGCTGTAATAATATATCTAATAAATTATCAAAAGAATTTTGATTTGCAATTTTAAGCATCAAATCATACGCATCGGCATGGCCGATTGCTTCCAAAGCATGCGCAATAGGTTTCCCGCAAGCGGTCAGCCCTTTTTCCAAAAGAACCTTAGTTTCGTTTAAAGTCAGGGAATTTCCCTCCAAGCTGTTTGAAGTGAAAGTCAAATGAATTCGGTAATATTCCGCCACTCGTCTGGCTTGATCTGCAGTCAGAGGGCGCAATTTTTGTATTAGGTTTTTATTTTCATCTATTTTATTGAGTGCAGAATTTGTATCCAAAGGAAAGTTTCAACTTTTAAGTAAATATGAATGGGAAACTGTCGCGGGGCGCCGCCGAAGTGAACCCGCCCGGCTAGGCCAGGCAGGCGCGCTGACAGGGCGGCTCCAATGGCGCGGAAACCCTTGCCGTCAAGTGGCCTGCCCCGGCAGAACGGATTATGTCACAAGCGCGCGGGCGAGCAAAGCCGGAAGGCGGCGGCGGCCCCCAGGCCTTCCGCGCGCGGCTGCCCGCAGGAACGGCTGAATTCCCGACGGCGGCGGGAATATCCCGTTTCACGGCCTGAAAGGGGTTCCGCAGGCGAAGCGCCTGCCTCTCCCCTTCGCACGCAAAATACGTAAAATACTTTTTTTTATGTTATTAAATAGATATTTTTAAAAATTATCCATATACAGCTTTGGCCCGGATCATTGACTTAAGACGCCGATCGTTTATACTGGCTTGTCAGTTGTCGCCGCCGCGAGCGGTCGACATCCGCCTCATCAGTCCAATCGCTTTGCGGCCTTCTCGCCCGCGCCCGAGGCGCGCCGTCAGCCGCGGAATGACCTCCAGGCGCGATCGCGCCGCCGCCCCCTTGCGGCGGCAGGAACCCCCGGCCGGCCGGGACAGCCCGGACCTTGGCGCCTGGCGTTCGCGTCTCGCGCCTTGAGGCCGCCGTCACGTCCAACCTCAGCCTCCTCCTTCGCCCTTCCCGGGCCGGAGCCGCCGGCATGGCCGCCCGGCCCGTCATGGCCTGTCTACAGGAATAGCCGCCGTGCTGAAGAAAATGTCCACCAAGGACCTCAAAGTCGGCATGTTCGTGGCCGACGTCGGGAGGGCCTGGTTCAATCATCCGTGGGCCACGAAGAAACGCCTGCTCACCGAGGAGTCGGAGATCCGCGAGCTCATTGATTACGGCATCAGCGAGGTCTTCATAGACACAGACAGGTCCAAGACCTCCGCCCAGATCGCCGAGGGCAAGGCCTCCGCCGCTGGCGGCCGCAAGCCCTTCAAGCCGGTGGCCGGGACGGTAGGGCCTCTCAGGGGGTCCTCGGCCCGCCCCTCCGAGCCGCCCGCGTCGGCGGCCGCGGAGATCGTCTCGGCGCTGGAGACCGAACTGCCCAAGGCCGCCAAGGCCTACGGCAAGGCCCTTGACACCTCCAAGGCCCTCATCGCCGCCTGCTACATGAACAAGCGCATCGAGGTCTCCGAAGTCCAGGAGAACGTCGACGAGCTGGTCGAGTCCGTCAGCCGCAACCAGGATGCCCTCTCGGCCCTCATCAAGCTCCGGCGCTTCGACGACTACACCTACACCCACTGCCTCAACGTCTCCGTCCTGTCCATCAGCACCGGCAAGGCCCTGGGGCTTTCCCAGGAGGATCTGCGCATCCTGGGCATGGGGACCATGTTCCACGACCTGGGCAAGACCCGGGTGCCCTCGTATATCCTCAACAAGCCCGGCAAGCTCACGGACGACGAGTTCGTGATCATGAAGAGCCACGCCGCCCTCTCCGAGGAAATCATCCGCGAGCAGAAGCTCGACGTGGACGAGCGGGCGATACAGGTGGCCCGCTTCCACCACGAGCGCCTGGACGGGTCGGGCTACCCCGATCACCTCAAAGGGGACGAGATACCCCGGCTCGCCACCATCTGCGGGCTGTCTGACGTCTACGACGCGCTCACCTCCGACCGGGTCTACCACAAGGGCATGCTTCCCCACGACGCGCTGAAGTTCATCTACGGCTTGCGGGGCACCCACTTCGAGCCGACCTGGGTGGACCGCTTCGTGCAGAGCGTGGGCATCTACCCCCCCGGCTCGGTGGTGGCCATGAATTCCGGCCATATCGCGGTGGTGATCGAGGTGGTCCACACCTCGCTCCTGAACCCCATCGTGAAGATAGTGGCCGACCCCAAGGGGCAGATCCTCCCCCGGCCCAAGCTCGTCGATCTCTCGAGCCAGACCGAAGGCGCGGGCTGGGCCATCAGTAAGGTCATACCGCCGTCCGAGGCGGGCTTCGAACCCTCTTACTACTTCAACCTCAAGGATCTTCCCAAATAAGCCGGCCGGCTTCCCTGGCCGGGCCTTGGGCGACGGCGCGGCGATCCCTCATGAGGCGCCGGAACCGAGGCTGATTCCCGAAGGTGCCTTGCCGCCGGGCGCGCGTTCCCGCCGGCGGCCGCTTCCCCAGGCATCCTTAATCCCCCCAGGAGCCCGAACAGATGAGCGGCGCCTTCCACCTCACCCCTATTGAGGCCGCGGAGAGGCTATCCTTTGTCCGCGCGGGCATCGCCCGGGCGGCCGAAAGGGCAGGCCGCGATCCGGCGGAGGTGACCCTCCTTGCCGTGAGCAAGACCCATCCCCCTGAAGCGGTGGAGAGATACCTGGAGGCGGGCCAGCAGGATTTCGGGGAGAGCTACATTCAGGAGGCCCGGGAGAAGATCCCGGCCGTCCGGGAAGGCGCCCGCTGGCACTACATCGGCCACCTCCAGACCAACAAGGCCAAGCACGCCGCGCGGCTGTTCCCCGTCATCCACGCCCTGGACAGCCTGGAGCTCGCCTCCGAGCTCAACAGGCGGCTCATATCCGACGGGAAAACGGTCGAGGCCTACATCCAGGTGAACGTCTCCGGCGAGGGAGCCAAGAGCGGCATGCCCCCGGAGGCCCTGCCGGAGTTTCTGGACGCCCTTTCCGCCTACGCCGCCGTGGTGCCGGTGGGCCTCATGACCATGCCGCCCTTCGATCCGGACCCCGAGGCCGCGCGCCCGCACTTCAGGCGCCTCAGGGAGCTCCGGGACCGCTCGGCCCCCGCTCTCAGGGGCCTGTCCATGGGCATGAGCGGGGACTACGAGGTGGCCGTCGAAGAGGGCTCGACGGTGGTCCGGGTGGGCACGGCGCTTTTCGGCCCCAGGTGAAGCTCCTGTGAAGGCCCCGCCCAAACCCCCGGTCAGGCGGGGAGCGCAGGACCCGATCTGCCGCTTCTGCGTCAGTTACTTCGTCACCTGGGAGCCGCAGCTCCCCCACGGCTGCCGGGCCCTGGGCTTCAAGAGCCGACAGCTCCCGAGCCTGGAGGTGCGCCGCACCTCAGGCGAGCCCTGCCGGTACTTCACGCCGGCCCGGAGAGGCTGAACCTCGCCGGGCGGCCATGACGACGGAGGCGGGTTGGACGGCGGAGCTGAACTGGCGCTGAAGGGGCGGGAAGGCAGGGAAAACGCGGCGCCGGCCCGGAAGGGGAAGAAGCTGGGGAAGGGGGCGCGGAGTCAGGGCTATTCCCGGCGCCTGCCCCCGCAGGCGCCTGTTCCCGCGCAAACCCCGACCCGGCGCGGGCCCGGAGGACCCCTTGCCGCGGCGGGCGGCCGAAAACGCTTGACAACCGGGGCTTGAACAGTATAATCAGTCCTTGCCGCCGTGAGCGGGGCCGCCCCAAGGGCGCGCCCTCGCGGGCGGCTGAAGCGCGGGGACGTAGTGCAGTTGGCCTAACACGCCTGCCTGTCACGCAGGAGAACGCGGGTTCAAATCCCGTCGTCCCCGCCAGAAAGTTCAGGGCGGGCGGCAGCCGGAGTTCCGGAGGCCGCCCGCCCTTCATGTTTTGCGCCTTGACGCCGCAGGCGGGCGACCGCCGTCGCCTGCGCGCGGAAATTTTTCCGCGCCGGATCTCGAGGCGCGGCATCCGGGGAAGCCGGCCCGCCCGAACTGCCCCGCCGGAGCGGCGACTATTTTTCTGGGAGCCGGGGGCCCGGGCTTTCCCCCCGGCGGGCCGGGACGGCGGCTAGGACCCCTCGAGGGGGGGCATCGTCACGAGCGGGGCTATCCTGGAGCAGGGGAAGGTGACGTCGTCCTCCAGGTCCAGCATGGCGTTCACCAGGGTTACCGTCCGGTAGGACTCCAGCTGGTCGTGCTTGATGGGGTAGGTGGTGACCACCTTGCTCTTCACGTAAAGCTCGCGTTTGGTGCCCGAGTGGATGTAGTGAAGCGGGGTGAAGAGGGCGTCCGAAAGGTCGCGGAAAACCAGGTTGGCTGTGGTCGCGTTGGTGATGAAGCCGTTGCGGACGATGATCGCCTCGTCCGTTCCGGCGAAGTTCAGGATCTGCTGCAGGGGCTCGCGGTTCTGCGACTTGAAGATGTAGTCGAACTGCCCCGCGTCGACCATGGCGAGGCTGGAGATCGAGGGCTTCTCGAAAGGGCTGAACTCCGCGGAGATGATGTCGTCGGCGTAGAGGACGGTGAGCTTGGATTTCCCTGAGTGCGGCGGGGCCGGGAGAAGCCGCTGGAGCGAGAACTGCATGAAGGGGTGCCGGAAGAACCTGCGAATGGTGCGGTCCATGCGCACGGCGTGGCCCTGCAGGTTGAAATATTCCCCGTTCTCGGCCTTGATGTTCTCTATGAAGACTGGCTTTTCCATCGGACCTTGCCTCGGCCGGGGCCGAGGGACTGCGGACGGGCTTCCGGAGAGAGGAAGCCCCAGGAACGGAAGGTTCCGGGGAAGGCGCCCGTATGGCGGCCGCTCAAGGGGCCTGAAAGCGGCCGGCGCCTGACGGCTTCGTTTGCCGGTCGTCTGGCCCTGCCGAGCCGGGAGGCCTCGGCCCGCAAGGCGGGGGAGTCAAAGGGGCCTTTCGCGGCGGCTTGGTTGAAGACAGGCCTGCGGCCTTAGGCTCAGGATTCAGCGGCCTTGCTCCCGTCGGCCGCGGGTCTCCGGGCCGGGGCTCAGGCCAGGCGGCTGCCGGGCCGACACGCGCGAGGCGCCGCGGCGCCGGCCTTGGGCGGCGCGCGCCAGGGCTCCTGACCGGAAAACCAGCAGGCCGCCTGCCGGATCAAGCGAAAGGGGCAAGGACGTCCGCAGGCCCGCCCGCCCGAATTTCTCGGGCGAAGCGGCAAGCCCGGGGCGGGAGGGAAGCGGTCAGCTCGCGCCCGCTTCATGGAACGGGCCGCCGCATCAAATGATATCGCCGTCCTAAGGGGCGTCCTCGGAGGGCTGGCCGGTCACGTTGAAGCGCAGGGGAACGGGCTGTTCCCCGTTGGAGGAGAAGGAAAGGTTCAAGGCGTTGCGGGCGGCCCCCGGCTCCTTAGGGAGGGCCTGGTAGACGGAATCTGAGAAGGGGGGATCGGGAAGGGCGGAGACTGAAAAGGTCTGCGGGGCCGCCAGGAACGAGGCGACCCCCTGGGTCAGGGGCGCCGGGTCAGTCAGGGCTTCCTCGCCGCCCAGGGCCTCGATGAGCTGGGCAGTGACGTTGGCGGTCACGGCCTCGCGCACGTCGGCGGGGTCCCTGCCGGTTTCCTCGGCGAGCATGGCGTAGGCGGCGGGGATCAGGCCGCGGTCGGAGTAGTTGATCTGGGCCTGCATGAGGCCGATGTCCGTCAGATTCTGCCCCAGGGAGAGGCGGGGGAGATCCGAGAGCAGGATCATGGACAACGGGGGCAGAAGCTCCCGCCGGATGCCGCTGACCGCGGCCGAACCCGTGAACTCCCCGGCGCCCTTGGCGGAAAGCTCGGTCAAGGTCACCCGGTACAGGCCTTCCTCGGGAGAGGACGCGAAGGCCAGCCGCAGGTTCATCTCCAAGGCCTGCTGGCCGAGGTAAGGCAGGAATTGGGCCGCCAGCTTCAGCGGGCTGTCGGCCATGAGTTCAAGGTCCTCGGGCGGGGTATAGACGATGCCTGTGAATTCGGCCGTGCCTTGGGGCAGCTCCTGGGCCTTGAAGGGCCCGGACAGGACGGCCTGGGTCACCTTGACCTGAGGCCCGGGCAGGAGGCCCGCCGAGAGGCCGGCCAGAGTCCCGCGCTCGCAGCCGAAGGCGGGGGTAAATAGGTCGGAGACGCGGGGAAGATCCTGCCAGATCCTGCCCGGGGTGGGGAAATAGTACGGGGTGGCGAGGCGGTCGGCCACGTCCGCCGCCCGGGAGACCGGCATGGAGAGATCGAGCTGGGAGGCCTCGAAGGAGTCAAGTCTGACGAAGGCCGTGTAATCCGGAAGGGACGGGTCCTTCATGGAGACGGCCAGGGCGCTGCCCGAAAAGGACACGGCCTTCCCAGGGGCGGAGAGCCCCAGGAGGGCCAGATCCCCCGCCTCGGACTCGAAGGCCTTGACGCCCTTGGTGAAGGCGGCGGCCTTGAAGGCCGAGATCCTGAGTTCCGCCAAAGAAAGGCTGCGCAGGATATCCAGGTAGTTGCCGGCGTCAGTGAAGCCCTCGCCCAGGGCGGGAGAGGCGAGGACCAGCCGCTCCAGGGACATGTCGTAGTCTTCGCCGGTGGCGGCGGGCGCGGCGAACCCGGATTTGTAACCCGCGAGCTCGATTTTTCCGGCGGATACGCTTTTGAGGAAGCCTGCAGTGTCCTTGGGGAGATCCGTCTCAGTGGCCTTGAGGGCCAGATCGGTGAACTGCAGAAAGGAGAACGAGTACTCGGAGGTAAGCCCGGAGAGGGTTTTTGAGCCGGTGAGGCCCTCGACGGTCACAAGCTTAAAGAGGGGGGCGGCGGGTCCGGCGGTGATGACATCCCCGCCGAAAAGCCTGTCCAGGCTCGCCTGGTCGGGGAAGCCCTGGATAGTAAGGGTCTGAATTTTGGCCGAGGAGCCGTCCGGGAGCGGGGGTGCGGAGGCGGAAGCCTGCCCTGCGGTTTCCGAGCCGTCCGCGGGGGCATCGGCCCCCGCGTCACTGGCGTCGTCCGCAGGCGTTCCGGCCGCCGCGTCTTCGTAGGAGTCTGCAGGGTCGCCGGCCGCCGCATCCTCGGAAGAGTCCGGCGGGGGCCCGGCGGGCGTTCCTGCGGCCGCGGACGGTGAGGGCCCGGACGGAGGCTGAGGCGGCGAGGCGGAGCTTCCGGCGGAGGGTTGCGGCGAAGTCGGCGGCGGGGGATCCCCGAAAGTGAGGCCCTTGACCGTAAGGGTACGGCTGAAGAAGCTGAAATCGTGGCTTTCGGAAGACCAGGCGCCTTCCCCGACGGCGTTGTCCAGCGCCTGGGAGAAGGATTTCCAGGCCTTCCGGGAGGATAGTTGGGACGCGGCCAGCAAGACGGCGGCGACCGCGACGGCCGCAAGGCAGATCCCCAGGAGAAGCTTGCGCTTTCCGGGCCTGGACCCGGTGGAGAGAGACATCGGCTTTTGGGGCGGCTCGGGCGCCTTGGCAGGGGAAAGGGGCTGTTTGGGGAGGGTCATAAGTGGGCTTTTCATGTCACAGTGCAGAAAAAAGATAAAGGCTGCAGGTAACCGGGCGGAGTCGGCTGGAACAGGATTATAGCAACAGAGGGCCATTCCGGCAAACGGACCGGGCGACGGCTTCGGGACGGCCTCAGGCCCGTCAAGACGGCAAGGCTGGCGGCTCGAGACGGTCCAGGGCCCTACGGGGGAGCGGCGCCGGCCGGCGGCAGCCGGGGCGGGACTGGGGCGGGCGCAAGACCAGCCCAAGCCCGGCGCAAGCGACAGGGGGTTCTCATGCCGGCGGGGGCCAGCGGAGAAGGCAGGAGGGGATCGCGGGGACGCCTGCGGGAAATGGATCGCGGCCGGGAAGGGCAACTCTCCCGACGCCGAAGGGAAACCGAGACATGTCGGAGCGCCGTGGACGCCGCGGGCGCGGCCAAGGGCGGCCGGCGGCGCATGGAGCCGCGGCGGGGCGAAAAGGCGGAACGCGGGCCGCAAGGCGGGCCCCGCGCCGCCTTCGGAGCCGTCGCGGGGAAATCCTCCGGAGCGGCTGAGCGGAGGGGCAGGGCCCGCGAGGGCGCCAGCTTGAGGCGGCAGGGGCAAGGGCAGGCCGTAAAGATCCTGCGGAGGCGGCGAGGACGGGAAATCCAGGCGTATGCCGCGCTACAGGGGAAGCGGCAGCCGCGCGGACGGCCCGGCGACGGTCCGGGCCCGCCAGGAACACGGGTTTCCCGATGAATACGGGCTCCTGACGTTCGGGTTCCGGGGGCACGGGGCGCGGAGCCGTGAGGCGGCGGAAGCCGTTCAGAGCCGCCGGCCAATCGGGAAGCGGAGTGAATCAAGGGGAATTACGCCTTCCAAGGGATCAAGGCGCCCGCAGGAAATCAAGGGGAACGCGGGAATAAAGAAAAGCAAGGGAATATCGGCGCCAAGGGGAGCAAGGGGAGCAAGGATGGCAAGGGGAGCAAGGATGGCAAGGTTACGCTGATGACAAGGCCGCAGGGGAATCCGCCGATTTCCCGTCTGCCGCGCGCAGGCGGAAATTATCCGAACGCTTGAGATTTGACGCATAGGCCGCGCCTGTTCAGGCGGGAGCCGGCAAGACTGATCCGGCCTGCAAGGGGCGCGGCCCTGAAAATTTACGGGACGCGGGCCGATCCATGAGGAAGGCTTCGCATATGCGGTTAATCCGTTCGCGGGGCTCCGGATACGGCCGAGGCGAAGCGGATGGAACCGCGGACAGGGACGGAAAACGGGAACGAGCCTTCCGCCGCTTCCGGCACAGGCGTCTTCCGGGCGGCCGCGCCTGACGCCTGGCCAAGTCATGCGGCCGCCCGGCGGCAGGCAACGGCCTGCGGGGGCGGGGGTTTCGGCCATGCCGGCCAGCGGTTACGGCGGGAAAGGGAACCGCGGCCGTCGGCAAGCGCCACGGGACACGGCTAAAGCCCGCCCGCTCGACGCCAGGCGCGCCCTGCAAAGCCGCCCGGGGAATTGTTGCAGGCGCCGTGATCGGAATTATTCCGTCTTTTCCCGAATTTTTCCCCCTTGACAAGGCATTCCGTCTGTCGCGGACTTTTGGCTATCAAGCCCGGCGCAGGCGGGGAGGCTTAAGCCGTCAGGGCTTGCGGCGTGCCATGCCGATCGGCATGAAAGCCTGCCTCGTTCCGGCAGAGGCCTGGGATTCGAGCCGCATTCGCGTCGTCGTCGTCGTCGTCGTCGTCGTCGTCGGCGGCGGCGGCGTTGGCGGCGGCGGGGCCTGGAAAGGCCTGAGCCCTCCAGGCGGTCATTTTCCCTCGCGGCCCTGCGGCAGGCAAACGCGCGCCTTGGGGCGTTACGGGCGATGAGGCGGCCTGGCCTGCCTGAGCCTCTATAGGGGCAAACGCCGGGGAGGTTCTGGCGCGCGCGGCGCTGCAGCGGCCAGGAAGGGGCAGGGCGCCGCCGCGGCCTTCTCCTCCGGAGCGCCCCCGCGTTCAGGGACAGATTCCCGCCCTGGCTTGAGACCGGTTCCGAGCCGCTAAGGGACAACCTCAGGACAGCCCTCCGCAGCGGAAAGCTCAGGGCCCGCCTTGCGGCCGGCGCCTTCCGGAAAAATTTCCGGGAAGCCCTGTCCGCATAGGGCAGGGAGGATGTCACGGCGGAGGCGGGTTGTCCGCGTCGGGCGCGCGGCAAGGGGTAGGCTTAAAAGGCTTTCGGCACGTTTCGGCGAGAGGCGGAAGGGCATGCCTGTCCATGTCCCGCCGGCGGCCGCGCGCCGCGGGGAGCGTAAGGCGCGGCCCGCCGGGCGTTTCTGCGCATGAGGCCCCTAAGCGTGACTTGCTTCCGAGGGTCGGCGCATCCGTCCTTTAGGCTTCCGCCGTTTAGCGACTCGGACTTTAGGCTTCCGGACTGCGGGGCCGGCACGCGAAGCGGCTTCTGGCCGAGGCGGGAAGCGGCGCGCCGCGGGACAGTACGGGGTTTCCGGAAGGCGGCCCGCAAGGGCTTCAGGGCCTCGCGCGGCCTACAGGACGGAGCGCCGCGGTTGGCGATTCGGGCAGGGGCCGGGCGCGCCCGGCCCTCTCGCGGCCGAAAGGCCCGCATGAGCGTTGCCGTGCCGCGCTCGCCGGGCCGTGAGGCCGGCAGGACAGGGAATCCGTTCGCGGCCTTGCGAAGGAACGGATTTCCCGCAAGGGCCCGGAAAGGGAAAAAGGCCGAAGCCCGGTCATGGGGGGCTTTCGGCCTTCAGCGGTACTGCCCGGAACGTCTGATGGTGGCGGTGCAGGGACTTGAACCCCGGACACTGCGGATATGAGCCGCATGCTCTAACCAACTGAGCTACACCGCCACGGGCACAA
>JAITRL010000265.1 GCA_031288415.1 Deltaproteobacteria bacterium | reverse complement strand
CCAGATTGTGTGCCGACATGCCAAGGCTCCGTGCCGCGGAAGGTGCGGGAGTGGCCCGGGGGTGCCGGGGAGGCCGGAGGCCAAGGAAACCCGCGACCGGCGTGCGGATCCGCGACCAGCAGGGGCCAGGGGAGGGCAAGGGTCCGCGCGGCGACCAGGCCAGAGGCCGGGATCCTTAGCCTCCGCCTGCGCTTGCGAGACGCCCGGGGGCGGACGGCGGGCATCCCGGGGGGGCCAGCGGGCGTTGCGGGGCCCTGCCCGGCGCCGTCTCGGGAGAAGGCGCGGCGGCCAAGGCGCCGGCCCGGGGACGCCGGGAAACCCATGGCCGGCGTCATTTTTGGAATCGCGCGCCGACGGGGCCAGCCTCCGCTCTTCCGAATGCGGCAGGGAATCCGGCGACTTTAGATACAGTATCGAAAAAAATACGCAGGGCCAAAATTGACCTTTAACCATGAATTTTAATTTTGTCTGCATATAAAAATAATAAAAAAATGTAATCATTATATATAAAAACTCTCCAGACAATAAATTTATACCCCTAAAGCGCATCTTACGCCCCCCACCTCTCCGCCGGAAAATCGATCAAGCTGCTTTACAACAAACCTGATTTGCGATATATTCCCCCCAGACAGCAAGCGGCGTTAGAAATATTTTCAAGTGCACTCTAACAATGCCGCTTGCCGTTTTGACGATTGCACCTGGGCGGGACAACTTTATAGAGAGAGGGTTGCCCCGCCTTTTTTTGGAGACACAGAGGCAGAGTGCCTTAATGTTTCAGTGTAATCGTCAATTTCTGTTTCTGTGTTGTCATTGCACCTGGGCGGGGCGGCTTTTAGAGAGGGGCTGTCCCGCCTATTTTTGTCAGCAGCCCTCCCCGCCTGCCCAGCGTCCTCGCCCCGCCAGGCTCCCCTCCGTCACTTCCCGCAAGCCCGCCTGAAGCCCGCCCGCCACTCCCCGCCGAAGCCTCCCCGAGCCTTTCCCAACGGATACACCCCGAGCCTTTTCCGACGGAGCCCCCCGAGCCTTTCCCGACGGAGACACCCCGAGCCTTTCCCAATGAAGACCTCCCGAGCCTTTCCCGACGGAGCCCCCCGAGCATTTCCCGGCGAAGACCATCCAGGCCATTCCCGGCGAAAACCCTCCTGACAATTCCCATCGAATAACCTCCAGGCCATTCCCGGCGAAAACCCTCCTGAAAATTCCCGCCGAATATCCTCCAGGCCATTCCCGGAAAAGACCATCCGAGACCTCCCCGAGGAACCCCCCGCCGACATGCGCCACAGGCCGCCCTCCAAAGCTACACGAAAGCGCCACACGCCGTATCCCTATACAGATATTTTCCGCAGAATCACCCCGCAAGCCGCCTGCCGCAGCCTCTCGCAGCCTCTCGCGGCCTCTCGCAGCCTCTCGCGGCCTCTCGCGGCCTCTCGCGGCCTCTCGCAGCCTCTCGCAGCCTCTCGCAGCCTCTCGCAAGCCTGCGGATAGCCTGCGGCAAGCATCGCGTTGCGCCGCACGTAACCTCGACATCCGATGTCCGCAACAAGACCACCGAAAGCCCTCCGAGCGAGCTACGCCGCAAGATAGCCTTCCTCATCCCCTTGCCGTCCGAACCGGGGAAGCTCCGAGACGCGGCGCCTCGCTGCCTTGTCGCATACGCCCGCCAAAACGATCCGCAGAGGGGCTCCTGCTACTCCTCCCGCCTGAGGTCATGCGACCGGCACAGCCGACGCGCGCCAGCCTTCGGCCCCGCCAGCAGACCTCCTGGTTAAAGGGCGCCCCAATGCCACCCGAAGCTTCCCGGCGCTGACGCCCGCCCTCGGGCTCACTCGAAGGCCGCCGCCGGCCGGCATCCGCCGCCGCGCCAGCCGCTTCCCGCTTCCATCTTCCCGTTTACCGCCGCCTCGCCAGCCGCTTCCCGCTTCCATCTTCCCGGTTACCGCCCCCGCCAGTTTCCCGGCCCCGCTTCCTGGCTCCTGCAGGCGGCGGACGCTAAGGCCCGGCATCAGAACCGCCTACGCCCATCCTCCGGACGCGGACGCCTTCCCTGCGGGCCGCAGAGCGAGTCAGGGCAGGGCCGAGCCAACGCGGAGGCGCCCTTTCAGGCATTCCTTGCAGAATTTTCCCGGCTTGCGTTAATCCGGCCCGACCGCATCGCGAAAGGCCGGGCCGACACCCGCCCGGATCCCCGGCGAAGCCGGCGCCCCGGCTGTCGCCTTACGGGCAACGCCATGCAGGACGGGGCAACGTCGCCAGTTGGACAGGCATCAGGAGCGCCGACCGAAGCTGCAACCGGGAAATCCCTTCCTGTGGCCGACAATGACAAAGAAATGGAACGATTCTTGCATTTCCGTTTCGGTGCGCCGCTTTCGGCCGTCCTGTAGCCGCCTGGATCGGCACGGCAGGAGGGGCGCCCCGTCCCGGCGTCCCTGCCGCGCGCCGCGCCGAGGCTTACGTAGCATACGCAAATTGCGGACGCCTCCGATGTGCGAAAGAGCGGCAACGGGATGACATCGCTCGCTGCCAAGCTTGCGGACTTGCAGAAACGAATCAAGGGCCGTTGAATCAATTTAGATGTTGACAGCCATGCCGGCCGCAGATATCATAAGTTCAAGGGAGCGCGTCCATCCTCGTGCCCCTTCCACTTCCAGCACGATACCGCCACAGCTCCAGGCGTAAACGCCCCTGCGGGGGCGGCCTGCCCTTACGCCGGGAGCCGCCGCAGTGCGCCCTCCCCCCCCACGCACACAACCGGCCCGGCCACCCCGGGACGCCCAGGACCGCCGCCGCCCTTCGCGGCTGGCCCGGCTCAGGCCTCCGCCCGAGGCAC
>JAITRL010000150.1 GCA_031288415.1 Deltaproteobacteria bacterium | reverse complement strand
GCCCGCGGGAAAACAGCGGAAGGCCCCGCCTGCGCGCGCCGGGGCAAGGACTGCTGGCCGTTCCAGAACGGTTGGCGGTTCAAATTTTTTCAAAAAAAGGGTTGAAAGTCGCGGCCCTGCCAAAACATCTAGCCCATACGAACGATAGCTCGTTCATATAAAAAAAACGGCAACTGTCCGCTCGGCGCCCGCCCGCTCCGCCGCGGCCCTCGGCGGCCCGGCCCGCAAAGGGCCCTCCCGCGCGGGGGAAGCCGGAAAATCCCCCGGCGCGGCCCAGGAAAAAGCCGCGGCGGGGGGGCTGGCGGAGCCCGCTTCAGGCGCTCATGGAGTCGAGAAACTCAAGGTTGGTCTTGGAGCCGCGCATCTTGTCAAGGAGGAACTCCATGCTGTCCACCGGGTTAAGGGGGCTCAGGAGCTTGCGCAGGATCCAGATGCGGTTAAGCTCCTTTTCGGACAGGAGCAGGTCCTCCTTGCGGGTGCCGCTCCGGTTGATGTCCATGGCCGGGAACACGCGCTTGTCGGAAAGCTTCCTGTCCAGGTGGATCTCCATGTTGCCGGTGCCCTTGAACTCCTCGAAGATGACCTCGTCCATGCGGCTTCCGGTGTCTATGAGGGCGGTGGCGATGATGGTGAGCGACCCGCCCTCCTCCACGTTTCTGGCGGCCCCGAAGAAGCGCTTGGGGCGGTGGAGGGCGTTGGAGTCCACGCCGCCGGAGAGGATCTTGCCGGAGGGCGGCACCACCGTGTTGTAGGCCCGGGAGAGGCGGGTGATGGAGTCCAGGAGTATCACGACATCCCTTTTGTGCTCCACCAGGCGCTTGGCCTTCTCGATCACCATGTCGGCCACCTGGACGTGGCGGGTCGCCGGCTCGTCGAAAGTGGAGCTGATGACCTCGCCGGAGACCGAGCGCTGCATGTCCGTCACCTCCTCGGGGCGCTCGTCGATGAGAAGCATGATGAGGGTCACGTCGGGATGGTTGCGGGTGATGCTGTTGGCGATGTTCTGGAGCAGGATGGTCTTGCCGGTCCTGGGGGGGGAGACGATGAGGCCCCTCTGGCCCTTGCCGATGGGGGTCATCATGTCCATGATCCTCATGGAAAAGTTCTTGGTGTCGGTCTCGAGGCGGATCCTCTCCTCAGGATAGAGGGGCGTGAGGTTGTCGAAGAGAATCTTGTCGCGGTTCACCTCCTCGGGATCCTCGAAGTTGCACTGCTCGACCTTGAGCAGGGCGTAATAGCGCTCCGTCTCCTTGGGAGGGCGGATCTGCCCGGTCACCGTGTCGCCGGTCCTGAGGTTGAAGCGGCGGATCTGGCTGGGTGACACGTATATGTCATCCGGCCCCGGCAGATAATTCGACTCGGGGGCCCTCAGGAAGCCGAACCCGTCCGGGAGGGTCTCAAGCACGCCTCCCCCGAAGATCATGCCGTTGAGTTCGGTCTGGGCCTGGAGCAGGGCGAAGATCAGCTCCTGTTTCCTCATGGACGTGGCGTTTTCGATTTTCAGGTCCCTGGCCAGGCTGTTGAGGTCCGAGATCTTCATCTGCTTGAGCTCGGACAGGTCCATTTTCTCGGTCATGAGGGTTTCTTTGCTGGTCCGTGATTTCGTCATTGACGCTGGCGCCCGCTTGGGGGAGGGCGCCCTCCGTGGGGCGGCCTGCCGGCGCCTGGAGGCCAAGGAACGCTTTAGGTTCAGGCCTGGGGCGATCGGCGGTCGGTTTCTTGCGATGCTGGTTGCGTTAGGAGGGGCAGTCAGGGAGAGAAGGGCGTAGCCCGCACCTTGGACCGCTCTTGATGCAGTCGCGAAAATATAGATGCGAGCAGTGTAAAAATTTTCTTACACCTTACGCCTTTCCTCGGATAAGTCAAGCTTCATAAGGTCAACACAATTTTTTGAAAACTCGCGTTTTTTCAAAAAAATGACCAAAGCACAATTTCCGAGTAAAGTCAGGTTCAGAAACGGAAAGAAGTGTTTCACATAGTTTATTAATTATTTCAAGTACTTATACTTTAGAAAAGGCCCGGCTCCCTTGACAGGATTCTAAAGCGCAAAAAAAATACACCGGTGAATTTTTTTCAGTGCTGCAAAAATGAATAAATGTTCGCTCCCCTTAGCGCTAGCCTGGCGAATCAACACCGAAGACCCTGGCCCCGCCGGCACGGCCGATCGTCAGGGGACGTACACGGGCCCCGGCGGCCCGGCGGCGGTCCTCGCCCGCCACAGGGCCTCCTGAGGCCCCTGCGGATCGCCGCGGCGCGCCCGGGCCGGCTCAAACGAGGGAGAAAGCCGCCGGCGCGGCAGGCAAGGCCGCGGCCCCTCTGGCCGGGGAAGCGGGCCGGAAAGACCTGGGCCTTAAGGGTCGGGGTTAAGGTAAGAGGGGGTTACGAATGGCGGGAGCCGCTGGTGGGGACGGGGACCGGCGAACGCCGGACCCGTTAGGGAGGCAGCCTAAAGAGGCAGGAAGCCGCAGGAGACGGCGGGGGGCGTCAGACGCCGGACCCGCGCGGCAAGCCTCCGGCAGGCGGCTGAAAGCCGATCCCCCGCCTTACGGGAGGCGGGAGACGTCCGGAGGAAGCACAAGACGCTCGCGAAGGCCGATTCAGTCGTCAGTTCCTGAAGAGGCCGCAGGCTAACGGCTGATCGGTACCGGTTCAAAGAGGGTGTCAGGTGGACCAAGGCAAGAGCCGAAAGAAGAGGAAGGGCAGGTCATGAGGGAGCGGGCCGGATACCCCCCGGCGCGGGCGGCCGCCTGGCCGGTTCCGATCTGTCATGATCGGCTTTAAGGGGCGTTTTAATTGTTTTTACACTCACTCCAGGGGCCTTGTCAAGAAGCGCGGCCGCCAAAAAGCCAGGGAAAAGGCCGCCGCCTCGCGGCCCTGCCGTTTTGCGGATCATAATATCCATTGTTTTCAAGGGGTTTGTCAATATAACATGATTTTTACAAAAACCTGATTTTTTTTAAAAACCCGCCGGATTTTTTCATTTTCCTCAGGCCTCTTCCTCGCGGGCTCCCTACCGAACCGCCCGAAGCCGCGGCTTGTGCCCTGCGCCCCTCCGCGAGCCGATTCTAAGGTCTTTGCAAGGCAGCCTCACCGCCGCTCTTGAATCGTAGGTGCCATCTGAAATTTATTTGTTATATAAATTTATGATTATAGTGTTATATTTCTAATATTATAACTATTGGATTTACTGTAAATGCATCCAGATCCGCACTGAAAAGTTTCGGAACTGGAAAGACGGACTCCTGTCCCCTGAAACCTTAAAGCTCCAGGCGCCCAGCCGCCTGGCCTGTCAGGCGCGCGCGCCGCGCATGCTCCGGCCCTCCGGCGGGCGGGGCATCCTGGCCGCCGGTGCCCCGGAAGCCTCCCTCCTCCCGCCCCTGGAAAAGCAGGAACCCCCTTGGCCGCGCACGGACTGCCCGGCTGCCGCCGCCCGACCGCGCAAGGCCTCCTCAGGAAGGCCTTGAACGAGGGCGGAGACGTTTCAAGCGCGAAGCGGCGGGAGCGAACAGTTTCAGCGCCGCCGGAAGGCCCCCCGCAGGCCGCCGCCTGTTCCGACGGGACAGCGGAAAACCCGCCGCATGTCACGGGCCTGCCGCGCGCAAGGCTTTGCAAGCCGCCTGCCGCGGCGGCCACCGTTTTCGCCGTTTGCCGAGCGGGAGCGCTTTCCGCAACCAGGCGCATGTCCCGCGCCTGCCGCCCTTGCCGGGGGCAAGCCCCGCGCAGGCCTTGCTCCGCGCCCTCGCGCCGGCAAAGCGGGGCAGCCCGGAGAACACCTGCCGCGGCTGAACCCGGCTCGCCGCGGCCCCAGGCGAGGCAACCGGCAGGCCCGGGAAGGAGGCGGCACATGCCGGAAGGTACAGGCGGCAGGAGATTCCCTTTTCAGCAGAGGGATTCCCTCTTCAGCAGGCCTTGTCCTGTCCAGGCTCCCGCAATTGACTGAAGCTCATGCCGCGGCCTTCAGAGGCTGTTCACGGCTGTTCGCCTCCGTTCGCGGCCGATTCGCCGCAGCTGGCGGTTCCCTGCCCCGGGCCGTCGGCTTTCCGGCCGCAGGCGGCAAGTCCTCCCGCGGGTTCAGCAAGGTCCGGCCCTTTTCGGCACATACCCCCGAGTTGCAGGCCGTTCCCGCGGCTCTTGGGCCCGTGGCGGTTCGATCGGCGCGGCAGGGCGGCTTTTCCGGGCGCCGCCGTCCGCTCCGGCGCGCCGCTCCCGGTTCGCCCTCCATGAGACGCCCCCAGGCGCGGCCGCCCCGCCGCGATGATCCCGCGCGAAATCCCATGATGGCCTTGCCTCCCAAAATCTTGCGGAGCTTGGAAGCGGAAAAGATCCAGGGTCTTAAAGCCTGACTAATCCGCTTCCGAGGCCAGGCGCCGCCGTAAGTTGCCCCGCGGCGCCGATCCTGTCTCCGCGATGCGGCCGCGCTGAACCTGGCGTTCCCCTTCAGCGGCCCTGATTCCGCGGCGAAGAACTGCAACGCCGATACGGCGCCGATGATTCCGGCGCCGAAACGGCATCGATGATTCCGGCGCCGAAACGGCGTCTATAAGACGCAGGGCGGTTGCCGCGGCGATGGCCGGCGGCTCGGCCAACGCGACGACGGGCCGCGGCGCCGATACGGCATCGAGGATCCCGTGGCCGATACGGCATCGAGGATCCCGCGGCCGATACGGAACCGATGTTACCGTGGCCGATACCGCATCGATGATCCGCAGGGCGGATACGGCATTGATGATCCGCAGGGCGGATACGGCATCGATGATCCGCAGGGCCGATACGGCAAAGTTGATCCGCAGGGCCGATACGGCAAAATGACCCAGGCGCCGCTACAGTGCCGATGATCCGCAGGGCGGATACGGCATCGATGATCCGCAGGGCCGATACGGCAACGTTGATCCGCAGGGCCGATACGGCAAAATGATCCCGGCGCCGCTACAGTGCCGATGATCCGCAGGGCCGATACGGCAAAATGACCCAGGCGCCGCTACAGTGCCGATGATCCGCAGGGCCGATACGGCAAAATGACCCAGGCGCCGCTCAGTTCCGATGATCCGCAGGGGCGAAACGGCAAAATGATCCCGGCGCCGCTACAGTGCCGATGATCCGCAGGGCCGATACGGCATCAATGCTCCCGGCCCCGATACGGCACCGATGATCCTCAGGGCCGATGCCGTGACGATGATCCGCAACGCCGCTTCGGCGGCAACGAGCCTTGACTCGGATACGGCGGCGACGGATCAGAACGCCGAACGGACGGCGCCTGTCGGGCGGCCCGGAAAACATCGCAAACTGACAAGCTGCAGCGGCACCGCCTCTTCGAGGCGCCTGCAGGTTCGGCTGCCCGAACGGCAATATCCCTTGCAAATCACGCGATTCCGACAAGCCGTTTCTCCGGAGCCTCACAGGGCTGACATTCCTTGACGGGCCCGCGCAGGCCGCTTCATGTCAAACGGCTTCAGGCACATGCGGCCCAAGCGCCTCCAGTATCACGCCCGCGCTCTGAAGAAGCCCCATCCGCTCTCCCGCGACTCTCCGGCGTCTGAGGGCGGGCTCACGGAAAACCCTGTTGACTTTCCGGCTTTCATTCGGTGATTCGCCATCGGCCCGCCTGAGCCTCTCCGGCGAACGCCTCCGGCCCGCCGGCATCTCGGCAGACAGAGTCTGCCTTCCCGACCGGCTCAGTCGGCGGGCTTTCCCCAAGGTTCCCTGCCGTAAGGGTTCCGGAGCCGTTCCGGCCGCCTGAAAGACGACCCGCCGACGCTTCAGTTTTTCCGTCCGCTCCCGCCGGAACCGGCGGCTCCCGTGTCCGTGCCCTCCTTGGCCTCGGAGGCCTCCGCGGCTTTCCCTGCCTGGCTTTTTCCCGCGGCGGAACCGTCCGCGCTGTTTTCCCCGTCGGCAGGGGCCGCCGCCGCGCCCCCGAGGCCGTTGTCTTTGCCGGCGGGCGCCTTGCCGTTCCCGGAAGAAGGGGGGGCGGAGCCGGCCTTCTCCCTGCGGCTGGAGGCCGCCGCGACCATCTCGGTGATGGCCGCCTTGATGGCCTCGAACTGCGAGATCGGGTTCTGGCGGGGCCTGAAGAAGTCCAGCAGCGGCGTCTGCCTGGCCGGGTCCAGGTTCCATCGGGCCATAAGCTCGATGCTCTCGAACAGGCTCCTGGCGTCCATGGTGATCGCCGCCACCGTGGCCAAGAGCCTGGCCGAGACCGCGCGCTCCACGAAGAGCGCGGCCAGCTCCGAGAACCAGAAGGCGCCCCAGCCCCCGGCCCAGATCAGGCCCGCCAGGCCTGGGGTGGCCGCCAGCGGGTAGCCGAAAAACAGGCCGACGGAGTTGAGAAGGATAAGGGAGCCCGGAGCCGCCAGGGCCATGCTGAAGAAGCGCAGGACAGTCAGGTTCCGGGAGGCGGACACCAGCCTCTCGAGGGCGGCCGCCGCAATGCGCGCCTCCAGGGCCTTGGGGGGGAAGGCGGCCAAGGCCTTTTCCGGGACGATGATCTTGCCTGCCATGGGGAACGGCGCGGCCAGGCCCGGCCGGAAGGCCGTCGAGATCAAGATGTCATCCACGGTGATCTTGGCTGAGCCGGTCGAGATCAGCTCCAGGCGCCTGCCGGTGTCCGGCGGGATCTCGCCTGGCGCCGGCTTCCGGAGGCGGCGGTCCGCGAGCGCCGTGAGCCTGGGCTTCATGAGCCACAGGGCGAGCGCCAGCCAGAAGAGCGTGAGGCAGCACAGCCCCCATGCCAAGGCCCCCATCACCGGGAGGGCCGCGTGGAGGGCCAGCGTGCCCAAGGCCCCCACCGGAAGGAAGAACAGGAAGTCCAAGAACCTCTCGCCTGCCCTCGCCCGCAGCGGCCGGGGGTCGAGCCCGAAGTCCCGCTCCAGGCAGATCCTCGCCAGGCCCGCCGGCGCCCGGACAATCCCGAAGGCCGTGACCAGCAAGAAGGCTCCCAGGATCTCGCCCGCCGAGCCGGCAAAAATCGCCTGCCCCAGCCTCCAGCACGCGTCGGCCAGGAAAAACAGGGCCCCGGCGAGAAATGCCAGCTCCACGAGCCTCTGGACCAGAGAGATCGCGAAGTCCCAACGGCAGAAAACGTCGCCCCGGTACCTGGGATCGGCCCTTGACTGGATTCCTTTGAACATGCTGCGACTCCTCAAGGACATGACGGCCTGGGCAGGCGGGAAGGCTTGGCGGCCAGGGAAGCGGGGAGAGAACGGGGCCGGGGGGAGCGCGGGGCTTGCGGCAGGGGCGGAAGGCCGGAGGGGCCTTGCGGGGCGCGCAGGCCCGGGCCCGGCGGGCGCCGCCGCAGGCCCTGGGCAAGCCCCTCGGGCATCACAGGCCCGCCGCGCAGGCCTGGGCCGCCCCTCGCGCCTTTGCCGGCCTCCGGCGCTCCAGCGGCGCCGCTCAGGGCAGAGGCCTCGCGGGAGCCTGCCGCGCCCTCAGCCGGCTTCAGGGTCCCCGCCGGGCTTGGGGGAAGGGGGAAAGCGACCGAAGGCCCCCGGCGGCACGGCGCGGGGATGCGCCGCGTCAAGGCCGTAGAGCTGCATCTTGGTGATGAGGGCCCTGCGGGAGAGGCCCAGAAGCAGGGCCGCCTGGGTGCGGTTGCCCTTCACGGCGTTCAGGGCGTTGGAGATTATCGCCCTTTCCGTCTCGGCGGTGACCTGCCTGAGCGCCTCCTTGAGGTCGGTCATGCCGGGGGGGAGCAGCACCGAAGGCGCATCCCCTCCCGCGAAGGCGGCGGGCGCCGCCCCGGAAGGCGCGCCGTCGGCGGCAAAAAACAGATCGCCGGGCCCTATGCTCTCGCCGTCGCTCATGACGGCCGCCTGCTCCAGGATGTTCCGGAGGGCGCGGACGTTCCCGCTGAAGTTCTGCTCCGCGAGCAGCTTGACGGCCGCGGGGAGGAGGCGTTTGGGGGCAAGGCCGTTTTTGGCCACCGCCTCGGCCAGGAAATGCCGGGCCAGGAGGGGGATGTCCTCGCGCCTCTCGCGCAGGGGCGGCAGCTCGATGCGCACGACGTTGAGGCGGTAGTAAAGGTCCTCGCGGAAGCGCCCCTCCTTGATCTCCTGCGGAAGCGACTTGTTGGTGGCGGCCAGGACCCGCAGGTCCACCTTGCGGGGGGCGTTCTCGCCCACGCGCCGGAACTCCTCTTCCTGGAGGACCCGCAGGAACTTCACCTGCATCTCGAGCGGGAGCTCGGAGATCTCGTCCAGGAACAGCGTGCCCCCGTCGGCTTCGCTCAACAGGCCCGTCTTGGCCTTGTCGGCCCCGGTGAAGGCCCCGCGCACGTGACCGAAGAACTCGCTCTCCATGAGGTTCTGCGGGATGGCCCCGCAGTTGACGGCGACGAAGGGCCGCTCGCGCCGCGGGCCGTTCATGTGGATGCTCCGGGCGGCCAGCTCCTTGCCGGTGCCCGATTCCCCGGTGATGAGGACCGTGGCCTTGGTCTCGGCCACCTTGGCTATCATGCCGAAGACGCGGCGCATGGCCGGGCTCTCGCCCAGAAAGGAGCCCGAGTCCTCCCGCTCGCCTATCTCCTTTTTGAGCCTCCGGTTCTCGGCTATGAGCCGCTTGCGCTCCAGGGCCTTCTCCAGGACGAGGGCTATCTCGTCCTCGTTGAAGGGCTTGGAGATGTAGTCGTAGGCCCCGGCCTTCATGGCCTCGATGGCCGTCTCCATGGTGGCGAAGGCCGTCACCACCACGACCACCACGTCCGGATCGCACTCCTTGAGGCGCCGCAGCAGCCCCAGGCCGTCCAGGCCGGGCATCATGAGATCCGTGAGCACGGCGTCCACGCCCTCGCGCCCGGCGATCCTGAGGGCCTCCTCCCCGCCGGCGGCCGTGGTGCAGCGGTACCCGCGCTTGGTGAGCATGATGCTCATGATGCGGCGGATATGCTCCTCGTCGTCCACTATGAGGATATGAGGGGCGGCTCCGGGGGCTCCGGGGATGTGGGCGGGCGCGCTCACGGGGTGAGGGCCTCGGGGAAGCTGATGGCGAAGGCGGCGCCCTCGCCGGGAGCCGTGGACAGCTCGATGCTCCCGCGGTAGCTGTCGACGATGCGCTGGCAGATGGCCAGCCCCAGGCCGGTCCCCTGCCCCGGGCCCTTGGTGGTGAAGAAGGGGTCGTAGACGCGGCGCCTGACGTCCTCGGGCATGCCGGGGCCGTTGTCGGAAAGGGTCATGACCACGCGGCCGGGCTCCCGGGAGAGGGCCACCGTGAACCTGGGCCGGGGTTCCTCCTGGCCTGCCATGGCCTGGGCGGAGTTCATGGCGATTATCACCACCACCTGGGCCAGATGGTCCCTGTCCAGGGTGACCAGGTGGGGGGCGCGCGCCTCGTCCAGGCGGTACTCGGTCCCGATGCGCGAGAACACCCGCTGGGCCTCCAGCATGCGCATGACCTTGGGCACGTGCTCCGCGAGATCCAGAGTCTCGGAGATCCCGCGGCTGGGCCGGGAGTAGTCCAGAAGCTCCTTGAGGATCTTCTGGATGCGCCCGGTCTGGGTGAGGATGGCATGGATGTACTCGCGCCGCTCCTCCTCATCCTCCACCCCGGCCCCCAGGATCTGCGCGTAGCCCGAGATGGTGCTCAAGGGGTTCCCGACCTCGTGGGCCACCCCGGCCGCCAGGATGCCGATGGAGGCGAGCTTTTCGGAATGCAGCAGCTGGCGCTCGAGCTGCCGGCGCTCCGTGAGGTCGCTCACCATGAGCATCCAGCTCTCGGCCCCGCCGCCGCCAGGCTCCCCCGCGCTGGAGGTGGAGATGAGCACGGTGCGGCGCTCCCCCGCGGCGTTCAGGAGGACCGCCTCGTAGGTGCGGTCGGCCGGGGGCGGCGCCCCGGGGCGCCAGTCGGCGAGGGCGCGGTCGTCCTCCAGATGCAGCCGGAAATCGCGCCCCAGAAGCTCGCTCTTGGACCAGCCCCACTGGCCGGTCTTGCGGTTGGCGTAAGTGATGAGGCCCCTCCCGTCTATGGTGATGATCGCGTCGTTGGCGGTCTCCAAGAGGCGCTCCAGGTAGCTCGAGCTCTCCCGGGCCCTCCTTTCGCTCTCTATGAGCTTGGCGTTGGCCGAGGACAGGTCGTCGAAGAGCTGCACGTTGTTCAGGGCGGCGCTGGCCTGGTCGGCCATGATGGAGAGCATGTGCCCGTGCTCGGGCGAGAAGGGGTGCCCGGCAGCCCGGGAGAGCACCATCACCCCCAGGAACCTGTGCCGCACCAGGAAGGGGGCTATCACCAGGGCCCGGGGACCCTCGCCCTCGCGGGCCAGCGGATCGGCCGAGGCCGGGGCCTCCGGCAGGTTCAGGAGCCTGGGCGGCCCCGCGCCTGGCTCCAGGGCCGCGAAGGCGTCCATGGGCCACAAAGGGGCGTCGGCTCCCTCATGGAACCGGAACTCCTCGGAATCGGTCCAGTAGGCGGCCCTGAGGCGCAGGGCCGAGGGGGCCGCGTCCCCGGGGTCGCGCAGGAGCAGGGACATCCGGTCCACGATGACCTCGTGGGCCACGGCGTTCATCAAAGACGAGGCCAGGCTCTCCACCGAGAGCGTGGTCCTGAGCGCATCCCCCAGGCGCCGGACAAGGCTGAGCTCCTCGAGTTTCTGGTCGTAACGCTCATAGATCTCGGTGAGCGTGCTCTTGTAGATCTCAAGCTTGGCTTCCAGCTCGTCGAAGCGCTTGTCATCCATGCTCACAGGCCTTCGCTGCGCGTGAACGGGCCCCTTGCCGGCCGCGCCCCTCAGAAGAAGCTCTCCAGTATTATGGTCTCGCCGCGCTCCGGGCCCACTGACACGAGGCCCAGGGGGGCCCCGCAGAGCTCCTCGACGCCCTCCAGGTACTCGCGCGCGCCCTTGGGGAGATCGGTGATCAGCCTGGCGCGGGAGATGTCCTCCGCGAAACCCGCGTAATCCCAGTAGACCGGCTCGCAGCGCTCCAGATCCCTGATGTCCTGCGGCATGAAGTCGATCTCGGAGCCGTCCAGGCGGTAGGCGCGCGCGATCTTCAGCGGGCCCAGGCCGGAGAGCACATCCAGCTTGGTGACGGCGAGCGAGGTGATCCCGCAGAGGGCCGCGGCGGTCCGCACAGCCACGGCATCCAGGTGGCCGCAGCGCCTGGGCCTTCCGGTGGTGGTCCCGTACTCGCGGCCCGCCTCTCTCAGGGCATCCCCCGCCGGGCCCGTGATCTCGGTCGGGAAGGGCCCCTCCCCCACGCGGGAGGTGTAGGCCTTGACGAGTCCCAGGACCGTGCCTATGTCCCGCGGCGCGGTCCCGGAGCCCCCGCAGATCCCGCCGCTCAAGGTGGTGGAGCTGGTGACGTAGGGGTAGGTGCCGTGATCTATGTCCAGCTGCGCTCCCTGGGCCCCCTCGAAAAGCACGTGCCTGCCTTCCCTGACGGCCTTCCAGAGCGCGGGCCGCGCATCCCCGATGAAAGGCGCGAGCTTGGCGGCCCAGCCCGCCCGGAGGGCCTCGAGTTCCGGGAGGCCCATCGCCGGGATCCCGTACAGGGCCGTGAACAGGGCGTTCTTCTCCAGGAGGGCCGCCTTGGCCCTGGCCGCGAAGGCGGCGGGGTCAAGCAGGTCACGCATGCGGAGGCCCTGGCGCGAAGCCTTGTCCTCGTAGGCCGGCCCGATGCCCCGGCCCGTCGTTCCGATGAACACCCTGCCCTCTCCCCCGGGGCCGGGGAGCGGGCTTTCCCGGGCGGCATCCAGGGCCTTGTGGTAAGGCATGATCACGTGGGCGGAGGCGCTCACGGTGAGTTGCCTGGGGTTCACCTCCACCCCCCGGGACCTGAGAGCCTCGATCTCGCCGATGAGCACGTCAGGGTCCACCACAACGCCGTTTCCGATCAGGGCGGCCTTGCCGGGATGGAGGATGCCCGAGGGTATCAGGTGCAGGGCGTAAGTCTCGGCCCCCACGACCAAGGTGTGGCCGGCGTTGTTCCCCCCCTGAAACCTCACCACAAGGTCGGCCTCCTCGGTAAGGAGGTCCACGACCTTGCCTTTGCCCTCATCCCCCCACTGGGTGCCTACCACCGCCACGCTGGTCATGGTTAACCGCCTTTTTTGGAAAAAGCCCGTGCATGGGACGGTGCCATTATAGCCCGCAAGGGCCCGCCGCGCAAAGGGGAATAAGGCAAGGCCCCGCCTGAAACCCTGAGGCGGGCCTCCCGCGGCGGCAGGCCCCGCCGCCGCCTCAGGGCGCCTCGCTCCGCCTCCGCCCGGAAGTCTCGCGCCGCCTCCGCCAAGAGGCCTGCAGGCAGGCCGGGACCGCCGTCAAGCGCCGGATTCCGCCCGCGCCCTTGCGCAGGGATTGTCGCCTGACCCCCCTGCAATCCAAAAGCTGAGTTTCCAGCCTCAGGTCCCGGCCAGTCCGCCGGAAAACCGGGCTCCCTCGCCGGAAATTACCGGCGGCCGGCCAAGGGACAGGGGACGGAAGCTTCCAGGCGGCCGGAACAGGGCCTGCGGCCCAAGGCCTCCAGGCTGCCGGAAAACCGGGCTCCCCCGCCGGAAATTACCGGCGGCCGGCCAAGGGACAGGGGACCGAAGCTTCCAGGCGGCCGGCCAAGGCCGCGCCGCGATTTCCAGGCTGCCGGGAAAACGGGCCCTCGCGCCGGGAATTCCAGGCGGCCGGCCAAGGCCGCGGCCTCCAGGCCGCCGTAAACAGACCCTTAGCCCAGGGCCTCCTCGCCTCTCAGGCGGGCGGCCAGGCACGCGAGCGCCTGCTCGCGGCTGCTTACCCGCCCATCGTCCGTCGCTTCCCTGGCGAGCTTCAGGAGCCTTCCCACCTCGGGGCCCGCGCCAATCCCGAAAGCCTCCAGGATATCGCGGCCCGTGACGAGGTCCGGGGCCGCCCCGGTCTTGCCGCCCACTGGCTCCAGAAACTCTTCGAGGCTCAGGGGGAACTTCTCGGGCCAAGGGCTCCGGCCGTTCCAGTCGGAGGCGACGATGGCCCAGAAGTCCGCGAGATCCGCATCGGGGGCAAGGCCCCGCGCCGTGCGGCGGAGCACGGCCGGCTCGAAGGCCTTGAAGGCGAGATCCATGTGCCGGGCCGTGAGCTTCGTCACGGCCCGCACTACGGCTCCCGGGGCGCCTATGGACCTGAGGAACTCCCTGGCCACGGGAACCCCTTTGGCCGCGTGGTCAGGGTAGATGACCAGAGGGCAGCCGTCCTTGGCCTGGGCGGACCTGGCCGCTAAGGTCTTGCCCACATCGTGGAGGAGGGCGGCGAGGGAGAGGACCGCCCTTCTCGCGCCTTTCTGGGGAGCGATCCGGCTCATGGCCTGGACCGCCAGGACGGAGTGGTTCCAGACGCTCCCCTCGGGATGGAAGTGGCGGTACTGAGGCAGGGCCCTCAAGGCGTCCAAGGCCGGGTAGGCGGACAGGAGCCCCGAATCCCGCAGGAAGGTGAGCCCCAGGTGCGGCCTGGGGCTTTCGGCCAGGAGCCTCCACTCCCGCCAGGAGCGCTCGGGGGGGGCGCCGGGCAGAAGGCCGGCGTGCCGCCCGGCGGCGGCCAGGACATCCCCCCCCGCCGCGAAGGGGCGCCTGGCCAAAAGCGACATGGCCCGCAGCATTCTGACCGGATCGTCCCGGAAGGCCCGGGGGGAGCAGAGCCTGAGCCTTCCTTCCCGCAGGTCGGCGAGGCCCCCCAGGGGGTCCAGCAGCCTGTCTTCCAGGGGATCGTAGTATACGGCGTTGACGGTGAAGTCCCTCCCGGCGGCGTCCCTGAACAGGGCGGCCGGGCCGAAATGCTCGCCCGGCTCAGGCGGAGCCCCTTTCGGCAGGGAAAATTCCAGGCGCGCGCGGCCGCGCCGCAGGGCGGCGAGGCCCGTCCTGGGGGCCTCCGGGCCGCCTTCCCTGCGGAGGATCCTGCGGACGAGGCCCCAAGGCTCCAAGGCCTCTAAAAGCTCCGGAAACGACACCCCGAAGGCCACGAGATCCACGTCGGCGCTTTCCGGAAGCGGGCCTTTCAGGCGGCCCAGGGAGGCAAGGGCATAGTCCCTGACGGCCCCTCCCGCCGCAAGGAGCCTTCCGCCCATTTCCCTCACGCGAGCCGCCGGGCCCGCCGCCTCAGCCAAAACCGTCGTCACCTGGCGAAAACCTCCGGGCGCAAGGGGCCAAACGGCCCTGGTCGCCCCGCCGCCGGCCCCACTTGCCTTCCGGGAGGGCCGCTGATATAAGGCCTGACTCTCAACAGCCCGCCGCCTCCCACGGGGCGGGCAGGAAAGACCCCCCCGAAACCGGAGGAAGACCGGAAGCCTGGCCCGGCCGATGCCGGGGCCGGCGGGAAGCGGTTCCGGGGGCGACTTGATTGCAGTTGGATTGTACCTTGATTGTCAAGATAATCAAGAAGTTGGACCGCCCGGTTCGCCGCCGCCCCGACTGCCGGGAGGCGGCGCTTCCCGGCAAGGTCCCCGCAGCCGACAAGGGCCGGGCGCGGCCAGGCTGAAACGGCCAAGCCCAGGCCAGCCCGAGCGAGGCAAGCTCAGCTAGGCAAGGCAAGGCAACCTATGCCGAAGCAGGAGCTTTCTGACCGGGCATCGGGACGGCGGGGACAGCAAACGCCGCCTTTCCGGCTGCAGCCGACCTCGTACGCGGGTCATGCCATCTTTGCCGAACTTGCCGGCCTCGTTGCCTGCGGCATCGGCTTAACCTCCCTCGTCGCCGGAGGGTTCGCCCTCGCCTCCCGCGTCTCCTGAGTGGCCGCCCTTGCGGCCCACGTTGCCGGCGGCGCCGGGCTGGCCTCCGCATGGCCTGCGTTGCCGGCCTTGCCTCACACATGGCCGGCGGCTCCGCCGCTGCCGACGTCGTCACAACGTTGCCGCACCCGCTATTCCCGTGACTCTTCCCCGTCTTCCGGTTTCGGGCGCCCCGGCTTCAGGTTTTGGCCGCGGTCCCGCCGGATAAGGCATCCCTGCGGCAAGGAAAACAATCATCCGCCAGAATCAAAGCGTATGTATTGCCTCGGTTTTCTCCGAGGGGGACAATCCAAGCCTGCCGCATGAAGGAGCCAGCGCGGTACAAGCGGGCCACAGCCCTTTGCCGCAGCTGAAGACGGGGCCGCCTAAAAACAGGGATTTGCCGAACCTGAAGCGTTCCGCGCGGGCCGACATCAACTCCGGGCGCAGGCGGCTCAAGGAAGGGCTCTCCGTGATGCTTTGCAGTCGCCTCCCTGAAGAGGCCGGGGCCGTCTGAGGCCGCAGGCCATGTCTTTGCCGGAAACTCCCGGCGGCCCCCGGCCCGTCGGCTCAATTCAGCCGCCCGGCGCCCCGCGACTTCAGCCCGGAGCCATGACAGCCCCCGGGCTCCGGAAACGGGATTCCATCAGGCCTCGGCGCCGGTTGCCGGCCTACAGGCCGCGACGGCGACCGTCAGGGCCTGAAGCAATGACGCGGCTTGCGGCGACCGGCGGGGCCGGAAAGCAGGGATGAGGATTTTCCCTTGCCAAGGCCGCCGAGTCAGGGGCGTCGACGGCGACCGGCCGCGCGGCTAGCCGCGGACCGTCGGTTTGTCGAATATGCCGTTGGTTTTGACGAACACGCTTTGCCGTTCCGCCACGACCACGATCAGCTCGTGCACCGTAAGCCCCCTGGCGATGAAGGCGTTCCGGCAATTCCTGCCGCCAGGCTGTTCTTGGGCTTTTTACGCAAGCATCCGTTTCATCCGGCGTCTTGGCGTATTTCAGCTCGAATATCCTGACGGTATCGGTCGGCAGCTTCACGAAAATGTCAAGTTTCCCGTCGGCGGCCGATCTTTCCGGCCACGCGTCCAACCCGGAGACGACGAAGGCCCCGGTAAAAAGGGCGTTATAGAATCCTTCGTTCGGCTTGATGTTTTCGTACATGCTGAAGTTTATGATTTTAACGAGGCTGTCGCGGATCTCGCCGTCATCGCCCGAAATGATCGCCTTCCGGATGTCATCGGCCAGCATGGTCTTTAAAGCGTCGGCTTCATCGTCCGTGAGAAGGTTGAGGGTCAGCCGGGCGAAAGCCTGCCTGACCTCGCCGTTCGGGATACCAAGGATAAGTGAGTCATCGTCTCGGAAGCTTTTCACGGTGAGGTAGCCGGCCTGAAACATGAGCGGCACAAGGGCCGGATTGTTCACGGAAACCGCATTGAGAGTCTGTATCGACAAAGGCGTGTCTTCCAGGGCAAGGAAATTCACGTCGCCCTTCTGCTTGCGGGCCAGCTTGACAAGGAATGCGGGTGTCCCTGTTTGAAACCAAAAATCATGGAATTTGCGCGTCTTCAGGAAATTTATCATGGAGAACGGGTTTATGACCTTGGTCATGCCGTCCCAGGAGTATCCGTCGTATTTCATGTAGATCCTGGCGAGAAGCCGATCCAGGCTGTCGATCATGCCGCCTGACCCGTCCTTCAAGGGCAGAATGGCCTCAAGGCTCCCGGAGAAATGACGGCTGATCTCCTCCTTGGTGAATCCGCAGACGTCGGCGAACAGGGGATCGAGAGAGACGTCGATGACATCGTCGCCGCCGGAAAAGACGGAAGCGTGCGAGATCTTGGTGACCCCGGTCAGGAATACGAACCCGATCGTTCCGTCGCCTACCTCGTACTTGAGCAATGAGAACAGCTCATTGTAGATCTTGACTATGCCATCCACGAACTGTCTGTAGCCAAGCTCGTTCAGGATCGGCTTGTCGTACTCGTCTATGAGGACCGCCGCCTTGCCGCCGGTGCCGAAGTGCAGGGCCGAGACGAGGCTCGCCATGTTTCCGATGAACGACGGGTCGGACAGGTCCGCCTGGATCCCGGCCCTGAGGCTGTTTTCGGCGATTAGCCGGTACATGCCGCGGTTGAACGCGTCAAAGCTGGAGGCGCTCACCGCGCTCATGTCGATACGGATCACGGAACTTCTCGAATCCGTAGTTCCCCCGGTTCATCGCGAGGCCGTCGAACAGCTCGCCTTTGCCTTCCAGGGCGCTTTAGAGAGTGGACAGGAACAGCGACTTCCCGAATCGCCTGGGCCTGGAAAGCAAAAAACTTGTTGTGTCGTTATAGTCGGTCAACAGCCTAAGCGCGTGTTCCGTCTTGTCAACGTAATTTAAGCCTCTTTTTCTGATCTCTTCGAACGAAAAATTCGCGTTGGGAAAGAGGTCCATCGGGTTGCCTCCAGCCGGGCCGGCGCTGTCGCCTGTACCGTCAACGGCGCAGGCGCCGTAACTCACGGCCGGTTAGCGCCTTCTTATAAAAGTTCCTGTACCGCCGCGCGCGGGGACAGTCAGGGCGGCTGCCGCAAAACGGTTTTCGGACATGGCCGAAAAGGCGGCAACCCATCGATATGCCGTAGCCGTCCCCTCCCCGCAGCCCCTCTCGTTATCCTTCCGAGAGCCCGCCTAAGCCGGGCAGGAGCCTCCAGGCGCCGGCTTTCTTGCCTGACCCGTCACGCGGCCCGCGTCCGGAGCGCCTCCGCCGGCCAGTCCAGCGGGGAGGTCCGGAAGGCCGGCCCCTCCGCCCCGTAGCCGGTTCCCGGCAGCTGATCGTGTCCCTGCCCTCCCGCAGGCTGCCTGAATCGCATGACGACACGAGCGCCATCCAGGTAGCGCCGTCTATCTAGCATTATACCATGTGTCTGCCCCGCCCAGCCGGGAAGGCAGCCTTATGAAAAGCCGCCGAAGGGGAGGCCGCTGAAGGCCTCCCCTTCAGGGAGGTGAGCGCTCGGCCGCGCTACCTTCGGCCGGAAGCGCCTGGCCGGCAAGGGCGCCTGAACGACTACGAAACTTTCGGTGACGGCCCTGGAGTCTCCCTGACCTCAGGGGGCCAGGATCTCCTTGGCGAGGAAGAGCGCCCCCACCACCCAGACGGTCGTGGTCAGCTCTTTCCTCTTGCCCGCGATGAGCTTCATAAGGATGAACAGAAGCCAGCCGATGGCCATGCCGTCGGAAAGCCTCAGGGTGAAGGCGATGATGACGATTATCGCGATGGCCGGGAAAGACTCGGTGAAGTCCGCGAAGTCAAGGTCCAGAAGCGAGCCCATCATGAGGAGGCCGACCAGGACCAGGGCCGGGGCCACCGCGGCCATGGGGATCATGAGGAAAAATTTGGAGAGCAGGAGACACGCGGCGAAAAGCGCCGCGACCGTGAGGGCAGTGAACCCGGTCCTTCCGCCCGCGGCCACCCCCGAACCCGACTCCGCGTAGGTGGTGTTGGGGGACACGCCGGCCGCGGCCCCCAGGACCACGCCGATGGAGTCGGCGATGAAGGCCTTGCCCAGCTTGTAGCGGTAGAGCTCGGCATCCTTTCCCATGACCGTGAAGAGCCCGATGAAGCCCGCCAGCCCGTCGAACACCTCCATGAAGAGAAGGGTCAGGACCACCCCCCAGAAGGCCCCGCTCGCGACGGCGGAGAAGTCGAACTGGAAGAGCAGGGGGGCCACCGACGGCGGGAGGGCCACGATTCCCCCGGACAGCCCGGAGACGTCGGTCTCGCCCATCGGAATGCCGATGATCGTCGTGACGATGATGCCGACGAGCAGGGCGAACCTCAGGCGCATGGCCAGGAAGGCCGCCGTCACGAAGAGCCCTATAACGCACAGGAGCGCGGGCCCCTCGGTGATATGGCCCAGCGTGTACATGCCCATGGGGTCGACCGTGATGACGAAGGAGTTCTTGAGGCCGATGTGGGCGATCATGAGGCCGATGCCGGCCGCTATCGCGCGCTGGATGCCTTTGGGCACCTCGCGCAGGACCTTCTCCCGCAGGGGCGACAGCGAGAGAAGCACGAACAGGGCCCCGGAGACGAATACCGCGGTCAGCGCGGCCTGCCAGCTCATGCCCATCTGGGTGACCAGGACCACGAAGAAGGCGTTGAGGCCCATGCCGGGGGCCACGGCGAAGGGGAGGTTCGCGACGACGGCCATGACGACCGTGGCCATGATGGTCGCCAGGGCCGTGGCGGTGAAAAGCGCGTCGACGGGCATGCCCGACTGGGACAGGATGATGGGGTTGACGGCCAGGACGTAAACCATGGACAGGAAAGTCGTGGCCCCGGCGGCCGTCTCCATCTTCCCCGTGGTCTTGTGCTCGGCTAGCTTGAACAAAACATGCCTCCTTCGGGCCTCGCGGCCGCTGCTGCAAGAGCTTGCCGGGTCCGGCAGGCGGGGGGCAAAAAGAAACCCCGCCCGGACCTAAGTCTCTTAAGTCCAAGAGGGGTCTTTGCCGTCGACCGCCTACGGCGCCCCCTGGGCCCTGGAGGGCGCGGGGAGTCCGGAAGGTGTTCTGGCTCGGGCTCAGCAGGTGCGCGGAAGCCTTCCCAGGCCTGTTCCTCCAGGCCCAGTGGCCGGGGCCGAAACGCCCCTTCCGCGCCCCCTCCCCCTTACAGCGGCGGGTCCGCCAAGGAATCGCACCTTGTTCCGTATCCGGATCTGGGAGGCATTTTAAGTTTGGCGGCGCTCCCGTGTCAAGAAATTCCGCAGGGGAAATCTCCCGGAAAAAGGCCCGGCGGGCCGGGACCGGCCGGCTCGCCTCAGCCTTGGGCGCCGGCCGGGGCCCGGAAGGCCCTGCCTTCCGGCCGGGAGTCCTCGTCCCCAATGCCGCCCGCGCCTCTTCCCCGGCCTTGCCACGAAAGCCGCCCGCGACTCCGCCCCTGCCTCTCGCCTGGCCTCAGAATCTTCGCCCCGAACGGATATCCGGGCTTCCGCCCGAATCTTCCATGCCTTCCCGGGCTCTCCCGGGCTCTCCCGGGCTCTCCCGGGCTCTCCCGGGCTTTCCCGGGCTCTCCCGGGCTCTCCCGCGCCGCCCCCGCGCCTCTCAGGCGCCTCTCAGGCGATTTAAGCCGGGCCGGGCTAAATCCGATAAGCAACCGCAGGGAGCTGCCGCGCGCCTGCGGCTTCCATGCGGGAGGGCCAGGGAAGGGTCAAGGCGGCCAGGGACGGCCGCGCTCCTCCCAGTCCGAGACTCCCGTCTTCATCAGGCCGGGAGGGCTCCCTCGCCGCCGGGCCGCCGCGGCCCGCCCGGGGGCGCAGGCGCTTGACAAAACGGGGGCCCGGACTTATCATTGCGTCAATGGAAAAAGAGGCAGGCCCGACCCAGGCGCCCCCCCAGGGGCCAGGCGCGAGGGCGGCCTTCCCGCCCCGTTTCCTGGTCCGGTCCCCCTCGCGGGGACTGGCCCCCTCACAGACCCGGCAACGGCAAGCCCGGGCCCGTAGCGCCTGCCGCGCCCTTTTTCCCGAATAGGGTCCCGAGGGCTTTCGCCCTTGTATCTTCCCTGCCGCTGTGCTATATGTTCTAACTCCGGAACGCCCCCGACGGGGCCTGCCGGACCCTGCGGGAGCGCAAGCCTCCCCGCCAGACTCGCCCCGCGCCTGCGGGGCCGCGAGCCGAACCCCGGCCTGAGCGCCGGGCCATACCCCAGGAGCTTCTATAGCTGGTTGCCCCAAATGGCTGAGAACGCCGACATAAGGTCCAGAATATAGAGTATAGGAGCCTCTCCCCGAAGGGGGGCGAGGCGGTTGCTAAAAACGATGCTCTCACGCGAAGCGGAATACTTGACGCCGGGGCGGCACGAGCCGCGCCGGTTCTTCCGGGAACGGTCCCTGTAGGGACCCGTCCTGGCCGCACGTCCTAACCGCGTGGGCCTGTCTTTTCTAGAAAGCTTCCCCGGGCCTCCAGGCCCGGCGGGCCGGCCGCCCATGGGCGGTCTCCCCTTCTTCTATACCCTGTCCGAAGGACACTGAGGAGGCGTATGACAGCAATTGGCGCACACGACTATTAAGTACCGGGACGTCCCCGCCCTCCCCCTCCCTGCGGAGGAGGCCGCGCCTGCGGCCCCCTCCCTCCCCCGCCACTCCGCTTCTTCCGTTTCCTCAGCCACTGCTCCGGGAGGCCTCGTCATCGAGAACGTCTCCAAGACCTTCGATCCCCGCCGGGGAAAGGTCCTGGACGGGGTATCCCTGCACATAGAGCCTGACAGCTTTTTCGCCCTCCTGGGGCCCTCAGGCTGCGGGAAGTCGACCCTCCTGCGCCTGATCGCCGGCCTGGAGTACCCGGACGAGGGAAGAATCCTCCTTGACGGCGAGGACATCACCAGGCTGCCGCCCCAGGCCCGGCCGGTGAACACGGTCTTCCAGAACTTCGCGCTGTTCCCGCACCTCAACGTCTACAACAACATAATCTTCGGGCTCAAGGCCAAGAAGACCCTCAACGCCAAAAGCCTCGCCACGGTGGCGGAGACCATCCGAGCCCTGGAGCTTTCCGGCCTGGAGAAGGTCTTCCCGGACCAGCTTTCGGGAGGCCAGCAGCAGAGGGTGGCCCTCGCCCGCGCCCTGGTCAACCAGCCCAAGGTGCTCCTCCTGGACGAGCCCATGAGCCACTTGGACGACTACCTCAAGAGCAAGGTGGGGCAGGATCTCCTGGAGCTTCAGCGGCGCCTGAAGACCATCTTCGTGATGGTCACCCACGACCGCGAGGACTCCATGACGGTCTCCAATGACATGGCCATCCTCCACGACGGGCGCATAGTGCAGCAGGACCGCCCCCGCCGCCTCTTCTCGCGCCCCAACAGCGCGTTCGTGGCGGAGTTCATGGGCAAGGCCAACATCTTCAGCGCGAAGCGGTCCCAGGCCGACCCGCGCCATGCGGAACTCCCCTTCATGACCGCTGACTCGGGCTCGCCCCTCCCTTGGGAGACGGCCCTCGTGCTCATCAACCCGGACTCGCTCCTTCTGGAGCCGCCCGCGGACTCGGAAGGCCTCGTGACCCTCACGGCCACCGTGGAGCAGGCCCGCTACCGCGGCTACAACGTGGAACTCCTGTGCTCCCTGCGCAACTCCTTCCGGGGGGAGCCGGGCGCGCAAGCCTTCTCGCGGCTCCAGGTCCTCACCCCCAACCACGCCCGCGAATGGGCGCCCGGCGAGGAAGTCACCCTTTACCTCAAGCCCTCCGAACTCGTGACCCTGGAAAGCCAGGGCGACCGCCCGGCCGGGGCGGGCCCCGCGCCCGACGCCGGCAACGGCGGCCCGGCGGAGTACGGCACGGCCTGAGAGACGGCGGCCCTCCCCCGGAGGGGTGACGGCTTAAGCGGGCATGGGCCGGTCGAGCCTGCGGGCAGGCTTAAGGCCTTCCAGCTGTTGCCTCATGCTTTCGCCTTTGCATTTCGGGCTTCGGTCTTCAGGCTCGTCGGCTTCGGGCTTTCGGGCTTTGGCTTTCGGCCGCGGGCTCCGCGGCCGCAGGCTTGGCGCGCGCCCGTATCCGCAAAAGGCGCAAGGCCCAAGACAAACGCCATTCGCCGTCAGGCGCGGCCATTTCGCAGGCCGGCGCCCGGCGGGCCCCCGCCGGGCCGATCGCCCTGACGCCTTGGCCGCGCGCGTTTCGGAAGCCCTGCGGGGCCTGCCTGAAAAAAGCTCGCGGCGGCCCCGCACGGCGGGGTAAGGCGACTCCCTGCCTCCCGGCGGGGCTCTCAGCGGAGGTGCCAGTGGACGACCTCTCGGGCTTCTGGAACACGGCCAGAGGCGACTCCGTCAGACGCGGGGGCCTCACCCTGGCCCTGGCGCTGCCGGGGCTCTTGTGCCTCGTGGTGTTCCTGGCCGCCCCCTGCGTGAGCCTCGTGCTCCTCTCCACGGCCACCAGGGGGGAGTTCGGGAACATTCAGTGGACGTTCACCCTGGAGAACTACAAGAGGCTCATCGGCTTCAACCTCTTCGGCTGGAGCCCTGACTTCCTGCTGATCATGCTCAGGAGCCTGAGGGAGGCCTTCTTCACGACGGCGGCCTGCGTGCTCCTGTCCTACCCCTTAAGCTTTTACATAGCCTCCCGGAAAAGCGTCTTCGAGCGCTTCGTGTGGCTGGTGATGCTCACGGTCCCGTTCTGCACCAACGTGGTCATCCGCACCTACGCCTGGCAGCTGATCCTGGGGCCCGCCAACCCTCTGGCCAAGCTCGCCTCGCTCCTCTCCCTCCAGCCGCCGGGCGCGCCCCTCTACCCGGGCTTCTTCGCGGTGTACCTCGGCATGATCACCACCTTCCTGCCCTTCACGGCGCTGCCCCTGTACGCGTCGATAGAACGCATGAACTGGTGGCTTCCGCTGGCGGCCAAGGACCTGTACGCGGACCGCTGGATGGTCTTCAAGCAGGCCATTCTCCCCCAGACCGTCCACGGCCTCTACGTGGGGGTGGTGATAACCTTCGTGCCGGCCATGGCCATGTACGTGGTCACCGACATCCTGGGAGGGGCCAAGTACATGTTCGTGGGCAACATCATCCAGCACCAGTTCTCCCAGGCCAGGGACTGGCCCTTCGGGGCGGCCATCAGCATCGCCCTCATGGCCCTCACGCTCCTGAGCTTCGCCCTGTTCAAGACCTCGAGGCTCACCAGGAAGGGAGAGATGTACTGATGCGCCGCTTCCGCATGAGCCTGCCGCTGTCCATGATCGCCTGGTTCTGCATCTTCCTGCTCTACGTGCCTTCCGCCGCCGTGGTCTTCTTCTCCGTCAACGACACCCGCTACGGCCTGAGCTGGCGCGGCCTCACGCTGGACTGGTACAGGAAGCTCTTCGGGAACGAGTATATCCTGGAGGCGGCCCGCAACAGCCTGATCGTGGCCCTCGTCTCGACCCTGATCGCGACCGTCATCGGCACTGCCCTGGCCCTGGGGCTCCACCGCATGAAGAAGCCGGGCGTCATCGACCTGCTCGTGAACCTCCCCATCGTGGTGCCGGACATCATCATGGCGGTCGCGCTGACCATGGCCTTCAGCTTCCTCAGGGCCTTCTCTTCCCTGTTCGACATGGGCTTCTTCACCCTCATCGCCGGCCACGTCACTTTCCAGATCTCCTTCGTGGCCCTGACGGTCCGGAGCAGGCTCGCCACCATGGACCAGGACCTGGAGCTCGCTGCCAAGGACCTCAACGCCCGCCCCGCCTACGGCTTCACCCGGGTGACGCTCCCCCTGCTGGCCCCCGCCATCCTGGCCGGGGCCATGCTCGCGTTCACTCTCTCCCTGGATGACTTCATCATCAGCTTCTTCACCCACGGCCCGGACTCGGTGACCCTCCCCATCTTCATCTTCGCCTCGGTGAAGCGCGGGGTCACCCCCGAGATCCACGCCCTGTCCACGGTAATGCTCACCGCGACCGTGGCGCTCATCATAGTGGCCGAGCGCCTGGCCTCCGCCCTGGGGAGCCGCAGCCGCAAGGCCGCCAAGAAGGGCCTGAGCGCGGTCAAGGCCGCCTGATGACCCCCCCTGCCGCCATGAAGAAACCTTCCCAGAGGGACAGGGAACGCCTGAGACGGGGCCGTCAGGGCCGCGGCGCAGGGCGAAAGCGGAGGCGGAGGCTTGAGGACGGCATTCGGGCCATGGGGCGGCCGGGAGGCGGGAAAAGCGCTCGCGGCGCCCGCAAACGGGCCGCGCCGCCGCGCTCAGCCCGCCTCGCCCGGCGCCAGGCGCCTTCGGCGGAGGGAAGGGCGGGGCCTTCCTGTCAGCCCTCTGACCGTGCCGCCGTCAGGAGACAAGAACCATGACTTCCCGCGTGATCCTGCTCGCCGCCTTCCTGGCCGGGGCCGTTTTCTGTTCCCCGGCGTTCGCCGGCACTGACTGCAAGACCGACGGCCGCGGCAAGACCACGTGCCGCCAGACGGACAGCCGCGGCCGCGAGACAGGGAGGCAGGAATGCAAGACCGACGGCTTCGGCAAGACCACGTGCCGCCGCGCCGACAGCCGTGGCCGCGCCGCCGGGCGGGAGGAATGCA
>JAITRL010000147.1 GCA_031288415.1 Deltaproteobacteria bacterium | reverse complement strand
GCGCCCGGCGCCGGGACAGAGGGCCTGGGCGGCGCGGGGGGCACGGGGGCTATGTCCTCCTCGCGCACGCCCGCGGTCACCTCCACCTCCCCGGTCTCGGGGTTCTGGCGCTGGGAGAGGATGACCGCGGCGAGGCCGAACTCCTCCTTGATGAGGGCGACCACGCGGCTGAGGTCCTTGGCGGCGAAACGCTTAATCCGCATAGGCGAAGGTCACCTCCCCCATGATCTTGAGGCGCGTGGTGGCGGTGAGCTCCGAATGGGAGAGCACCACGAGGTTGGGAATGAAGCGCTCGGTGAGCTTCCGCAGGTGCCTGCGCACCATGGGCGAGCAGAGGACCACGGGCTGGAGGTTCTGGGAGGTGAGGACCTGGACCCCGTTGTTCACTGCGTTGAGGATCCTCTGCCCGGAGTCGGGGTCCAGGCTCAGGTAGGCCCCGCGTTCGGTCTCGGTGATGCTCCGCCCCAGGACGTCCTCGATGTCGGCCCCCATGGTCATCAGGGGAAGCTCCCCCGCCGGGGTCACGTAGCTGCGGATGATGCCCCTGGAGAGCCTCTGCCGGGCGAATTCCGTGAGCAGGTCGGTGTCGTGGGTGATGGGGGCGTGGTCCGCCAGGACCTCGAGAATGGTGGGCATGTCGCGGATGGAGACCCGCTCGCGCAGGAGGTTCTGGAGGACCTTCTGGACCTGGCCCACCGACAGGAGCGCCGGCACCAGCTCCTCGACCACCTTCTCGTTGGTCTGGGAGGCCCCGTCTATGAGCTTCTGCACGTCCTGGCGCGAGATGAGCTCGTCGGCGTGCGCGCGGATGACCTCCGTCAGGTGCGTGGCCATGACCGAGGGGAGCGTCACCACGGTCCACCCGAACTGCTGGGCCTCGTCCTTGCGCTCCTCCGGGATCCAGAGGGCCTCCAGGCCGAAGGCCGGCTCATGGGTGGGGATGCCCGGGATCTCGCGGCGGGCGTCGCCGGGGTTCATGGCCAGCTGGTGCTTGATCATCATCTCGGCCCGGGCCACCTCGTCGCCCTTGATGAGGATCGCGTACTCGCCCGGCCGGAGCTGGAGGTTGTCGCGCACGTGCATGGGCGGCACGATGAAGCCCGACTCCAGCGCGAACTGCCTCCGGATGCTCCGGATGCGCTCCAGAAGCTCCCCCCCCTGCTCCTCGTCCACCAGCGGGATGAGCCCGTAGCCCACCTCGAGCTCGAGCACGTCCAGGGGAAGCAGGGCCTCGACCTTCTCCGCGGGCGCGGGGCCGGCCCCCCCCTGCGCCTGGGGCGCCGCGCCCGCGGGGGGCGGGGCCGCGCCGGGCGGCGCGGGGGCCCCGGGAAGGCCAGGGGCGGGGCCCTGCGGCCCCGCGAGCCCCGCGAAGCCCGGCTCGCGGGGCCTGCCGGCCCTGCCCTCGGTCACGGCCGCCGCGATCCGGCGCTTGCGCCACAGGGCGAAGGCCACGGCCGAGATGATTATCCCCGTAAGGCAGAAGGCGATGGTGGGGAGCCCGGGCAGAAGCCCCAGAAAGAAGACCACCCCCCCGGAGAGGGCCAGGGCCTCGTGGCGCAGCGTGAACTGCGCGGCGAACTCCCGGCTCATGGCGGCCTCGGAGCCGGCCCTGGAGACGATGATGCCCGCCGCGGTGGAGATCATGAGCGCGGGCAGCTGGCTCACGAGGCCGTCCCCCACGGTCATGATCGTGTAGGTCTGGGCGGCCACCCCGGGGGCCATGCCGTTCTGGAGCACGCCGATGACGAAGCCGCCCGCGATGTTGATGATCGTGATGAGGATGCCCGCGATGGCATCCCCTCTCACGAACTTGGAGGCGCCGTCCATGGCCCCGTAGAAGTCCGCCTCCCGCTGGATCACCTCGCGGCGCGCCTTGGCCTCGGCCTCCTGGATCAGACCCGAGGCGAGATCCGCGTCGATGGCCATCTGCTTGCCGGGCATGGCGTCCAGGGTGAAGCGGGCGGCCACCTCCGCGATCCTGCCCGAGCCCTTGGTGATGACCATGAAGTTGATGATGACCAGTATCACGAAGATGATGACGCCGACGACGTAGTTGCCCCCCACCACGAAGTTCCCGAAGGCCTGGATGACCTCCCCCGCGGCCGCCGTGCCCTGGGCCCCGTTGAGCAGGATCAGCCTCGTGGAGGCGATGTTGAGGGCCAGCCGGAAGAGGGTCAGGATAAGCAGGAGCGACGGGAAGATCGAAAAGTCCAGGGGCTTGAGCGTGTAAAGCGCCGTGAGCAGCACGATGACCGAGACGGTGACGTTGAGGGTGAGGAGCAGGTCCAGGGCGGGGGTGGGGACCGGGAACAGGAACACCAGGAGTATCCCCACCACCCCGAGTCCCAGGATGACGTCGCCGCCCCCGCCTCCGGTGAGCTTCTCGTAAATTCTCCCTGCGATGCCCTCAGCCACGGCGCGCCTCCATGACGGCCCGGGCGGCCTCCGGCAGGGCGAAGCCCCTGGCCGCGGGCCAGGGCGCCGTCAACGGGGCGCGCCAGGATGCCGGCCGCGGCTCCCGTAAGGGGGCCCGCGCCGTCTCCGGCCATGGCACCCCCAAGCCGGCCTTCCTGCCCCCGCCGGCGGCCGGCCCGACGTCAGGGGCAGTCCCGGCGCAGGCCGCAGGCCCGACGTCAGAGGCCGGCCCGGCATCAGAGGCGTGCCTGGCGCAGGCTGGAGGCCAGGCGCGAGCGGCAGGCCCGGCGCAGGCCGATGAGGCGACGCCGAAGGAAAGCCCCGGCGGCGCCGGGGGTTTTGCCGGGCGCGTCTCAGGCACGCTTTCTCCCTTTCACGCGGTAGATGTAGCTGAGCACCGCGGCCACGGCCTTGTAGAACTCGGCGGGGATGACCTCCCCCACCTCCACGGCCTTGTAGAGGGCCTGGGCCAGGGGCCTGTTCTCCACCACGGGGACCTTGTGCTCCTTGGCGATGTCCTTGATGCGCAGGGCCAGGAAGTCCACCCCTTTGGCGAGCACCACCGGGGCCGGGGCCTTCTCGCGGTCGTAGCGCAGCGCCACCGCGTAATGCTCCGGGTTGGCTATCACCACGTCAGCCTTGGGCACGTCGGCGAGCTGCCGCTTCTTGGAGGCCTCGCGCTGCGCCTGGCGGATGCGGTTTTTCACGATGGGGTCCCCCTCCATCTGCTTGTACTCGTCCTTGACCTCCTGCTTGGTCATGCGCATGTCCTGCGTGAACTGCCACTTCTGGTAGCCGTAGTCCATGACGGCGAGGATGAGCAGCACGATGCAGGTCTTCACGAACAGCTCGAGGGCGATCTTGAGGGTCAAGGTCGCGATGGCGATCGGCTGCATGTCCACCATGAGCACGAAGTCGTCCAGGTGGTCGCGGAGGACCAGGTACCCCACCAGGAAGATGAGCCCCATCTTGAGGATGGACTTCACGCAGTCGACCGCGGTCCTGATCTTGAAGAACCGCATGAAGCCGCTGATGAAGTTCAGGCGGTCGAGCTTGGGGACGAGGGCATCCCCGGATGCCATGAAGCCTCCCAGCTGGAAAAGGTTTATGCCCACCGAGACTGCCAGCACGATAAGGGCCAGGGGCAGCGAGATGATCAGCACTTCCCGGAGGCCGAGCTCGACCAGCGGCACGAGATCCCCGGGTTCAACGGAGAAGTCCGCGGCCCTCCAGACCATGTGCCTGAAGTAGTCCGTCGCCCTCGCCCAGCCGTAAGGCCCCAGCACGAGCAGTGCCCCGCAAGAGGCCAGGAGCACCACTGCGGCGGACACCTCCATGCTCTTGGGCACCTGACCCTTCTGGCGCGCCTGGCTGAGCTTGTGGCCGGTAGGCTCTTCAGTTTTCTCGCCCGAATCCTCGCCCATCTGTCCCTCTTGCCGCTACGGCCCTTCGGGGGGCCTTGCCCGCGGCGCCGCCGCGGTTCACTAAAGCCCGGCCGCCGGCCGGGGGCTGTCAACGAAGCCCGGCCGCCGGCCGGGAGATGCCGACGAAGCCTGGCCTCAGGCCGGGGGCTGCCGGAGAAGCCTGGCCTCAGGCCGGGGGCTGCCGACGAAGCCTGGCCTGCGGCCTCAGGCGAGCGGCCGCAAACTGCGGAACGCGGCCTGAGGGTGACCTCCCGCAGGAATCCGCGAGAAAAACCAAACGATTTTAGCATCAAACGACGTAAATACTTAAGCACCCCCTGAAGCCACCTGAGAGGCCTCAAAGCTCCGGCTCGCCTGTAAGCCGGAAGCCGGGCCAAAACCCTGTAATTCCTGCGGCCGTAAGCGCGCGGGCCCCTGCTCGGCCCCGGCGCCGCTTGCGTGAGGGACCTCAGGGACCCGCGCCGCTTGCGTGAGGGACCTCAGGGACCCGCACCGCTTGCGAGAGGGGCCTCAGGACGCCGATGCCGCTTGCGCGAGGGGCCTCACGGCCCTGATGCCATGCCGCAAGAGCAACAGGCCTCACGGCCCTGACAGCGCATCCGCTCGCCGCGGCGGAGAAGACCGGGACAATCTGACGGGGAGGTAACCGCCCTGCGGGAACAGTCAGGCAAGTCAAGGCCAAGCAAGGACACACAAGGCAGTCAGCGGATAGTCGATCAATGGCAGGTCAATGCGCGGCAAGGCAGTCAGCGGCTAGGCAATCAATGGCAGGTCAATCAACGGCAAGTCAACGCGCGGCAAGGCGGTCAGCGGCGAGGCGGCCAGCGGCAAGGCGGCCAGCGGCAAGGAGGGGAGCGGCTAAGCGAGGCAGCGCTGGGCCGGGCAAAAACCCTGAGAACGCGTTCGGCCGCAGACGGACAAGGTTCCCTTGCCTCCCTGGCAAAAGCGCGAAGGGCTCCCGGCTAGATGCGGGCAGGCTTCCGATAAGCTCCCTGCGGCCTGCCGGCGAGGGATCCCTCCCTCGGTCCCTTGCCCCCTTCACCTAAGGCCTACCGGGGTGACGGGGGAGAGGTACTCCGTCACCCGCTTGAGCGCCTCCTGGGCCTCGAACAGGCCCTGGCCCACCAGGCGCGGCCAGAAGTCCATGGAGAAGCCCAGGACGGCCAGGCCCACGAGGATGTACAGGGGCATGCCCACGAAAAGCACCTGCATCTGCGGCACGGCCTTGGAGACGATCCCGAAGGAGACCTTGACGCAGAACAGGAGGGCCACCACCGGGGCGGCTATCTTCACGGCGAGGATGTACATGCGCGCCACGGAATGCATGATCTCCGTGAAGAGCTCCGGCCCCCAGAGGTAGAGGTACCCGGGGGGAGCCGTCTGGAAGCTGTCCGCCACGGCCTTGATGACCACCATGTGCCCGTCCGCGATGACGAAAAGCAGGGTGAAGGCGATATAGACGAGCCGGGAGACCACGGGCACCTGGGCCCCGGTCTGGGGGTCCATGAGGTTCACCATGGTCATGCCCATCTGGAAGGAGAGGTACTCGCCCGCGAGGTTGGCGGTCTCGAGCACCACCCGGGTCATGAAGCCCATGACCGCCCCCATGACGAGCTCCCCTATCGCCAGGAACAGGAACCCGAAGAGCCCCATGGGCATCATGAAGGCCTCGTAGGAGACCTGGGGGGCCAGCACGAAGGCGAGGGTGAGGGCGATCGCCACCTTGGCCTCGGTGACGATGTTGGGGCTCCCGATAACCGGCGCCAGGGCCACCAGCATGGAGATCCTCAGGAGCACCAGCACGAATCCCGCGAACTCGGCGGCGTTGATTACCGGGGCGCCCAAAGGTTCAGCCCTCCCGGAGGCGGGGGGCGGGGAGGCGCGGCGCGGCGGGGGCCGCGCCCGCGCGGCGAGGGGGCGCCCCCCTCATCGCTGCATGTCCGCGGGGTTCACCCCCTGGGTGATGAGGCCCGCCGCGGTCCTCACCCAGTCGGGGAAACTGACCAGGATCATCTCCGTGTACTCCATGAGCTTGTCCAGGAGCCAGGGGCCGGCCACCACCACCACGATGGAGATGCAGACGATCTTCGGGATGAACTGGAGCGTCATCTCCTGGATCTGCGTGGTGGCCTGGAAAACGCTCACGATGAGGCCTATCACGAGCCCCACGAGGAGCATGGGGAGCGACAGGATAAGTATGAGCTCCATGGCCTTGCGGCCGAAGTCTATCACGAATTCCGTGCTCAAGGGGCGCTCGCCTCCTTGCGGCTGGTACGGGAAGCCCCGGCCGGCTTCAAGGCCCGGATGCGGGCCCGCCCCGCCCGCCGGGACCGATGGCTCGGGGGGGGCGGGGCCGGAGGGATCCAGCGCGGCTCCGCAGGCCGCGCGGCGGGGCAAGGGACAGGGGGTACGGGATGCGCCGAAGGCGAAAAGGTTGCGTGGAGCGCCGGCGGCGAAAGGGTTGCCGGGGAGCCGAGGGCGAAAAGACCGCGTGGAGCGCCGGTGGCGAAAGTGTTGCCTGGGAGCCGGCGGCAGCAGGGTTGCGGAGCGTGCCGGAGGCACGGAGGATCCGGGGGCGCCGGAAGCGCCGCGGTTACGCGGGCAAGGACCGGCGCGGGGGCTGCGGGGGCAAAGGCGAACGCGGCAGGCGCGGCGCGGCCGCCGCCGAAGGAACGGCAGGCCGAGCGCCCGGAAGAGGCCAGGGAGGGGCCCTGAAGGAGCCGGCGAGGCGGCCGCAAGACGCCATGACAGTTCCCTTTGAGGCGGCCTTAAGGCTCCCGGCCTCCCGGCTTGCCTCACGGCGAGGCGCCCAGGAGCGACACGGCCCCTTGGACGTCCCCGAAGCTTTTGACCACCGACCCCACCAGGAGGTTCCAGCCGTCCACGAGGACGAAGAGCATGAGCTTGAAGGGGAGCGAGATCATCACCGGCGGGAGCATCATCATGCCCATGGAGAGAAGCACCGAGGCCACCACCATGTCTATCACCAGGAAAGGCATGTACAGAAGGAACCCTATGGTGAAGGCCGTCTTGAGCTCCGAAATCATGAAGGCGGGTATGAGCGAGGTGGTGGGGACATCGTCCTTGTTGACGGGCTTGGGCTCGCCGGCTATCACCATGAAGAGGGCGAGATCCTTCTCCCTGGTCTGGTGGAACATGAATTCCCGGACGGGCACGAGCGCCCTCTCGAAGGCCTGGCGCTGGGTGATCTCGTTGGCCATGAAGGGCTTGAAGGCCCTGGCCTCGATGTCCTTCCACACCGGAATCATGATGTAGAAGGTCATGAAAAGGGCGAGGCTGACGAGCACCTGGTTGGGCGGGGTCTGCTGGGTACCCATGGCCTGCCGCATGAACCCGAAGATGACGATGATCCTCACGAAGGAGGTGACCATGACCAGGAGCGAGGGGGCGAGCGCCAGGACCGTCAGTATGAACATGACGTTGATGACGGTCGCGATGCGGTCCGGATCCCCCGACTCGCCCATGTTGATGGTGACGGTGGGGATTGGCACGGTGTTGCCCTCCCCCACCCCGGTCTGCGCCATGGCGGGGGCGGCCGGCATGAAGGCCGCCGCCAGGGCCAGGAGCCCCGCCGCCAGGGCCAGGAGCGCGCCGGCGCCCGAACCCGCAGGCCAAGCCCTGCGGGTTCGGGCGCTTCCGCAAAAGGAGCGCGGCGGCGAGGCCTCAGGGCCGGCGGAGGCCGCCGGGCATGACAGGCCTAATTCGCCTGAAAGGCAGAGAGGCCCCGGAAGCCCTTCCGGGACACTGGGTCTCCAGGCGGCCTGAACCGTAACGGCGGTGAAGGGGCTTGGCTGCATGTGCTCGCTTTCGTTTTTCGCCTTTTAGTGACGGGAACCGCGGGGCCAGAGGCTCGGCAGGCCTTGCGGAAGGCCGGCCGCAGGGCATGGCGGCCAGGAGGCGGCGCCGATCGGACGGAAAAAGCCGTAAAATCCAGAAATCGCCGAGGCCTGAGCGGCGGAAAATGCCCCGCACGCTTTCTGTCTGCAACGCAGGAAGGGGTGCGGACGCCTTCAGCCTGAGCTGCCGCCGGAAGGGCCGAAAGGTCCGCGGGGGCCAGGGCCGACTGGGGGATCGTCCGAGCCTGAGGGGTCGTCGGCCGCTGCGGACGGCCCTGCGGGATCAAGGTACCTGAGCTCCTCATCGGTCTGGGGACCTTCATAGGGCTCCTCGTCTATGCCCAGGCTGAAGCCGTCGCCGTCCGCAGGGCCGCCGCCTACCGGCCCGAAGGAAGAGCCGACGGAAGGTCCCTCGCGGCCGCCGCCGGAATCGGCGCCACCGGCGATCGCTTCCCGGAGAGCCTCCTCCTCCTCTGTCTCCCCGCGCAGGAAGGCAGGCTCTTTCACGCCGGGGCGGGGAACGGGCTTTTCCAGGTGGGCGTGGAACTTGGGGCGCGCGAAGCCTTCCGGGCCGTCAGCTTCCGCGCCGCCTGGGGAAGGGCCGCCGGTCAAGCCGTCATCGTCGTCTGGCCCGTCCCCTTCAGGGTCCAGGCCCAGGGTCCCCGGATGAAAGCCCGAGGCGGGCTCGGGCTTGGCATCATCCAGAAGCCAGTGGGCCAGCGGCGTCACGCGTTCGCCGGCGACCGCCATCACGAGGAGCCTCCCGTCCAGCTCCACGGCGGCCAGGTAGCGCCTGGAGTCCAGGGCCAGGGTGGCCCGCATCCTGAAGCCCTTGCCGTCGGAGTACCTCTTCCCTTGGGACAGCCTCCCCAAGAGCTTGAGGAAGATAAGCAGCAGGGCTATGACCAGGATGAAGGCCCCGAGGATCTTCACCATGCCCATGAAGGAAAAAGGGGCGGAATCGTAGGAGGGCCCCGAGGCGGAAGGCGGGGAGGCCCCGGAGGGCTGCGAAGGCCCGTAGGCCCCCGCCGCGCCGGGAGTTCCCGTCGCGGCGGGCTGGCCGCCAGGCTGACCAGTGGCCGCAGGGGGACCGGAGGCCGCCCCCCCTGCGGCGGGGGAACCTTCCGGAGCGAAGCCCGGCTGCGGCTCGCTTCCCAGGTCCTGAGTCTCCACCCGCTCTTCGGAGCTGTCAGGTGGCCCGGCCTGGCCGGGTTGGCCGGGCTGGCCCGCTTGGCCGGGTTGGCCGGGCTGGCCTGTACGTCCGGAGGCAGCCTGGCCGAAGGCCGCGGCGGCGGCTTCGCCGCAGGCCGCGGAGGCCGCCTCGCCGAAGGCCGTGGCGGCAACCCCGCCGGCGCCCAAAGCGGCAACCTGACCGACACCCAAGGCGGCAACCTGACCGGAAGCCAAGGCGGCAACCTGACCGGAGGCCAAGGCGGCAACCTGACCGGAGGCCAAGGCGGCAACCTGACCGGAGGCCAAGGCGGCAACCTGACCGGAGGCCAAGGCGCCTCCGGCTCCCGGGCCGGCGGCTGAGGCGAAGGCGGCCGACAGCGCGGCCAGGGCGAGGATGTTGCGGGGCTGAAGGGCGGAAGAGAGCTTGCGTCGGAAGTTCCGGGAGATCATGAACATTGAGGACCGTCCTTAAGGGAGGCTCGCGCCCCGCCATCCGCGGCCGGAGGGTCGCGGCTGGCGGGGCGTTCAGGACGAAGGTCGCGGCTGGCGGGGCGCTCAGGACGAGGGGCGCGGAAGGGGGGCGTCAGCGTGACAGGATGCCGGGCGCAGAGGCCTCAGGCGGCGAAATTGGACGCGGGAAGGCCGTCAGCTGAGACTTTTCACCCGCTCCATCGGGCTCACGATGTCCGTGACCCTCACCCCGAACTTCTCGTTGACGACCACCACCTCTCCCCTGGCGACCAGCTTGCCGTTCACGTAGATCTCCAGTGGCTCGCCGGCCAGCTTGCTGAGCTCTATGACGGAGCCCTGGCCCAGCTGCAGCAGATCGTTGATGATCATCTTCGCCCGTCCCAGCTCCACCGAGATCTCCAGAGGGATGTCGAGTATGAAGTCCAGAGGGCGCGAGGCGCCTTCCAGGGAGGGCGGGGGAGGGCCGAAGGCGTTCTGGGCGTCCCTGGAGGCGGTGTCCCCGGCGGCCGGGAGGGCGGTGGGGCCCGGATCGCCCCAGTCCTGCTCCAGGCCGGGATCATCGCTCATTAGCCGGTCCAAGTCGTGCTGGGTGAGATTCGGTTTGTCGTCAGCCATTTTCAGCTCCCTTGTGCAGGGCCGGAGGCCGTTAGGGGATGGCGCTAAGGGTGGGCGCCCGGAGGCGCCAAGGAGGCCTGGCTGTCTTAAGAGGACTTTGGAACCCTGGAATGCCCGGAAGACTTGGAGGCCTGAAAATGTTTGAAAGGCTGGGTGTCTTTGGCGACCTTGTAAGCTTGAAGCGCTTGAAGTCCTGGGAGTCCTCTACGGCTTCAGGCGCGCGGCGGCGCGGCGGCCGCGCGAAACGTCAAAGCCGGGGAAAGGCGGAAGGCGCCTGAAATGAGCCTGAAAAGCGGGGACAGCCTGGAATAGGCCGTCAAAGACCGGGGAAACGGAGATGGCCGGCTAAAGACCCTCAGCGTACGGCGAACCGGGGAGGCCTGCAAACGCCTGAGAGCGCTTCCAGAACCGGGGAGGCCTGCGACAGGCCTTAAAGCTTGCCGGGAACCGGGAAGGCCTGCAAAAAGCCTTAAAACGCGACGGGAGCCGGGAGGCCAGCGAAGGCCGGGAAACTTCCGGAACCGGAGGCGGCGGGGAAAAGCCGGAAGGCGGCTTGAAATGCGGGAAGGCCGCAGGCGAACGGTAAACCGGGCCATAAGGCGACAGGGCCAAGGCAAACCCGGCAGGTCCCGCGGGAGGAGGCCAAGGCCCTGAGGGGAGGCCGCCGCCCCCTGGCCCGCCAATCTGGCGGGTCGGAAGGGCCGGAAGAGGATGCCCCTAATCCTCCCAGAGCTTGGGGGCGATGTCGGACTCGATCTTCACGGCCTTCTGGCCGCGGGAGCTTCCGATGAACACCTTGAACTTGGGCACGCCCTCCACCTTCACCTCCAAAGGCTCGCGCACGTCGTGGCTGAGCTTGATGCAGTCGCCGGGGGCGAGGTTAAGAAGCTCCTCGGCGGTTATCCGGGAGCGGCCCAGCTCCACGGTGAGCGTCACTTCGGCCTCGCGCACCCTCTCGATGAAGCGGTTGATCCAGGCCGTGTCCACCTCCAGCTGGTCGCTCTGGAAGCCGGCGTAAAGCTTGGAGCGGATAGGCTCGATGGTGGAATAGGGAAGGCAGATGATCAGGGTCCCCACGGTCTGCTCCAGCTCCACCTCGAACTTCACGACGAGGACCACCTCGGTGGGGGCCACCACCGAGGCGAACTGGGGGTTGGTCTCGCCGCGCACGTAGCTGAAGGAGAGCGGGTGGACCGGGTTCCAGGCGCGCTCCAGGTCGGCCAGGGCCATCTTGATGACGTTGGTGATGCGCCTGGACTCGATGGGAGTGAAGTCCCTGCCCTCCACCTTGATGTAGCCCCGGCCGCTCCCCCCGAAGAAGCTGTCGATGAGGTTGAAGACGAGCTTGGTCTCTATGACCATGATGGCGTGGCCGCGCAGGGGCTCGGCCTTGAAGATGTGGAGCGAGGTGGGCACCGGCAGGGCCCGCATGAACTCCCCGAACTTGATCATGTCGATGGAGAAGGCGGAGATGTCGATCATCTTGCGCAGGGAGGTGGACATGGTCTGCCGGAAGAACCTCGCGAAGCGGTCGTTGATGATCTCAAGGGTCGGCATGCGGCCGCGGATGATGCGGTCCTGGTTGGTGAGGTCGTAGCGGGTGATGCCCTCCTGCTCGCCGGAGTCGTCGGTCTCGGTCTCCACCTCGCCGCCGCCCATGCCCTTGAGCAGGGCGTCAACCTCGTCCTGGGTCAGGATCTTGGCCACATTTCCCTCCGGCGGCGGGTCGCCCCCGCCCCGCGTCGGCTGCCGCCGTGCCTGGGGCGGGGCCGCCTCAGGCAGGCGGCTCCCATGCTGACCCCAAAGGCGGCGCGCGGGTTCGCGTTACTGCGCATGCCTGAACTGAACTTCGCTGTCAGGGGCCGGCGGCGGGCCGGCATCGCGGATCAAAGGCCTGCGGCGCGAGGGCCGCCGACATGGAGAACGGAGGCGCCGGCAAGGCGCGGCGAAGGGAAGCGAGGCCGGCAGAGAAACAGAGGAGCCGGCCCGGCCCCGCCGGCAGGCAAGCCTGCTTGCGGTCAGGCGCGGGGAAGGAGCGGCGGGCCGCCGCGCGACCGGAAACCGAAATGCCGGCCAGGGGCGGAGAGGCGCCGCAGGGCGGCAAGCCGCGACTCGGAAAACATAAACGCAGGTCAGGCGCGGCGAAGGGCCGCTGCCGGGAGACATTAGAGCCGGTCAGGCGAGGGGCCGCAGCCGGGAGACATGGGAGCCGGTCAGGCGAGGGGCCGCGGCCGGGAGACATGGGAGCCGGTCGGGCGCGGCAAAGGGCCCCTACTGCATCAGGAACTCCTGGTACTTCACCTTGCGGATCTTGTGGGCCTTCATGAAGCCGTTGGAGCGCGTGAGGATCTGGCTCCGCAGGCGCTCCTTGCCGTCGGGGGTCGAGATGTCATCCGGCGACTGGCTGGAAAGCAGGATAAGTATGGAGTCCGTGATGTCGGGCATGACTTTCTCGAGCTCGTCCGCGGCCGCCTGGTTCTCGACCTCCAGGGCGATGGTCACCTTCAGGAAGCGTCTCCCGGAGGTGTCGTTGAGATTGGTGGTGAACGGCTCGAGTTTGACGGACACGGGGCCGGCGTCGGCCGCCGCCGCAGCAGCGCCCTCGCCTCCGGCCGCGCCGTGGGAGCCGGCCGCCGGGGCGGCCCCCTGCCCGCCTCCCTTGGAGGGGGCGACTATGGGCTCCTCGGGGTCGGCCCCGACGGCAGGGGGGCCCTCCTCGGCCGCGCCAGGCTCGGGATCCCCGTAGGCGGGAGCGGACTCGGCCTGTCCGGCGGAAGAAGGGCCCCCGCCGCCCAGGAATTTCATGGCGGCGACGGCCCCCCCGCCTCCGGCCACGGCGGCCGCCGCCACGATGATCAGTATCTTGACGAGCCCGCCCTTTCCGCCCGGGGCGCGGTCGCGCTCGGGTTCCTTATCTTTGGGGGGAGCCGCCTTGGCGGGCGCCTCCTCCTCCGGCTTTTTCGGGGGTTTGGGCTGATTGGCCATTTTCGGTCATCCTTTCCAAGAGCTTTTCGGTGGCTTGTACAGGACCACCTCGAGACGGCTGTTCTCGAAGGACTGCGCGGGATCCCGCGTAACCGGGCTGGCGCCCCCGCCGGGCCCCAGCCGGAACCGGGACCCGTTGAGCCCTAAGGCCGTGAAGACCCCCAGGACCGCCTTGCACCGTTCGGCGGCCAGGGAGTAAGAAAGCGGCCCGTCGCCCCCCTCGTAGTCCGAGAGGGGATCCGTGTGGCATTCCAGGCTTACAGGGAGATCCAGCCTGGAGATGAGCTCGGCCAGCCTCACCAGGAGGGCCAGGGTCTCCTCGCGGACGATGGCCCCCCCCTCGGGGAAGAGGGCCCGCCCGTCCCAGCGGATCACCATGCCCCGCTCGTCGCGGAACACCGACACGTCCTCGCGGGCGGCCCTGGCCGCCTCCTGGAACTCCGGGGGCGCGGTCTCGGGGTCGAGCTGGAAGATCGCGTTCTTGATCTCCTCCTGGTTGAACACCGCATCCGGCGGGAGGCTGTCCATGTCCTCGATGAAGGCGGCCACCGGGTCGACCAGGGTCGGATTGGCGAACTTGAGGCCCCCCGGCCCCATGACCTGGACGATCTTGGCCTCGGTCATCTCCTCGACGCCGTCGGGCACGATGCTCTTGGGATCGATGCTGGTGATGGCGATGATGAGGACGAAGAAGGTCAAAAGGAGCGTCACCATGTCCGAGAAGGTGACGAGCCAGCTGACGGGGGGCGCGGAAGACCCGGTGTCGGCGGCCAGGCGCCTGACGGACATCAGTACACCTCCCCTTCCCCGCCGGGCTGCTCAGGAAGCGAGAACTCGAAGCCCTGGAAGTCGTAGCTCCGGCCTTCCTGGCTCAGGTCCCTCAGGCTCCCTTCCCGCGTCTTCTCGAAGTCCAGGACCAGGTCCACGCGGTTGTTGCGCCTGCGGTTGGCGGGGGAGCTGTTGGCCGCCTGGGGCCGGGAGCCGCCGTACCCGAAGGCCGACAGGCGCTCCAGGGGAAGGCTCCCCTCCCCCGTGAACAGGAAAAGCACGGCAAGGGCCCGGTCCATGGAGAGGTCCCAGTTGTCCCCCGCGCCCTCGGCCTGGGGCGGGAGGTTGTCGGTATGCCCTTCGATGATCACCGGCACCTGCGAGTCGGCTATGATCCTGCAGAAGGACAGCAGGAGTTCCCTGGCCTCGGGGGTCAGCTCGGACGAGTCGGGCGGGAAGAGCACGGCCGAGGCGAGCGAGATGATCCTCTGGCCGGAGTTGGCCGTGATGCGCACGTCCCCGTCCGAAAGGCCGGGGCTGAGAAGGGAGCGGATCTGGTTCATCTCCCTGTCCTGGACCGGGTAGACGGCCGGGGCATCCCTGAGGGAAACCCCGTCGGCCAGGCCGTGATCGCCGCCGATCGCGGCGTTGCCTCCCGGCATGAAGCCGAAGGTGCGGGTGACGGATTCGACGACCTTGCCGTACTTGGTCTCGTCGAAGTTCGCCTTCGCGCTTATCATGATGAAAAACGTCAGAAGAATCAAGACCATGGAAGTGTACATGACCATGGTGTTGTCGGGCGGCGCCTCCTGGGGCGGCTTGTTTTTGGGCCCCTTCACTGGAGGCTCCCCGCGGCCGCGGGCGGGGCCGTCCGGGACGAAAGGACCCGAAGGGCGGCCGTCCGCGAAAACGGCGCCGGCTCAAAGGAAGGCGCGGGATCATGACAGGGCCCTGACCCTGACGGGGAAACAGGCCTTGCGGAAGAGGCGTAATCAAGGCCTGCCGCGGACCCTGAGCAATGCGCGGGCCCTGAGCAAGGCGCGGGCCCTCTTGCGGAAGCGGGCTTTTCGAACCGGGCGGAATCAGGGGCGGCATCAGGCCCTGCGGCAGGCGCGGGCCCTTTTGCGGAAGCGGGCCTTCCGTAAGGAGCGGAATCAGGGCCGGCAACGGGCACTGGCTCGAGAGGGGCCGAGCGTCTTACGGAAGAAACCGGATCAAGCCTGGCTGGGAGCCCTGAAGAAAAAGCGGAATCAAGGGCAGGATAGGGCCCTTGGGAAAGAACGGAATCAAGGGCGGGCGAGGGCTGCCGGAAAAAGGCGGGCCCAGGGGAAAGCGGGAGCTCCCCGGAAAAGGGATCGCCTGAAGCAAGCGGGGGAGCCGCGGCAAACGGGAGGCCTGAGAAAAGCGGGGGAGCCTGGGTATGCCCGGAAGCCCCCGCGAGCCAGTAAGACCGGGAAAGCGGGCGCTCCGGGGAAAGGCCGGGATCAGCGAAAACCGCGGAGCCTCCAGCGGGCGGGCTGGCCGAAGAAACCAGAAGTCCGGCAGCCCGCTTGCGCCAGCCTGCCGGGCGGGGCAAAGCCGCAAGGCGCGGGAAGCGGTGTCCAAAGGTCAGGGAAAGGAGGCGGAAACGCCGCGGCCTGTCGGGCGCGGCCGTCGCCTTCGCTACGGCGCCGCTCAAGGCTTGCCTGCGCCGGGCGCCGCCGCTCAAGGCCAGCCTGCGACGGGCGCCGCCGTGCGAGTCCACGCTGGGCCCGTCACCGCCGCAAGGGGAGAGGACGCCACCGGCGACGCGGCACGCGGCGCGGCCCCGCGCGCTTTCGCCCGTCTTGCGCTTCCATGGCTTCAATGCCGAACCGTTGTACATCCGTACCCCTTGCCGGCCAGGCAAGCTTTGTGAAGGCCGGGAAAGTCAAAATGGGGGCGAAGCCGCTAAAGTCCAAAAATAGCCGAGGCAGGCCACCGAAGCGTAATAGGAAGGTAAGGCCGTGATTCGCCTGAAGGCAAGAGAGCCGCGAATGGCCTAAAGTGCCGGGAAGGCCGAGACTGACCTGAAGGCAAGAGAGCCGCGAATGGCCTAAAGGGCTGGGAAGGCCGCGAAATAACTAAAAGCAGAAAATGCGACGAGCGACCGAAGGGTCATGACAGCGACAGGGCTGAGGTTTTCAGGACCTTGGGAGTCAACACCCCCACTGTCAAGAGTCAAGGCCACCGTCTCTGGCCAAACCTTCCGGCAGCGGGGCTCCATTGCTTCGAGAGCCAGCCTCAAAGCCTTCTGCATCCGGCCTGCGGCAAGTCCCTCCCCCGGCTCATCTGAAGGCTGAAATCCGCGCCGAAGGCGGAATGAAGGCGTGGAGCTTCTGCTCGATGATGCGGGGGTTGTCGCCGCGGCAGAGGGCCAGGATCCCCTGGACGATGAGCTCCTTGACCATGGTCTCCGACTGCGACCGCGCCCTCAGCTTGCCCGCTATGGGCACGAAGACCACGTTGGCGAGGATGGCCCCGTAGAAGGTGGTGACCAGGGCCACGCTCATGGCGGGGCCGATGGCCGAAGGGTCGTCCATCTGCTGGAGCATGGAGATGAGGCCGATGAGGGTGCCCAGCATGCCGAAGGCCGGCGCGAAGGCCCCCATGGCCTGGAAGATGTCTGCCCCCAGGCGGTGCCTGGACTCCTGGAAGGCGATCTCCGTCTCGAGGATCTCCACGATCGCCTGCGGCTCCAGGCCGTCCACCGTAAGCTGGAGGCCCTTTTGGAGGAACTCGTCCGAGACGTCGGCT
>JAITRL010000212.1 GCA_031288415.1 Deltaproteobacteria bacterium | reverse complement strand
CGCCCCCGGCAGCCTGCCCCGCAAGGCCCGCAAGCGGCCGCACCTCAGGGCCGCCCTGCCCCCTGCGGGCCAAGAACGTGAAGGGCGCCCGGCCCGCGAGGGCCGGGCGCCCGGAGGGCCGGGCCCTCATGGGCCGGCCTTTACGAAAGCGGCGCGCCGCCGATTGAAGCCGCGGCGGCGCTGCCGCCCCTGGGCCGCTTGGCGGTTGGGGCCCGGAGGGCGCCTGTCCTCCATGCCTTCCGGGCCTGAGGGCTACTCCAACGCGGCCCCAGGGTTTCAAAGGCGGTCCGGCAGCGGTGTCAGGCCGGGCCGCCTTTTTTCTCGCCAAGCCCGGATCCGCGCCTTCCGGCAGGGAGGCAGCGGATCCGGGCTTGGCCGTCAGCGGGCGGTTCAGGCGGGCAGAAGGGCGGTCCGGGTAATACTTACCCGCCCCGGCGGGTAATTGCTATCCGCAGGACCAAGCCGCCCTCTCCCTGCGGGGGACGGCCGCAGGCCCCTCCCCTGCGGGCGGGCCGGGCAAAACGTCATAAAGGGCACGGGTTTTGCGGGGCGAGTCCCCTTGGGGGCATGGGGCTCCTGAGCGGGAGCGGGCCTTGCCGCCCTTAACGGGGCGCATTATCCGTGCCATAAGGGGTTGCGGCCGCCCCCGCGCGGTTCCCGTGCGCGCCGGCGGGGAGCCCGGCCCCTGGGCCTTCCCCTGCCAGGGGGTTGGCACGGGCGTTGCTGATGATTTCGCCCGGCCGCTCCCCCGCGCGGGGCCCCCCGCGCCGGGGAGCCGGCAGGCGCCCGCCGCAGGCCTGCTCCCAACCTTCTAAAACATCTGGAGACTTTGCATGAAGAATCCCCGCTTTGCCCTGACCGCGCTGGCCGCGGCCGCCTTCGCCGCGTCCCTGGCTTTCGCCGGCGTCTGCCAGGCCCAGGACGGTCCCCCGCCTCCCGGTCACGGATCCCCTTCGCCCCACGGCCCCGGCGGGCCGCCCCCCGGGCCCGGCGGCCCGCCCCCGCCTCCCGGAGATGACGGCGGCGGCCCGCCGACGCTCACCGACGAGCAGCGGGCTCAGAGGCGGCAGCTGTTCCAGGAGTACCTCGACAAGGCCGACCCCGTGCGCGAGGATCTCCGCGACCAGAAGTTCATCTACGAGGCCCTCGCAGGCAACCCTAACGCCTCGCTCCAGGATATCAGGGACACGGTCGCCCAGATGAGGCGCCTGCGTGACCAGCTCCGGACCCTGCGCAAGGAGTTCCGGGACAAGTACCGCGAGTCCGGGCTGCCCCCCTGGAGCTTCCGCGAAAGGCCCGACGAGCCCGGCGACAGGTCCTGGGGCGATGACCGCCCCGACGGCCGCCGCAGGGATCAGTGGCGGGGCCGTGACCGCTACCGTGACCGTGACCGTGACCATGACCATGACCGCGACCGCCGCGGCGGCTGAACCGGAGCCTGCCCCGGGCGGGCCCTGCGGGGCGTGAGGCCCTCTGCGGAGGGGCCTGGCTGAAAGCCGGCGGCTTCACCTTGTTTCGGTTCCCTTTTCCTTTTTCCGGCCCCCCTTTCCCCGTTGAGGGAAGGGGGGGCTTTTTCGTCGCCAGCGCGGCAAACCTCTTTGCCGTAAGGCGGGCTTTCCTGAGCGGAGGAAGACCGGTCAGGCCCTGGAACCCCGAGGAAGGCCCAGGCTCCCGCCCTCCTCGGAGGCAGGGGGCCTCGCTTTCTCCTAGCGGGCCTGCGGCCGTCTTAAAGGGGCCCTTTCCTTGCGGTGCGAGCCTTAGGCTTTAGGCCGCCCCGCTAGGCGTGATGCCCATCCCGCAGCCTGCTGAAGGCTCCCGGCGGCTCAGAGGGCTTTTCAGGACCAGGGAGAGCCTTCGGGATGACCCTTAATGGCCCTTAAGGGGACTCTTCGGCTTCAGAGGCTTCGAAAGGTGTTTCGGGACAGGGGAGAGCCTTCGCTGGGATTTTTGGGCCTCTTACGGCTTCTGAGGCTCCCTCCTCAGGCCTTCCGAGCGTTTTCAGGACAGGGGAAACCTTTCGGGCGGGCTCTCAGGGCTCTCCCGTGGCATCTGAGGCTCTCAGGGGCCTTCCGAGGGCTTTCAGGACAGGCCGGGGCCCGTTCGCGGGCCGCCGCAACCCTAAAACGGCGGCCGTGAGGAAGGGCGCGCGCCAGGCAGGTAAACAGCCAGGGGCCGCCGGGCAGACGGTTGCGGGTCAGGCCGGAAAAGCGCCCGGCAGGCCGGCAGGCGAACTTCACGGGCGCGCCGAACGAGGGCGCCTAAGGGACAAAGCGGCGGCCGCCGGGAGAATCGCTTCGGCTTCCTCATTCATGACCTGGAGCCGCCGCAGGCCTGCCGCGGCCAGCCGGAGCCGCGCATGCGCCGCCTCAGGCCGGCCGCGGCTTCGCGGGCGCGGGCGCGGGCCGCAGGCGGCCTGCGCCGGGAAGGAAGCCGTCAGGAAAGTCAGTCCAGGAGTGAGTGACCCGCGCGCCGGAAGCTGAAAACCCGCTTCATCAGGCGCGGGAACCGGGAGGCGGCCGAGGGTTCCCGTGAGGAGCCCGCGGCCTCGCGTGGCAGGAAAGGGGAGGGCTGAGTCAGCCCGGCCGCGGCCTCCCTCGGGCCGTCTGCGGGGCCCGGCGGATGCCCATCCGCGGCTTTCCGGGCCTCGCGGGGAAACCCGGCGGGGCCGCTGTTCCTTGTCCGGCCAGGGCCGTAGGCGGCAAGGACGCGGCCTTCAGGGGAGGCCCGCGCCGCTGCGCAAGGCCTTGCAGGCCCAGCAGGCCTTGCCGCTCCCTGCGGGCGAAAAAACGGGCGGCCTTGCCAGGGAGCAAGGCCGCCCGTCAGTCGGTCATCCGCCGGGGCCGCGGCAAGGCGGCCCCGGCAGGGGTCTTGCGGTTACGGGAGGTCAGTGATCATCTGTTCGGGAGAAAGCTCGAAGCCGGCGTCGAGGACCTCTCGCCAGGCGATCTGGCCGTTGGCGGTTAAGGTCGATGATTTGGCAATATCAAAGCACGCCTTTTTGCCGTCCTCCGCGATGGCACAGACGGAGCTTCCGCCGCCTAGATCATCGCCTCCGCCTCCGCCTCCGCCTCCGCCTCCGCCGGAACCTCCGGAACTTCCGGTGCTGCCGGCGCCGCCGGCGCTCGTCACCACGAAGGCCTCAGTAGGCTTCCCTGTTCCCACGTAGGTTGCCCCGTCGACCGCGGTGGCTATGGTTTGGCCGCCAGGCCCCACCGGCTCCGGGGTTGCGGTGAACAGGCTGCGGGTGGAGGGCGCCGGAAGGCCGGTAAAGGCGTCGACAAGGTAGAGGTAGCCGTCGCCGAGGTCTCCGCAGCCGGTGGCCCTGGGCTCGAAGCTGGTGAAGGCCGCCAGGCTCGTGCCGTTGGACAGGGGCACGAACTTGGGCTGGGTGAGCACCATCTCGTAGCTGTGGGGTATTCCCGGCCTGAGGGTGTCGCCTATCCGGAGGGCCCTCTTGTAGCCGATGATCTGGGCGGATGTCATGGCCGTTGAGAGGTCAGAGTACTTGACGCTGCCGTTCTCGGACCCGGGCAGGAGAGCGGTGGCCTTGATGCCGGTCACGTCCCCCGAGGTGTATACCTTGCCGCCGGAGACGTCCAGGAGCTTGCCGGCCTGCGCGGTGCGTTCGCTGAAGGTCATGAGGCCGTCGGAGTTGAGTTCCTCCTTGATGCCGAAGAGGTACTGGACGTGGTTCTCCTCGCACTCGGCGGTGCTCCAGGCGATGCACGGGGTCACGTCGTCGGTGCCCCAGAGCCTCCCGGTCCCGAAGATCACCCAGAGGTTCTTGGCGGAGTCGTAGGTGGAGTTGACGGCGCCGGTGACCGGCCTGCCGGTGGAGATGAAGCGCTTGAGCTGCCAGGCGGACACGGGCAGCGGCTGGCCTGCGGCGTCCACGGTCTTGAGGCGGTAGACCGCCCCTGTGTCGGTGCATTTCTGGGGGTCGCGGGACACCGTGAGCCCGTAGTAAAGGGCGTGGTTGGTCCAGGACGGCTCGCGGAACTGGGCGATCGGGAGGAAGGGGTTGTTGAAGAAGGAGTTGTTCTCCTCCACGGTGAGGAAGCCGGGGTTGGCGTTGGAGGGATGCGGGGCCCCGGTGCCGGCGTCGAGCACGATGAGCCTGGCCTTCTGGTTGCTGTAGCCGTTGTAGGGGGAATCGCCCCCGAACTGCACGAACGACGTGTTGTTGGCCGAGTCGCTGGCCCGGACCGGGGTGTCGGTGACGGGCCCGGTCGGGAGCACCGCGTACCACTGGCCGCCGGCGGAGAGCAGGGTGGGGAGGCCCACGGTCAGCCCCAGCTCCTTGGCGCTGTAGCGCCAGAGCAGCACGGGGTCGCTCTCGGGGTCGGTCACGTCAAGGGCGAACACCTCGGAGTAGAAGTGCTCGTCCCCGGCCGCCTGGGGGTCGGGGGCCTCGATGGGACGCCCGCCCAGCCTCAGGCCGCCGATGAGCACGGTCCTCCATTCGCCGTTGATCTTCACGTCGTAGACGGAGGGCCTGAGGTCCACGTAGTAGGCGTGGTTGTACAGGGGGTCAGGCAGCCAGCGCAGGTGTGGGAGCAGGGAGGTGGGGATGTAGGCCCAGATCTCGGCCCCCAGGTCATGGGCCTTGCCGGCGTCGGGGCCGGTCTTCCGGAAGGCGAACCCGGAGTTGTCGAGCCTGGTGGGGAAGCCGATGTTCACGGCGTGGAGCATGCCGTCGTTGGCCCCGAAGTAGGCCACCAGCCGGCGGCCGACGCTGCCGGCCTTATAGGGGGTGTAGCTGGGGTCGCCGTACAGGATGTCATAGTGGCTGGTGGCGGATGCCACGAGCACCGGCCTGGAGTTGATGACGTCCCCGAGGCGCCAGACGACGGGCGTGGTGTTGTCCCCCCAGGGATCGCCCACGGTGCGCTGGCGCCAGAGCGGGACCTCGATGCCGGTCACCCAGTCGACGATCTTCT
>JAITRL010000201.1 GCA_031288415.1 Deltaproteobacteria bacterium | reverse complement strand
GGGTCCGGGGCCGGGGGGCCTTGCGGCTGAGGCCTCCCGCCGCGGGGCGGAAGGCCCTGACGGGACTGCGGCCGGCCTTCGGGGGAGGGCCGGCCGCAGGTGAACGGTGAGGGAGGGGGGCTGAGGAATCAGGGCGGCGGGACCGGGCGGAAGGGAAGCCGGGCCCCGGAGGCGGGGCTCACTCGAAGTCCTTTTTCGTCGCGACCACGATCCCGCGGGGGGTCACCGCGAACCTCTTGCGGTCCTCCTTGGGGTTGTAGCCGATCTCGGTCCGGGCGGGGATCTTCGTTCCGTCCGAGATTATGGCCTTCTTGATCTTGCAGTAGCGGCCCACGTCGACGTTCTCCATGACGACCGACTCGTCCACTTCGGCCCCGCGGTGCACGTTCACGTTGTAGGACAGGATGCTGTTGCGCACCGTGCCCCCCCCGATGATCGAGCCGTGGGAGACCAGGGAGTCGCGCGCCACGCCGTGGAGCAGCTCTCCCCCGCCGGGGTCCTGGACGGAGAGGGTCTTCACGGGCGAGAACTGCCTCTGGGCGGTGCGGATGGGCCAGCGCACCCCGTAGAGGTTGAAGAAGGGCGTGAGGCCGGTGAGATCCATGTTGGCGTTCCAGTAGGCATCCAGGTTCCCCACGTCTCTCCAGTAGCCAGAGTCCGGGGCCACCTCCACGGGCTCCGCCGCGCGGGAGCCCTCGGAGTCGGTGAAGAAGACCACGTCCTCTATCTTGTTCTCCCGGCGGTAGGGGTAGGCCACCACCTTATGGCTGTTCAGGATTCCCGGCAGGATGTCCTTGCCGAAGTCCGGCTTCTCGTCGGTCTTGAGCAGGTCGAGGAGCACCTCCGCGGAGAACAGGTAGATGCCCATGCTGGCCAGGCACTGGTCGGGGTTGCCGGGGATGGTGGCGGGGTTCTTGGGCTTCTCCTGGAAGCCGGTCACCCGGAAGGAAGCGTCGACCTGGAGCACCCCGTACTCCTTGGCCTGGGACTTGGAGGTCTCGATGACGGCGATGGTCACGTCGGCGTCGTTGGCCACGTGGTAACGCTTGAAGCGGGAGTAGTCCATCTTGTAGACGTGGTCGGCGGAGAGGATGAGCAGGTGCGAGGGGCTTTCGGCCTCGATCATCTCGAGGTTCTGGCGGATGGAGTCCGCGGTCCCCTGGTACCACTTGTCGCCTTTCATCATCTGCGGCGGGACAATCCTCAGGAAATGCCCGAGGCTGGGGGAGAAGAAGTTCCACCCGGTCTCCAGGTGCTGGATGAGGGTCTGGCTCTTGTACTGCGGCAGGACCAGGATCTTGTAGACCTCGGAATTGATGCAGTTGGAGAGCGTAAGGTCGGCCAGGAGGTAAATCCCCCCGAAGGGTATGGAGGGCTTGGAGCGGTTCTGGGTGAGGGGCATGAGCCTCTCGCCCTTGCCTCCGGCCATGATGAGCGCCACGACGTTTTTCATGGATGGTGTCCGTTCCGGATAGGGGTAGGAGTATTTTATCCGTGCGGAAATCATAGCACAGGGGCACCCTCCCGGCAAGAATCGGCGCCTCGGGGCGCGGCCCTTCCCGCGTTCCGGTCCCGGCGGGCAGTTTGAGGGCCGGCGAGGCGCCCCTCGCCCCTGGCCCTTCCCCCAGGCGCGAGGCGGGTTCGCTTGTCCCGGCCCGGAAGCTTCAGGGAGGCCGCCTGGCTCCGCGGCGGCCGCGGGGCCCGGGGCTTCTCAGGGCCTTGCGGGCCTAAGGGATCGCCGGGCCGGCGGGCGGGGAGCCGCCCATGCCGGCATCTCCCCCGCCCCGAGGGCGACAGGCCGGCTTTAGGGGGACTTGCGGGTCACGGAAGAACTCCTGCATGGCCGGGAGAGGGAGGGAGGGAGGGAGCAAGGGAGCAAGGGAGCAAGGGAGCGACAGGGACGTCTGGGCTTCGCCGAAGCCGCCGGCGGAGGCCAGGCGCCTTCCGGGAACGGGCGAGGCTTCGCAGCCGCCCTGGCCCGGGTTTCCCGGGCCAGGGCGGGGCAGGCCGGCGGCGCCGGACATGGGGGTTCCGGGCCATTGAAACGGGGGCCGGGCGAACGGAGCCGGGGCGTTTATGACGGGCTTCACGCTGAAGAAGAAAAATCCTCGCAAGGCCTTTAAGGGAAAAGGCCAGGACGGCAAGGCCGAAGCCGTGAAATCCGGGCCGGGCTTCCGCGGGAGCCCGGCGTGCCCGGTTTTCCGCGGCATGAGGCTTTAGCCCGCGGCGGGCGCGTTCGGACGGGAGCGCCGCCCGGCCGCTTGAGTCGATGCCCCGGCGGAAGGCCCCTCATGAGTTGCCGGTTATGGACGCGTCCCCGAGGGGCCGCGGGATGCCTGTCGCCTGGCGAGAGCCTTGGGCTGAACCAGAGCCGGCGAAGCCGCGCGGCGCGGGGGGCCCGGGCGGCGGGGTCCAAGGCCGGAATGTCGCAGGGTCCCGTCGGCATAGCCCCGGAACCCGCCCCCAGTCATCGCGGCTTCCCGCCTGAAACGTAACGGGCGGCCTCTTCCTCTCTTCCTGAAGGGTCGCGGCGGGCGGCGGAAGGGGCCGGAAAAGGAAAACCAGCCGGGGGAATTTTCCGGGTTTCGCCCTGGCCGGAGGGAGGCGGCGGCCGCGATCGGGCGGGCCAGGGCGACGGCCGGCAGCCGCCGGGCGGCGCGCGCCGCCCCTGGCTTTCCGGCGGGGACGGCAGTCCCCGCCCCGCCGCGGCCGCGTTCCCGCCTGCAAGGGCAGCCGCCCGCGCATTCCCCTCACGGCGAGGCTGCCGGGGTCCCCGCCTGCCGTTGCCGGAGCCTGCGATCCCCGGCCGCTTCGGGCAGGCAAGTTGACAGGTTCCGAAAATATTTTTGGAAATTTAACGGCCGCTGAAACGGCACGGCTGAACAGTCAGGAAGACTCGTTGCGGAACGAATCGGACAAGGCAAAGCCATTGCCTGAAGTTTTTATCAGGAGGGCCATGTCTCACGTCCCAGGCATGCCTTGACAGTCAAGCCGGTTTCCGCGGCGCCCCTGAGGAAAAGCGGGGGAATCGCCATAACGCCGAGGACGGCAAGCCGTTTTCAATCAGTTGAGACGGTGACGGACAGGCAATGCCCGGCCGGAACCCGATCTGAAGCCCCGGGCCGCGCCCGCGAGCCTGTTTCAGAAGCCATGTTTCATTGCCGGGCGCCGGCGCCCGGATTCCCGTCCCCTGGCCATGGTTCCGGCTGAAACTTCCATGTCGGGGGCTGCCGCCGAATATTCCGCCCGCGAACGGTTCTTTTCCTGCCTCGTTCCCCGCTGATCCTGCATTCTCTCAAGCATGAGCCTCCGGGCCCCGATGCCGCTTGACCCGTTCCAGACGGCCCAAACCCGCCGGTGCGGGTCATATCGCGAAATCCATGCGCGCCTTGGGAAAGATTTTCCCGGCGCCATCCTCTCCCGTTTGGCAACTTGCCTGATTCAACGCCTGCCTTCCTGTCTTCCCGAGCCCTCGCTTGCGGAAGCCGCGGAACGCCTCTCGGTCCCCTCTTCCGGCCGGGGGCCGCTCCCGAAGGTCTGCCTCCCCGCTCAGGCTTGCGCGCATCTTCAAGGCCTGCCGCTGAGGCGGGCTTTTGGACGCAGGCATAAAATCCGGCATGTCCCTGAAGTCAAGCAAACGCGGCCTGTGAACGCGCCTCATGCGCGTGCAGGCGGGCCGCCAGGCGCCGGAGCGCCGCGAAAGGCTTCCGCCTCGGGAAATTTCGGCAGGGCGCCGCGGCAAGCCGCGAGGCGCGGCTGCCGGATCTCGCGGTTCATCGTCCGGGCGGCTTCATCCCTTGAGGGAATCGGCCAGCCGCGACGCTTCCTCCACGGTCAGCCCCGTGAGAGCCGCGATCTGGTCTATAGGGAGGTTCAGCTTAAGGGCGTTGCTGACCACTTCGAGGCGGATTTCCTCCCTGCCTTCCGCCATGCCTTTCGCCATGCCTTCCGCCATGCCTTCCGCCATGCCTTCCGCCATGCCTTCCGCCATGCCTTCCGCCATGCCTTCCGCCATGCCTTCCGCCATGCCTTTCG
>JAITRL010000198.1 GCA_031288415.1 Deltaproteobacteria bacterium | reverse complement strand
TGTTATGTCAATTTAAAGCACAAATTCGAGGCCCTTCGCCTATCAAGGCCGTCAAGGCGAACCCAGGGGCAACCCCGTTGACGGGAACGTCGCAGGCTTCCCCTGATATCCGGCCCCTTGAGGGCCCGAGGCACAGCGCGGAGGGCTTGTTTTCCTTTTCGGCCCGTGCCTCCGCGGCCAGGGCGGCTTGAGGACGTTCACTCCACAGTCAGCCTCCCGGGGTTCGTCCCCCCGCAACGGTCGGCTGCGGAAGCGACCGGGAACCGGGGGCGGCGGCCCGTACGGGCCGGCCGTGAAAAGTCCGGCCGCCCCGTCCCTGAACGGCGCTCAGCCGCCCTGCGACGTATCGGCCAGACTTGGCCTTCAGACGCGCGGAGCCTCTCTGAAACTGCCCCGAATCCGGGCGGGCGGATTCGGGGGGCCGTCGCGGCCGGCCTCTTGACGGCGAACCAGGCTTCCCCCTGACGACTGGCCTTTCGCCTGGCTTGGGGCCGAGCCCGCGCCTCCCGCAGGCGGCGAGGCGGCCGGTCGCCGCGATACCCTCCAGGCAACCGCCTGCGGCGTTAAGCCGCCCCGACAAGGCCCTGCCGGCGGATGGGGAAAAGGCGGCTGGGAGGAATGCCCCGCTGAAAGAAGGCTGGGCGATGCGAGCGGACTATATGCTGATGCACCGGTCAACGCCGGTGTTGGAACTTGCCGCTGACGAAGGCAAGGCGCTCATTTCCAGGATAGGCGAGGTATATCGGCCTGAGCAAGCGCCGACGGGAACGGCCGTAAAGGACGGCAGGCCTGACCGTCAGGAGCTCTTTCCCTGGTGGTCGGAACGTTCCATCCCCGAGTGCCGTCCGGGCTCGCGGGAAGCGCTGGATGCCTTGGGGTTTCCCGGCCCGCGGTTCATCCTGAACAGGAGTCTGGGCTTGTCCCTGTCCGACCAGTATTTGCTGAACCCGGCCGCGAGGCCGCTGAATTGGGAGGAGGTCAACTTCTTCGACAATCCTTTTTCCTCTGACATGGGCGAAGCCCTGTTCGGGCGCATCCCGGAAAAAGGAAGGCTTGATCTCATGTCCCCGGACAACGCTACGGACGGGGTCCTGAAAAAAAGATGGTCCGTCGCGGACGGCAGACGGGTCCTCCTGAAAGCCGGCGGCTTTCTTCAGCAGGAGCCGTTCAACGAAATGATCGCGGCTGCCGTGATGCGGCGTCTCGGCATCGCTCACGCCCCCTGCTCCCTGCTCCCTGGCTTGGGACGGCTTTCAGGCGCTGTCGGCCTGCGGCGATTTCGTGACCCGGGACACCGAGCTTGTCAGCGCGTGGCGGATTTTCCGGACAGCGAAAAAATCCAATTCAGTCTCTTGTTACGGGCATCTTACGGAACGTTGCGCCTGCCTGGGAATTTCCGGAGCGCGGGAGGCAATGGATCGGATGCTGGCCGTCGATTACCTCATAGCCAATACCGACCGGCATCTGAATAATTTCGGGGCGCTCCGGAACGCAGGGACGCTGGATTGGATCGGGTTCGCGCCCGTGTACGACAGCGGCTCCTCGCTGTGGCACGACCGGGAGACTCCCGAGATCCATCCCGGGGCTGACCAGGGAAGCAAGCCTTCAGGCCCCGGCACGGCGAGCAGATCCGGCTAGTGGAGGACTTAAGCCGGCTGGACTTCAGCGCCTTAAGCGGCATGGAGGATGAATGCGAGGAAATCCTTAAGCAGAACCCGCTCGTCGACGAGGGACGGCGCGGCGCCTTATGTTCCGCCCTTAAGCGCCGGGAAGGCCTGTTGCAAGGTTTAGCGGGGAAATCCCGCCCCGCGCGCGGCGGAGGCCCCGGGCCGTAGCTTCCCGCATGGGCCTCGCGGCGGCGAACTGGGGCCCCGGCGGCCTCCGCCGCCCTGCCTCGCCGCCGCGCGCGCCGTTCAGGCCCTTTTCCGAGGCCCCCCGGGCCCTGTCGCCTCGGATAGGCTTCCCGGGAATCAGGGCCTCTTTGCGGAACCTCCTTCGCCTGCGCGGCCCTCTTGCGGTTTCCCCGGCCAAGGGCGCCGTCTTTTTCTCGCGTGCCCGCCACGCCTGTGCCCAGGGGCGCGGGCGGCGCCGGTTTTCCTTCAGTCGGCCCTCCCGCCCTGAAATGCCCGTTGCGCGGCTGCTGGCCGCGACGGCCGGGATTCGCCTCCGGCTTCCGGCAGATCCGGCCTAGCGGCCGGCGCCCTGGCCGCCGGCCGGCCTCTCCCGCCCGCGGAGCCGCGGCAGCCCTGCTCCGCAGGGCCGGTGCCCGTTCCGGGAGCGTTCCGGCCCTGCCTTGCCTCAAAAACTCCAAAGCGGCGACCCGCATGTGGGGCCGCGCGGCTTCGGCGGCGGCCTTTTCCCCGGCACGGGCCGCGCCTTCATGAGACGCGTTCCGCCTGACCGGTTCCCGATCGCTGAAGCCGCGACCGGCGCCGTCAGAGCGTTCCCGCCAAGCGGGCCGGGGCGCGGGTTTCGCCCGTTCCGCCCCGCCGGAACGGCCCTCCGGCCTTCGGCGCCGACTTAGGCCCGCGCGGCCTCTTCAGGGCGACCGAAGGCCTCCTGCCGCCCTTCCCGGTCAGCCGAAGGCCGCGGCCGCATTCCCGCAAAGGAACCGGCGGCCTCTGACTGACCCGGCGCCCTGAAGGCCGCCCGCGCCTCAATCAGCCCTCGCGGCTATGCCCTCCTTCTCGCCTGTACCCCAAACGCCGAGCCCGGCAGCCGCGGCGGCCGGGACCGCCGGGTGCGCCGGCCGGGCGCAGAGGCGAAGCCGTTCGCGGCCGGTCAACCCTGGAGGAGCCCCGGCTTGGCCTCCGGATGACAAAAGCCGGTCCAAGGGCTATAATCCCCGGAAGCCTCACAGCCGACTCAGGCCGCGTTTTCCCCCCGAAAACCCTGCCCGGAAAACCGCAGGGCCCCTCCCGGCATCCTTGCCGGCCCGGCCCCGGCCTTCGCCTCAGGCCCGCCCGGCTCTTTTTTTGCCCGGCCGGGTTTTGGCGGGGGAAAGACTCCCTCGAACCTCCCTGACGCCGCACTCCAAAGGAGCCTTGAACCATGCTTCACGCCGCTATGAAACCCCTCTTGTTCCTGGGCGCCCTGTCCGCCTGCGCCCTTCTGGCAGGCACGGCTCAGGCCGCCGCGCCTCCTGAGATCCGGCTCGAGCCGGCGGTCAAGACCGGCGGCCTGCCCCTCAACGAGGCCCTGGCCGCCAGGCATTCCGACAGGAACATCAAGGCCGACGAGCTTGCCCCCGCCCAGCTCTCCGGAATCCTCTGGTCGGCCTTCGGCGTCAACCGCGACGGCGGCAAGCGCACCATACCCACTTCCCACGGCAAGAACGAGCTCGCGGTGTACGCGGTCCTCAAGGACGGGGTCTACGCCTACGACGCCGAACAGCACAAGCTCACCCTCGCGCTGGAGGGGGACTTCCTCGGCGAGTACGGCAAGTCCCCCCTGATCATCCTCTACGCCGCGCCCGACAGCGTCATGGGAGGGCTTCACGCGGGCTCCGCCTACCAGAACGTCGGCCTCTACTGCGCCTCCGCCGGCCTTGCCAACGTCGTGAAGACTTCCGGCGCCGACGCCCTCAAAGGCAAGCTCACGCTTCCCGAGGGCTACCAGGTCCTCGCGGTCCAGCATATAGGGCTTCCCGGCTGACCCTGACCCTCCGGCCCCGGCCGGCCGGCCGGCGGCCATGTTCAGGACGGGCGTTCCCGCCGTGCCGCGCCGCTCCGACAGCCGCGCCGGGCTGACCGGCTTCAGCCGGCCTGCCCCTGTCCCTGACGCCCGTAATCGGGGCCTCAATGCCGCAGGCCCGCCCCGGGGGGAATCGCGCCCCCTGCGGCGGGCTTTCTTTTGCGCGGCGATCGCCTTGCCCTGCCGAGGCTCCCGAAGAACCCGGGCGCCTGCCTGCCGCGGTGCGGAAGACCGCCGCCGCCCCTTCCGCGAACCTGCCGATGCGGAAGCGGCCCCGCATCAGAAACTTCCTTCACGGAAGGGGCGCGGGCAGGTCAGGGACGGCCTGTCATTCAGGAAACCGCTGAAATCCCTTGCCTTGGGAAGCCCGCTTAACGCCTTTGCCTTGGCGGAGGCCTGCCGCAGGCCGTACCCTTGAGGAAGCCGGGCGAAAGCCTTTCCTGCGGCGGTCCTGCGGAAGGCCTTTTCACTGAGGCCTTCCGCAGGAAATTTTCCCTGACGGCTTGCGGCGGAACGCTTCTCCGTTACGGGTCTCCGCATAAGAGCGCCTCGCATGCGGCACCCTGAGGAAGGCTATCCCCTGGCGGCTCCATGCGGAAGGCTATCCCCTGGCGGCGGCCCGCGGAAGG
>JAITRL010000170.1 GCA_031288415.1 Deltaproteobacteria bacterium | reverse complement strand
TTCGCAGGGCCCTAAAGGGGCCGGATTACTACAGGGGAAACCTGTGACGTTCCCGCAAGCGGGATTAACCCTGGGTTCGCCTCGACGGGCCTTGACGGCCTTGGCAGGTGAATGGTCACAGTATAATGAACGCGCGATGATCGCCGCCTGCCCGCCGATCGCCCCCTCCCCGCAAGACCTTCCAGAGTGACCTGCAGCCCGGAGCCCGCCCGCCGCGGCCCTGCGGCCGCCGACCTTCCGCCGGCCGCAGGGAATGGCCTCTGCCGGCCTTTCGGCCGCCGTCCCATGACCAGGAGCTTTCCGGAGGAACACATGAGCCCAGAGCTGGACTGGCTCAAGGACAAGAAAGCCAGGCTGGAGCGCAAGAACGCCTTCGACGGCGCCCTGGTCCACGGCACGGCCAAGTTCAACCGGGAGACAGGCCGCTACCGCACCCCCCACCAGCCTTTCCTGGAGTTCGTGGACCCTGAGACGGGGCTCCTGCGCCCGGACCTGGTGCGCCCCAGGCCCTGCCCCGTCTGCGGCGAGGCCCCGGGCCCGGGGCTCTTCGTCAAGGACGGGTTCCGGCACGTGCGCTGCCCCTCCTGCGGCCTCATCTACGTCTCGCTCATCCTCCGCGAAGACATCATGATCCGCTACTGGCGCGAGGAACTCGCCTGGATGAGCGTCCTCAACTCCGGTCCCCAGGAGGAGCTGGACCGGCTGAAGTTCGCCTACGGCCTCGCCGCCGCCAGCCTTCACCTGGGGAAAGCCGTCCCCGGATCCCTGCTGGACATGGGGGCCGGCAACGGCTCCTTCGCGAGGACCGCGAGATCCCTGGGCTGGAAGGCCACCGCCCTGGAACTCAACTCCCAGAGCGCGGAGTCCATGCGCAACGATGGCCTCCAGGTCATCGTCAAGCCCCTTGAGCTGGCCGATCTCCCCCCCGCCTCCTTCGACCTCATAACTTTCTGGGAGGTGCTCGAGCACCTCTCCGAGCCCAGGCAGGCCCTCTCCCGCCTGAAGCCGCTCTTCTCCGGAGACGGCGTGCTCCTGATCCTCGTCCCCAACGCCGGCTCTCTCGTGACGCGCCTTCTCCACGAGAAGAGCAACACCTTCGGCGGTCACTCCCACCTGAATCACTTCGACCAAGCCTCTCTGACGCGGCTGCTTGATTCCCTCGGCTACGAGATCCTGGAGATGGAGACGCTCCTGACCGAGCTGGGCACCATCAACAACCACCTGGACTTCCAGGACCCTTACCTGGGCGAGGCCGCGGCCTTCGCCCCCGAGCTCACCCCCGAGCTGATCCACGACCGGCTCTGGGGGTCAAGGCTCTTCGTCCTGGCCAGGAGCAGGGATTGAGGGCTTCCCTAAGACCCCGCGAACACCCTGCCGAAACAACGGAAACCGCGTGGCCGCTCGCCACCCTGCCCGGTCCTAAGGGAGGCTGGCCTTGAGGGGTTCCTGCCTTAAGGCCGCAGGCGCCAGTGTCATCCCTGCCTTTGAGGCTGTCCTTGAGGGCTTGGCCGCGTCGGGATTCGCGGCGGCAGCCAGCGCGGCCGGATGCTTCCCCGGTCCCCGGTCCGGCCCTCTGCAGGCGCCGTCGGCAGGCGCGCAGGGAACAGCGCGATACGGGATGACTTGGCTGGCCTGATTCCCTTTCGTTCCCGAGGGGAGGCCCGCCGTCTCAGGACGGCGTATTGAGACAAATTCCGCAAGGAATTCAGTAATTTGGCGTATAAGACTTGAAATTGCCGGTATCAGCTCTTGACAGGAAGGCGCCTCCTGATGCCCTGCTCCGGAAAAATGCACAGTCCGGGAAATCTTCCGGCACGCCTCTGCGGCGGCTTTCAGGAAGGCCGCCGAGTCATCCGCCGAGGAAGCCGCCGGGACTCGGCGCCCTGTAAGGGCCCTCGCACCATGGGCCGCGCGCGGGCCCTGACCTTGGCCCTGGCGGCGGCCCTCGCCCTTGCCCTGGCATTTCCGGGGAACTCCGCCGCCGCCGGCAGCGCCCTGGACCTCTTCCTGGAACTCCCGGCCGGCGAGACCTACGGGCTCACGGTCGACCAGCGCAAGGAGCTTGCCCGGATCTCAGGCGCCTCCAAGGAAGGCTACACCGCGCCTTCCCAGCAGGGCTTTTACCTTGAGATCAAGGAACCCGCGATCACCCTGATGGGCATCCACGGGTCGCCCATAGTCTACAAGCTCTTCCCCGGCAAGCCCGGCAGCCCCGACGTCTTCATCGTGTGCCGGAGCCGGCAGACCGCCGGCCCCTCCACCTCCTACGAGAAGCTCCCCTCCCGCCCGGAATACGACCTGCTCGTCTACCAGTCCGGCCTCAGCCGTGCCATGATGCCTGTGCGCCTTCACGACTACCTCCCGCCCGTCGGGGTTCTGGACTTCGTGACCCGGGACACCCTGGAGGATGCCCTGGCCGGAAGGGTTCTCGAAGCCATCGACAAGGAGTTCGGCGCCTGCCTCACCTGCCACGCCTCCACCGAGGACAGGAACGCTCTGGACATCGTGACCGTCACCTCGATAAACGCCCACTCCTGCGGGGGGTTCCTGCCGCAGTTCAAGCTGATCCCCCTTTCCTGGAACGGGGAGGTCTTCACCAAGCCGTACGACCGCGCCGCCTCCCCGGACGAGCCGTGGGATCGCGGCCCGGGAGGGCCGCACGGCATTTATTACAACCAGCCGGGCTCCTGACGCGGCCTCCCGCGCCTGAGCCCTCGCGCGCGCCGCGGGAGGGCCCTGAGGGCTGGCCCCGCCCGCCCCGCCGGCGGGAGCCTCCCGCGCCGCAGGCGGGCACCGCCCTGCCCGCCGGCGGGCGCATGCCGCTCCGCAGGCGGGCTTCGCCCTGCTCCCCGCAAAGCCTGCGGACCCGTTCCTTGCGGCCCGTCCGCAGCCGGCCGACGGGCCTTCCCTCCGCCCCCCGAGGGCGCCTTGCCCCCCGAAGGACGCCTTCCCGTCGCCTGAGAGCGGCCCGTCGGCCTGTCGGGCCGGGCGCGCCTCGGCCTTTCCAGTGAGCCAGGGCCCGTACATGGCAGGCGCCCCTGCCAGGAAACTTATGGAACCCGTCAAAGCGTCCGAAAAGAAAAAGGGGAGGCGCGCCGCTCCCGGGCCGGAGGCGCTCCTCGCGGCCCTGCGGGGCTTCCCTTTTTTCGAGGCCCTCCCCGAAGAGACGCTCCGCAGCCTCGCCTTGCTGGCCGCGCCCAGAAGCTGGGGCGCCGGGGACCTCATCTTCGCTAAGGGGGACCGGGCCTCCGGGTTTCACGCGGTGGGCGAAGGCCGGGTGAGGATCTTCGTCTCCGACCCTTCCGGCAAGGAGAGGACCCTCAAGATAGCGGGCCCCGGCGAACTCTTCGGGGAGGCGGCGGTCTTTCAGGGGGAAGGCTATCCCGCCTCTTCCGCCGCCCTCACGGCCGCCCTGACCTACTTCTTCCCCAGGGACGCGATGCTTCGGCTCATCGCCGAAAACCCCGAGCTGGCCTTCGCCACCTTCGGGATCCTCTCGGCCAGGCTCCGGCACTTCGCGGACCTTCTGGAGGGCTCCCTCAAGGAGCTCCTCCCGCGGCTCGCGGGCTACCTGCTCGCCCTGCCTGAGGAGGGGGGCCTCGTGCGGCTCCCCGCGCCCAAGGCCGAGGTCGCCCGCCATCTCGGGGTAACCGCGGAAAGCCTCTCCCGGACCCTGGGCGAACTCAAATCCATGGGCCTCGCGGAGGAGCGGGAAGCCGGCCTTTTCGCCCTGGACCGCGCCAGGCTCGCCAGGCGCTCCGAAGGCCTTTAGGCGGCGGCCCTTTACGGGAGGCCCCCGGGCCGCCGCCGGTCGTCCCGGCCCTTTCGAGGAGCGGCACGTTGACCCAGCCTGAGACCTTGACCGGAGCTTTTCGCCGGGCCGCTTCCCGCCCCCGGCGCCGCGGCTTTCCGGGGGCGCCTGCCGCCCTGCCGATGCTGTCGGCCCTGCCGATGCTTTCGGCCCTGCCGATGCTTTCGGCCCTGCTGGCTCTCTCGGCCCTGCTGGCGTTCTCGTCTGTCCTGACGGGCTGCACCGCTCCCGGCTGGATGCCCTTCTTCGGCAAGAAAGCGCCGGAAGGGGAGCCTTCCCAGGCGCAGGGCGCGCAACCCCGGCCCGCCTATCCCCAGGCGGCGCCGGTGATCAGCTGCCCCCCCTGCCCCCAAGGGACCCCGGTCATCCAGTGTCCGCCCTGCCAGCCCTGCCAGCCCTGCGGCGCTTACCCTCAGGGGGCGCCGGGGCCTGAGGCCGCCCAGGCCGGCTTGCCCCCTGCCTCGTACCGGCCGGCCTCCGCCTCCCGGCTCCCCTCTGACAACATGGCCGTGCCGGTCTCGCCCGGGCCCGGAAGCGCCGCCCAGCCCTACCTGGCGGCCCCGGCCGCGCGGGAGCCCCTCCCGGAAAAAATCCCCGGCGAGGAGGCCTTCTTGAGAGGGGACTATCTGACGGCCGCCCCGCGGCTCCTCGCCGCCTTCTCCCGGGGGGACATCCGCGGGGCCTTCTACGCCAGGATCATCTATGACAACGGCCTGGACGGGAGACCCCCGGATCCTGCGGCGGCCTCCAGGGCCATGGACGTCCTGACCCTGAAGTACACGGAAATCAGGAAGCTCGCCACCTCGGCCCCGCAGGACCTGCGGCCCCTCTACCAGACTGCCTTAGGGCTCCTGTACATGCGCGGCAGGGTGCCCGCCCAGGGCCGGAGCCTTTCCGAGGCCGCCTACTGGCTCGAGGATGCCGCGGACGAGGGATTCATCCCCGCCATGAACCTTCTGGCCGCGGCGGGCTGCGACCCTGACCGCCCCTCTCACCTCTGGGGGCTCATGGGCACCGGGACCTCAGACTGCTTCGATCTGACCAAAGAGGCCGCCGAGGCCGGGGACACCCTGGCCATGGCCAACCTCTCGTCCCTGTACCGTACCGGCACGGGCACCTGGAAGGACCCCCTCATGGCCGTGGAGTGGGCCCGGAAGGCCGCGGCCAAGAGCCCCCCCTCCGCCCGGGCCCAGAACGACATGGGGGCCTATTACGTGATTGGCGCGGTCGTGACGCCGGACCCCGCGGAGGCCAGGAGATGGTTCGGGCTGGCGAGAAAGCGCTACCCGCTGGCCGCCGATAACCTCTCCGGGGTCGGCAAGGCCGGCTTCGTGCCGGCCATGGCCAGGAACATAGACTATTGAGGCCGGGCCCGCCCGTCCTTGGCCTCCGCCCGGCGCGGCCGGCGGCCGGCAGGCGCCCGCCCGCGCGACCGGCTACGCCTCCGGCGGGGCGCCCCTCTCCAAGGCGCCGGCCGTGAACCCCGGCCGCGGCCCGAGCCTGAAATGCGGCCCGGCCGAGGCGAGCCCGCAGGAGACGTTGAGGGCGGCGACCCGGGAGCCGCAGAGGCACGAGGGGCGCTTCCGGGCCAGGGCCCCCGCGTTGGAGCGGGGCTCCCGGGGCGCGGAACGCCGGCCTTCCCAGGCGCGGCCGGCGCGCTGACGCCCGCGGCCTGAACCTTTGCCCGGACCTTGCGGGCAGCCGGGCTCCTGCGGGAGCTTACGGCCCGGAAGATTCAGCCGGAGGCCGGCCCCCCCTTCAGCCTCTCTTCCAGCTCCTGCAGCCACCGCTCGGTGACGCCTGAGCTTTTGATTATGATCTGGCGCGGGCAGCCGTTTTTCAAGAGGTTCAAGGCCAAGTCAGCCTTAGTCTCCTGTCTGATCTTCCGCGTGGTCTCTTCGATGATCCTAAGGTCATACTCGTCAACGTACTCTTCCATGCTCGTGCCTCTTATCACCTTTTTCCAGGCTTCCGGGGTGAAGCTCCGGGAATACAGCTTCGTTGCCTCCACTGCGACGGCGCGGGCCAGGCGCTCGCTGCTGAGGGCGGGCTCGGAAGCGAATCCCAGGCAAAGCCGGAGCGGCTCCGGGTCCAGGGTTTCGCAGGTCACGGGGGCCGACAAAAGCCTGCAAAAGCTGAAGGCGGTTGATTTTCCTGCCTGACTCGAGAT
>JAITRL010000054.1 GCA_031288415.1 Deltaproteobacteria bacterium | reverse complement strand
TTGACGAGAAATGCCCGCACGCCGACAAGCTCGTTTTAGTGACGGACAACCTGAATACCCATGGAATAGCTTCACTATACGAGGCTTTCCCGCCTGAGGAAGCATTGAGACTGGCTTCCCGCCTTGAGATCCACTATACCCCGAAATATGGCAGCTGGTTAAACATGGCTGAGATTGAACTCAGTACACTGTAGGGCAATGCCTGAACAGACGCATACCAAATATAGAGACAATGCGGAAGGAGGTGGCGGCATGGGAAGCGGATCGAAATAATCAGGGTCTGGACATAACGTGGAGATTCACCAGTGAGGAAGCACGGGTTAAGCTTAGGAGACTTTACCCAAAGATTTGAATGTTACATGGTGCTAGGTAAAAATCCTTAAAATCGGGACTTCACCCAAGAAGGCCCCGCGCCGAACGCCCTCCCGCTCCGCCGCCATGCGAGGCTTTCCGGCTCAGCAAAGGATATTGGGCTGGCCTTGCCGGACCGGAGCCCTCCCGTGCCGTAAGCTGCCCTTCCCCGCATGGGGAAGGCCCTCCGCAGCCGGCGGCGCGCCCGGGCAGTCCGCCGCGGCCGCCTTACGCCGGAGGCCGCCTTCCCGCTGAAGACGCTTTCCTGACATGCCTGCGGCCCCGCAGAGGGCCGCCGGCCGGTCGGGCACGACTGGGCCGTCGGCCCGGCGCCCGAAAAACAACCCGAGGAGGCGATGCAGATGAAACGCCGCGGCGAGGACAAGCCTGATGCCAAACGCGGGAAGCCTTTGCCCGGAAAACTCCTGGCCGGCAAAGGCTCTCCGGGTTCCCCCGCCGCTGCCGGGCCCTCATCCGGGGAGACGCCGCCTCACGGGCCTTCGGCGGTGGAGGCGCGCGCTCCAGGCTCTTCCGAGGCGGCGGAAACGCTTGCCCCCGGGCCTCCGGCGGAGGAGCCGCGCGCTCCAGGCGCTTCCGGGGCGGAGGCGGCCCGCAGGCGCGCCGCCTGGCTGCGTTCCGAGATAGGGCGCCATAACAGGCTCTATTTCCAGGAGGATTCCCCGGAAATTTCCGACGCGGACTACGACTCGCTCGCGCGCGAGCTAGAGGCCCTCGAGAAGTCGTTCCCGGACCTGGCCACGCCGGATTCCCCCACCGCCGAAGTGGGCGCCGCCCCCATAGGCAGGGACCTGCCGCAGGCGGTCCACGAGAGCCCCATGCTGAGCCTGGAAAAGGCCCTCAGCCCCGAGGAGCTCCTGGACTTCGACGAGCGGGTGCGCAGGTTCCTCGGCCTCGCGGGGCCGGTCCCCTACTTCACCATGCCCAAGTTCGACGGGCTGGCGGTGGAGCTCTCCTACGAGGGCGGCAGGCTGTCCTTGGGCTCCACGCGCGGGGACGGGCGCGTGGGCGAGAACGTCACCGCCAATATCCTGACCATCCGCGACGTGCCGCGGTCCATCCCCGCGCGCCCTGAAGGCGGCGGCCCCGGGGCGCCCGCCCCGGAAGGCGCGGCCCCCCCCGCCGCAATCAAGGTGCGGGGCGAGGTCTACATGGAGAAGGCGGAATTCGCGAGGCTCAACGCCGCCCGCGAGGAGTCCGGGCTCCCGCCCTTCGCGAACCCCCGCAACGCGGCCGCAGGATCCCTCAGGCAGCTCGACACCGAAATCACCCGGGGCAGGCCCCTCAGGTTCTTCGCCTACGGCGTGGACGACCCTGACCCGGGCAGGTACGGGAGCTACTCCGGCCTCATGGCCGCCTTGAAGGCCTGGGGCTTCCCGACGGAAGGCTCCGAGGCCACCGGCGGAGGCCGGGATACCGCAGGCGTCCTCGCGGTCTTCCGCAGGGCCGAGGAAGGGCGCGAGCAGATGCCCTTCGAAGCCGACGGCCTGGTGGCCACCGTGGACGACCTCGCCTACTGGGCGCGGCTGGGGACCACGGCCAAGGCCCCGCGCTGGGCCGTGGCCCTGAAATTCAAGCCGCTGGCGGCCGTCACGCGCGTCGTCTCCATCGACGTCCAGGTGGGCCGCACCGGGGCCCTCACCCCGGTGGCCCTCATGGAGCCCGCCCAGGTGGGAGGCGTCACCGTCTCCCAGGCCACCCTCCACAACGAGGACGAGCTCAGGCGCAAGGACGTGCGGCCCGGCGACTGGGTCCGCGTGCGCCGGGCGGGCGACGTGATACCGGAGATCATCGAGGTCATAACCGAAAAGAGGCCCGAGGGCCTGGCCCCCTTCGAGTTCCCCTTGGACTGCCCCGTCTGCGGCACGCCCTCCGTGAGGCCTCCGGGCGAGGCCGTGCGCCGCTGCCCCAACCGCTCCTGCCCCGCGCAGATAGAGCAGAGGCTGATCCACTTCGCGGGAAAGAGCGCTCTGGACATAGACGGCCTGGGCCCGAAGCTGGCCAAGCTCCTGCTGGAAGAGGGCCTGGTGCGGCTCCCCACCGACATCTTCAGGCTGAAAAAGGAGGATCTTGAGGGCCTCCCGCGGCTGGGCGAGAAATCCGCCGCCAATCTCCTCGAGTCCATCGACAAGGCCCGCGCGGCCCCGTTGTGGCGCTTCATCCACGGCCTCTCCATCCGGCACGTGGGCGAGAGGGTGAGCCAGATCCTGGCGGGCCGCTACGACAGCCTCGCCGCCCTGGCCAAGGCCGACGAGGCCGAGCTCGCGACGCTCCAGGACGTGGGGTCCGAGGCCTCTTCCGCCGTGGCCGGCTTCTTCCGGAGCCCCCTCAACGGCGAGTTCCTGGAGGACCTCACGGGGGATGAGCTGGGCATCGCCCCCTCCCCGGAAAAGCCCCCCGAGGGCGGCGGCCCCCTCTCCGGCAAACGCCTGGTGCTCACGGGAACGCTTGCGGGCATGACCCGCGCCGAGGCCAAGGCCCGCATCGCCGCGGCCGGCGGCAGGGTGCTCTCGGCCGTGACCGGGGACACGGACTTCCTGGTCGCGGGAGACAAGACAGGGCGCAACAAGACCGCCGCCGCCGCCGAGCGCGGCGTGAAGGTGATAAGCGAGGAGGAGCTCCTGCGGCTGCTCGAGGGAGGGCAGGCCTCCTGAACGCGGAACGCCCCGCCCGGCCCACGGCCGCGGCTCAGACGCTGACGGCCCAGCGGCAAAGGGGCGCTCTCAGGCCGTGGCCTGAGGCGCGGATTTCCTGGTCGCGGGAGATAAAACAAGGCGCGGCAAGGCCGCCGCCGCGGAGCGCGGCGTGAAGGCGATAAGCGAAGCGGAACTCCTGCGGCCGCTCGGGGGAGGGCCTGCCGCCTGAACGCGGGCCGGCTCGCCCGGCCCCGTAACCGCAGACCCTGAATGCGGCGGCGAAGGCGCGGATGAAGCGTTGCCGACGACGGCGAAGTGGCGTTGAGGCCCTGAGGGCGGCCGGGGCGCAGACGCGGTGAAGGCGCTCCTTTCCGGAGGCCTGGCCTCCTTCAGTAGATGAGCTGTATCCCCCTGGCCCTGCAGAAGTCAGACCAGGACCTGTCCGGCTCCCGGTCGGTCACGAGGCAGTCGATGTCCGAGAACTCCAGCGCCTTCCGGTAGACCACC
>JAITRL010000052.1 GCA_031288415.1 Deltaproteobacteria bacterium | reverse complement strand
GGAAATCCCGAAGCCCCGGATCCCCCAAAGGGAGGCGCCTTGGAAGGCGAGGCCCTCCTGGACTCCGGCTTCACGCGGGAGGCCCTCGCGCGGGGCCTCGCCTCTGACGCCCCCGTGGTGCACGTGGCAAGCCATTTCCGCCTCGACCCGCGCAGCCCGCTAACACCGCGCTGCTCCTCGGGGACGGCTCCACCCTGAGCCTCGCCGAGATAAAGTCCTCCCCCGACCTGGACTTCCGCGGCCTGGATCTCCTCACGCTTTCCGCGTGCGACACCGCCTCGGGCGACTGGAGGCGCGTGGACGGCAAGGAAGTGGAAAGCTTCGGGGAGATAGTCCAGAGGGCCGGAGGCTCCGCGGTGCTCGCGACGTTGAGCCCCATCGATGATCAAAGCGCCCCGGAACTCATGCGCGCCTTTTACCGGCTGAGGTACCTCGAGGGCAGGGACAAGGCTTCTGCGCTCCGGGAGGCGCAGCTATCCGTCATGCGGAACTCCTCCGCCGCGACAGCGCCATGGCGAGGCACGGTCCTCTCAGCCTCGGCGGCCGTCGGCACGGGTTCCGGAAGCGGGGGCGAGGGAGAAGCGCCGCCCTGGGACGGCAAAGGCTTCTCGCACCCGTACTACTGGGCGCCTTTTGTTTTAATGGGGGACTGGAAATAGACACTCCCCCTCCCGGCCCTGCGCCCCACCCCGGTTCCGGTGCGCGCCTCCATGAACCTGCGCCCCGCGCCGCGCGGGGGCCTCGCCCTTACCGTTTTCCCTTGCCGCGCCCCCGCCAGGCGCCGCCTGAAGAAATCAAAGGAGATCACATGACAGTCACGACAGCCATGGCGCCGCCTTCCGCCCGCGACCCAAAGCGGACTTTCGCCGCGCGCGCCCCGCTCGCCGCCTGCTCCCTGCTCGCGGCCTGCGCCCTGCTCCTGACGGCCGCGCCCCGGCTCGGCGCCCAGGGGGAGCAGCCCCCGAGCGGCCGGGAGGCCGACGTCAGGGCGGGGGCCGCCCGCCTCCTCGCGCCGCTCCCGGAAACCCTCGCCTCCTTGGGGGAGGGCGCGGTCATCGTCTACGCAGTCCCTGCCCCCGAGGCCCTGCACGTCTTTCTTGCGACGCCGCAGGGACGGGTCGCGCGGGAGTCGCGGGTGAAAAGGGAGGAACTGGACGCCCTCGCCTCCGGGTTCAGGGGGCTTCTGTTCGATCCGGCCAAGGACCCGCGCGCCGCGGGAAAGCGGCTCTACGACCTCCTGATCCGGCCCTTGGAGCCCGAGCTCGCGCAGGCCGGCGCCAAGACCCTCGCGCTCTCGCTGGACGGCCCGCTGCGCCTTGTCCCCGTGGCTGCCCTGTGGGACGGGGAAAAATGGCTGGCGGAAAGGTACGCGGTTTCCTATGTCACCGAGGCGACGTTCGACAAGCTCAGGCGCGATCCCCCCGCCGGCCCGCCCCGGGCGGCCGCCTTCGGCGTGTCGAAGGCGCTTGGCGGCTTTTCCGCCGCTCCCGGAGTCGCAGACGAGCTTTCCTCCGCGGTGAAGACCCCCGGCTCGCCGGAAGGGGCGCTCGAGGGGGAGATTTACCTGGACGGGGACTTCACCCGGAAAGCCCTCTCGGACGGCCTCGCCTCCGGCGCGCAGGCGGTGCACGTCGCCACGCATTACAAGACGGAACGGGGCAACGGCGGAGACATCTCGCTTCTCCTGGGCGACGGGTCCTATCTCAGCCTCAAGTCATTCTGGACCGACCCCGGCTTTAGCCTGAAAAACGTCGATCTGCTCACGCTCTCCTTCGACGCCTTCGGCGCGGCGGAAGCCGTAAGAGGCCCGGAGGAGAGCTTTCTGAGCGAGAGCCTGCAGAAGGCGGGGGCCTCGGCCGTGCTGTCGGCCGTGTTCCCCGTGAGCGATCGCTCCGCCCCCGCGCTCATGCGGGAATTTTACCGGCGGCGCTACGTCGAAGGCAAAAGCAAGGCGCAGGCGCTTCAGGAGGCGCAGCTCGCGGTCATGGCCTCTTCGCCCGCAGCTTCCGGGGGCGCGGGGAGCGAAGGCGCGGCCCCGGCGCCGCCGGCCGGATCCCCCGCCTCCGGATCCCCGGCAGGCGACGGGGACGAGGCGCAAGGCGCGGCCGCATGGACAGGAAAAGGCTTCTCTCACCCCTTCCACTGGGCGCCTTACATCCTCGTCGGCAACTGGAAATGACGCCCTCCCGTACCCCAAGCCCACGGCATCCCTGAGCCCCGCCCCGGAGCCGCCCCCCGCGCGCGGCGGCCCGGGGCCCTCCTGCCGCCGTTCGCCCCCGCAGGCCGTCATGGCCTGCGGGGGCGTGCCGGAGCTTGGCCGTCTTGCGGGAACCTTGCGGCCACATCCCTAAAGCCGCCCGCGCCGCAAGCGCCTGGCAAAGGGTTTCCCCTCTCGGCCCGCGCCTTTGCGCGCCGGGCGTTTTCGGCCCGCCCTCCCTGCCGGGCAGGCAATGGAAACGGGAAGGAGCGGAATGCCAATGCCCGGAAACCCGCCCGGAAGGCTTACGGCCCTCGCTTCATGGCTCCCGAGCGACGGGGCGCGGCACGGCGCGCCGCCGCGCCGCGCCGCGCCCCGGCGCGGATCCGCCTGCCCCCTCCGCGGACGGCGGCCCTGATTCTCCGCCGAGGCCGGCCAAGGCGCGCCCAAATATCCGCGCTCTTCCGGCGCATAGGGTTTTGGCCCGCTTGCCCGCTTCAGGCAGCTTGACACGGCGGAGGACTTCTGTTTAATGAGGAGACGTCCGGAGGCCCGCGCGCAAGGAAGCCATGGCCGCAAGGCCATCCGGGCGGCGTTCACGGGCGGCCTTCCGGGAGAGGGCCTCGGGGCGTTCACCGCCTGGCGGGCGTCCGAGAGCCTGAAGAAGGCCGCCTGATCCGTTTGGCCTCCGTTTTGCCGCTTCCGCTGATTTTCACGGGTTCCCCGCCGGGTCCAGAACAGTCGCCCCCGCATGAACCTTCGGGGTGTCCCCTCCGCCTTAGGCCGCCGCCCGCCCGCCCGGCCGCGCCGCAAGCACAGGAGATGAGCGTGATGGTACGCGCATGGATGAGCCGCAACCCGCTCCTCGCCTGCCTCGCCCTCCTCGCGGCGCTCGCCCTTGCCCCCGCCCTCGCGCAGGACACGGCCCGCGCGGGCCCCGTCGCCGGCGCGCCCTCAGCCCCCCGCTCCGGGGATCCCGCCGCCAGGCAAGGGGAAGCGCGCTTCGAACGGATAGTCCTGGGCCAGGGCGCCAGCCGCAGGGCGCGCCTGCTCTCCCACAGCACGGACGTCTACACGGTGAGGTTCACCGGAGGGGCCGAGGCGACGGCCAGGGCCGAGACGGAAGCCAGGGTCTTCCTCTTCGTCTTCGACTCCGCCGACAACATGATCGCCTTCCACACGGGCAGCGGCGAGGGCCCCGCCGCCTGTTCCTGGACCCCCGCAGAGACCGCCGACTACACTGTCCGCGTCGTCAACATGGGCGAGTTCTCGGCGGACTACACCTTCAGCACCGACTGAAAGCGCCCGCCTCCCCCTCGACCCGCTACAGGCCCTGCCGCGCCTTCGCGCGCGGCGGGGGAGCCGGGCCGCCGGGGCCCTGAAGCCAGCCGCGCCTTGCCGCGCGGCGCGGCGCGGCACCCCGGATAGCGGCACCCTCCTGCGGCGGCCGCGCCGCTGCCGCAGGGCGCCGCTGCCGCAGGGCGCCGCGAGACCTGCGGCGTTGAGCCTGCCGACTGCCCGGGCGCGGATCCTCCCTCCCTTCCCAAGGCACCGGGCCTCCCCCAAGGCATCGGCGACCACGCCTTCCGTCGGCAACAGGCTTCACTCCCTGCCTGCCGATGCGGATTTCCTTGCTTCCCCGCCCATGCCGGGTTTCCCTCCCTCGCTGCCCCGCAGCAGCGGGGGCGCAGTCCGCATCGGTTCAAGCGAGGCCTCCGAGCGCGGACTCGTTTTCGCCCCGCTCGCGCAAGCGAGGAGCCAGACCCTGAGGACAAGGCCGGCTGGCTCCGGCGCATCCGCTACGTCCGCGAGGCATCGGCGCCGGCAGGCGCGGGCGCCGCCTGACCTGAAAACCGCGCACGCCCGCCGCCCCCGAAAGTCAGATTCCCTTGAAGCCGCTTGCGCGCCCGCGGCCTCCGCCCAGCATGGCAACGCCTCTGCAGGCCGTTTTTCCGGAATGCCGCCATGTCGGCGCGAAAACGCTGGCATTCCGTTTGCCGGCCGCCTCCTCCGCGAAGGCGGGTAGTTTCTGCCCGAACGCCGGAGCTTCCTTACGCGGCGGCATCGGCGGCGCGCGCCCTCTCTCCCTCGAGACGGGAAGCGGCAGGGGCGAGGCGAGAGCCCATGTTCGCCTGCGGTTCCGCCGTCCGCCGGCCGCCGGGCAGGCTTGTCCGGCGCCGCCGCCTCTCCCGCAAGGCGCCGGCCGCGCCCCTGGCACGGCCATTGCTCAATCTCCCTCCGGAGGTCCCGCCCCTCCCTTCCGGAGGGTCAGGCGCGCCTCAGTGCCCGGAGACCGCTCGGGCTCCGCCCCCGCAAGGAGCGCCCGCGAAACGACGCGCTTCCCCGCAACTCTCGCAGCCTGGCCAGGCGGAGCAATGAAAAAGATGGCCAGGCCGGCTTTCGGAGGAAACCATGAGGCACAAAAATCGCCCCGCCTGCAGGGCGCTTAAGGCGGCGTTCGCGGCGGCGCTTGTCTTGGGGCTCGCGGCGGAGCCCTCGCCGCCGGTCGCGGCCGCGCCGGTCTCGGCGCAAGCGGCGAATCCCGCGCCGCCGGCCGCGGCTCGGCCGGTCACGTCGGAATCGGCGGCTCCCGCAGGCCCGGCCGCCTCATCGCCCGCTGACAAGGCCCGTTTAGATGCGGGCGCCTCCCCTGGAGAAGCCGCAGGAGTAGCCGCCCCTGGCGCAAACGCGGGTGCCGCCGTACCGGGCCAAGCCTCCCCTGGAGAAGCCGCAGACGACGTTGCCGCAGGCGTCGTAGCCGCCCCTGGAGAATCCGCAGGCGACGTTGCCGCAGGCATAGCTTCCCCTGGCGCAACCGCAGGCGACGTTGCCGCAGGCGTAGCCGCCCCTGGCGCACCCGCAGGCGTAGTTGCCCCTGGCGCCGCCGCGCCTGGCGAAGCCGCCGGCATAGCCAAGGGCGCTGTCGCCGCAGCGCGGAGGACGGGATCGGATGCTCCAGAGGCCTTTGGACCTGCCACAGGGCAGAGCCGGAACCGAGACCCCGGACAGGTCCCGCCGCAGGCCCAGGAACCCCTCCCTGATGCCGCAACGCCCCCCTCCGTGCCGGATCTGGCCGAGCTTGCGGCATCGCTCTACAGGCTGGGCGACTTCGAGGGCGCGCGTTCCCTGCTCGCGGCTCTCTACGAGGAGAGCGCAAGGACCCTGGGCCCTGCGGACCCAGCCACCCTCGCGGCAGGCAACAACCTCTCGGTGGTCATGTACGCCATGGGGGACAGCGCGCCGTCAGGGGAACTCATCGGCATCGTGGCCGCGGCCATGAGGGCCGGGGAAGGCGCCGACGGACGCGGCCTCATCGCCGTCAGGAACAACATGGCGATGGCCGCGAGGGACCGGGGCGAGCTGGCCGCCGCCCAAGAGACGCTCATGGGGACCGTGCTGAGCGCGAGAAGAATCTACGGGGCGGGCCACCCGGCAACGGCCGCAGTCTCCGCCAACCTGGGCATCGTCTGCCGCGACATGGAGGAGAAGGAGAGCGCCATCTTCTTCCTCAAGCTTTCGGTGGAGGCTTCAGCCGAGGCCAGGGCCTCGGGCATGCCTCCGGGCGCCGCGGCCTCAGGGGCCGCCGAGGACGGGGGGTTCTTCCTCAGGGAGGTCCGGTACCGCCACCAGATACTCTACGATCTCCTGATGAAGGAGGGCAGGATCACCGAGGCCCTTTCAGTCCTGGACATGCTCAAGGACGATGAGATGGAGTCGCTGGAGACCCCTCCGGCTGTCCGTCCCCGGCAGGGCTGAGGCCCCGCGCGGGCGGGCGGAGCGCGGCTGGACATGGCTGAACATGGCGGCGCCCCGCTTTCGGCCGCGCGGAAGGCCCCGCTCCATGCGGGCGGCCGACAGGAAAGCTTCAGGGTAGGCCATCTTTCCGCAAGGGCTTCAGGGGCCGGGGCGTTTTCGCTGCCGGCCCCTGCTCCCGGAGCCCGGCCGCGGCGGCAAATCGGAAAACCGCGGCAAGTTCATTCGGAGCGGGGGGCGGGAGAAGCGCGAGGCAGGCGCGCGGGCCGGTTTTCCGGCTGAACGCCGGGAGGCGGGGAGCGCGGCAAAAAAACTGAAGCGGGAACTGGCGGGGAGACGCGGAAGAAGTTCAGGAAGCGACGGCTGCCCGGAGAGGGACAGGCGAAGCGGCAAATGCACTCAGAGACGGGTAAAACGGGAAAGCGGCGCCGCAGGAAACGGAAAAGCCGTACCGGGAAAGGAGACCGCAGGGAGCGGAAGGCTGAACGGGAAAGCGGAAAAGCCGTCTCAGCGGCAAGCCTCCGCCCGCGTCGCCGCGCGCAGATGCCTCACGGGGAATTTCCCGCCCGCAGGCGGCGCTTCGCGCGGCCTGCGGCGGAAGACGGTGCCTCAGGAGACGCTCCCCTCCTTGCACTTGCGGCATACCCCGCGCACCTCGATGGCGCCGTCCTTGATATCGAAGCCCAGGGCGCCCAGGCGGTTGAAGATGCTGGTGTAAAGCCCCTCGTCGTTGATTTCCAGCGTGGTCTGGCAGCCGGGACAGACGACGATGACCGGGTTGTGGGCCGAGCGGTGGCGGTCCGAGCAGGCCACGAAAGCGTTGATGGCGTTCACCCGGTGGACCAGTCCGTTGTGGAGCAGGAACTCCAGGATCCTGTACACGGTGGCCGGGGTCAGGCGGTGCCCTTTCGCCCTCAGGGAGTCCATGAGGTCATAGGCCTTCACCGGGCCGGTGGCCGTCATGAGGGCCTCCAGCACCAGCCTCCGCAGATGCGTGAGCTGGGCGCCCTGGGCGGCGCAGTAGCTTTCCGCCTCGTCCAGGAGCCTCTTCAGTCTCTGGCTTGCTGTCTCAGTTTGCATGGTTCACCGGGGAAGGGGCCGCCCGGCCGGCCTGCGTCAGCCGTCCTCCCGGTAGGGCTCCACCCTGTCGGCCGGAAGGGTGTAGCCGGCATCCCCCAGATCCGACCGGAATCTCTCCGCCTTTATCTTACCATAAACCCAGACCACGTCCATAACCCCGACGCCGTCGACGGGCTTCCCGCTGCGGACGAAGACTATCTGGTTCGGGGGGGGAGGCGGCACGTGGATACAGGCCCCGAAATAAGGGACCAGGAAAAAGTCCTTGAGCTCCGCGCCTTCCATGTCCAAAGGAACCACGAAGCCCGGAATCTTAATGGCCTTGCCTCCGATGGCCTTGTTGATCGGAGCCTGGCTCCAGCGCTCCATAAAGGCCCTGAGCGCCTCCTCGGCCCTGGGATCGTTGTCCTGCATCTGGTCAATGCCCAGCTCCTGGAAGATGGCCGCAGGATCCCAGGAGGGGTCCACGAGCTCGTCCCAGATGAGCCAGCCGTTCTCCATGTAGCCGCCTTCAGGGTCGGCGGCCGCCGCCGTGCTCAGGGTCAGGAGGGAAGCCAAAAACAGGGCCGTAGCCGCGAGCGGAAAAGCCGCGGCCGCCGAAGGCCGCGCCGGGGCCGCGGGAATCCCGGCAGGCGCCGGAGCGGGCGCGGAAGGGCCGTGCCGCAATGGCTCGCCGCAAGCCCCTCCTGCGGGGCAGCGGCCTGAAATAGTACGGAACATGCATGTCCCTCGCTGTTTCCTCCCTTGAGGCCAGGGGCCTCAAGGGAACGGTGGCGGGAAGGCTTCCCGGCCGGCGCCGGGCCAGCCGCAGGCAATCGAGCCCGGACAGTCCCCTGGCCCTGAAGAGCCTTCATGTCCCCTGAAGGCCGCCCCCGGTTCGAGGGGTGGCTCAAGAGGCCTCAGCCCTAAAGCCTCTGAGAGGCTCTCGGGGGTTTCCGGAGGGCCCCGGGTCATTCAGGGCCTTGGGAGAGGCCCCTCCGGTTCGAGGGGTGGCTCAAGAGGGCTCAGCCCTAAAGCCTCTGAGAGGCTCCCGGGGGTTTCCGGAGGGCCCCAGGTCATTCAGGGCCTTGGGTGAGCCGCCTCCGGTTCAAGGGGTGGCTCAAGAGGCCTCCGCCCTAAAGCCTCTGAGAGGCTCCCGGGGGTTTGCAGGAGGGCTCCGGGTCATTCAGGGCCTTTGGGAGGCGCCTTCGGTTCAAGGGGTGGCTCAAAAGGCCTCCAGGGCCTGTGAGAGGCTGTTCAGGAGCCTGACAGGCCCTTTTTCTGAGCGGCGGGCGCGTCAAGGGCTCACTCAGGCGCATGGCTTCAGGACGACGGGGTGAGCCCGTCCGCCAGGCTCAAGAAATAGGCCCGGAAGGCCGGTATCAGGCTCGTGAGGGTCCCCAGGGCGAGGATCCCCCCCAGGATGAGCCACTCCCTGGCGGTGGGGAGGCCTGCCTCGAAGGCCAGCCCGAACCTGTCGAGCAGCCAGGGGGCGAGGGCGGCCGTGGCCGCGGTCAGGACGGCGAGCCCCAGGAGCGTGCCGGCCAGCGTGAGGAGCAGCCCCTCGAAGGCAAGGAGGGCCGTAACGTCCAGCGGGCCGGCCCCCGCCGACCGCAGGACCGCGAGCTCCCGGCGGCGCTCTCCCAGACCTGCCAGGATAGTGCTCATGAGCCCCGCGAGCCCCGTGAAGGTGACCAGGAGCGAGACCGCCACCAGGGCCCGCTCCCAACCGGCCAAAAGGCTCCAGAGCTGGTCGAGGGCCACCCCGGGCATGACCGCCGTGAGGGCCTCCCCCCGGTACTCCTGGATCTCGCGCTGGAGGGCGAAGACCGTGCGGCGGTTCTTGAGGCCCACCAGAACCGCCGTCACAGCCTTAGGCTCCAGGCTGAAGCGCCGCACCTGATCCGCCGGGACGGAGAAGCCCCGGACAGGCGCCCCTCCCTGCCAGTCGATGTGGATGGCCTCCATGGACTCGAGGCTGATGTACAGCGAGCGGTCGACCGGGCTCCCGGTGGGCTCGAGCACCCCGGTCACGATAAAGGGCTTGTCATCGTGGAGCCGGACCGCGGGCCCTGAGCCGTGGGCGAGCACTATGCGGTCTCCCTCGCGGTAACCCAGCCGGGAGGCCACCTCTGAGCCCAGCGTGGCCTCGAAGATGTCCGCGAACTCCCTGCCGGAGGCCAGGGCGAGCCCTCTGCCCCCCCTGTACCGGAACCTGGAAAAGAAGCCGGCGGTCGTGCCGACCACCGGGTAGCCCCTGTGGCTGTCCCCCATGGAGAGCGGCACCGTCCAGAGCACCTCGGGCCTTGCGGCGATCATGGAGGCGGAGTCCCAGCCTATGTTGTTGGAGGCGCCGCCCAGGTGGAACACCGCGTAGAGCATGAGCTGCACGGGCCCGCCCCGGGCCCCCACCACGAGATCCGTGCCGGAAACCGCCCCGGTGAAGCCTGCCCGCACCTGGCTCCGGACCCTCTCTATGCCCACGAGCAGCATCGTGGACAGGCTCACGGAGAGCATGACCAGGCACAAGGTGAAGCGGCGGTTCCAGGCGCTTTTGAGCGCCAGGAGGAACAGGGAGGATATTCTCTGCATGGATACTTGCGTCCTAAGGCTTACGAAAGATTCCCCCTTGGGCCTTGCGGGCCGGAGGGGAGCCTGCAATGCCGGCCGCCGCAGGCTCCGACGGCGGGAGCCGCCGTCAGCCGCGGCGGGTGAACGGAGACTCGAGCAGCGCGGCGGATTAACGGAGGCTCAAGGGGCGGCGGCCGGAACATCCAAAGCCCCAAAGGCCGCATAAGCGAACGGCGAACGGCTGCAGCCGCGGAAATGGGCGGCCGCGGCTGCCGCCGCCGCCGCCGCCGCAACGTCAATGAAAAAAATCTTCCTCATCGTTTACATGCGCGGCGCCGGCGACTTTGACGCCGGCGCCGATGACCATGAATGCCCCGCCGAAAATCAAGCGGGAGCCGCCTGCGGCCTGGCGGGAGCGGGCTCAGGGAGGCGGGAGCGGCCTGCGGGCATGGCAGCTCCGCAGGCGGCCAAGACCGCAGGCCTGCGGAGGAGCCTGCGGGCTTCATTAAAAAGCCGCGGCCGCGGGCTGAGCGCCTCAGGCTTCAGGGCGGAGAAAGACACCCCCCGGACCCGCCCTGGCGATTCCGCCCTCCGCCGGCCAGGGACAGGCTAAGTAGGGCCGACGGAACGAAGCGGATGGAGAGACGCCTCGCGGCAAGGCCCGGGGGGGCCCGGGGACGGCAGCGCGGAGGCGGCCATCCCCGCATCCGTCAGCCGGCCGCGGACAAGACTCCCGCGGCGCGGCTCTTGAGGGAAAAGCGGCGCCCGAACTCCCGCGCCAGCTTCCCGTCATGGCTCACGAACATGAGGCTGGAGCCCGCCCGCCCGCACTCCCCCAGCAGAAGCCTCAAAAAGTCCAGGCCCGTCCCCTCGTCCAGGGCGGAGGTGGGCTCGTCCGCGATAAGAAGCGGCGGCGAGCCCACAAGGGCCCTTGCGGCGGCCACCCTCTGCTGCTGGCCCACCGACAGCCTGGCGGCCCCCCGGCTCCACAGGGGCCGGGGAATGCCAAGCCGGGAGAGCAGCTCCCCTCCCGCGGCGGCCGGGGAGCCCGCCGCCTCCGCGGCGCGCCACCGGCGGGCCTTGGAGAAGCCGCAGGGGAGCAGCACGTTTTCCAGGGCGGATAGGTAAGGGACCAGGTTGAACTGCTGGAAGATGTAGCCCATGTCGTCCCCGCGCAGGCGATCCCGGGCGGGGCCGGAAAGCCGGGACAGGGATCTGCCCCCCACCTCGATCTCCCCGGAGGCAGGGGCGAGGATCCCCGCGACGAGGCTCAGGAGCGTGCTCTTGCCGGATCCGCTGGGCCCGGAGATGAAGATCCTCTCGCCCCTGGCAAGCTCGAGATCCAGCCCCTCGAAGACGGGCTCCCCGCCTGGCCAGGCGAAGGAGACGCCCCGCAAGGCGACCGCCGGGCCGTCCCGGGAGGAGCCCTCCGCGGCGGCCCCGGCGCGGGCGGAGCCTTCCGGGGCGGGGACCGGCCGGCCGTCCCCGGCAGCCGAGGGCCCGGACAGGCCGGCATCGCCTTCGACGCTTCCGGGCGGCGCCTCCCCCGCAGGGCCGGCATCGGACGGGTCACGCCCTGAAGGCGCCCCCTCGCCCCGCAAGCCGCCGCCCTCGGAGCCTTCCGGGCCGCAGGGCCCCTCAGGGGCCCCGCGGCCGTTAGCTTCCCGCAGGCCGGTTACCACGAGAAGGAGCTTTGGGAGGGGCTCAGCTCGGCGCCCCTCTGCCCCTGCGGGGAGACCACCCGGACATCGAGATCCTGCAGGTTCGGGAAGGCATTGAAGAGGCCGGAGGCATCCAGGGCGGCTCCCTCCGGCCGGATTGCCGTGCAGGCGAACTCGAACTCAGCGTCGAGATCGGAATGCGCCTCGCCGTCGGAATGCCCGTGATCGGCTTCAGCCCCGGCGTGGGAGTGCCCCTCGCCCTCGGCCTTATGGGCATGGCCCAGGATGTCCTCGGGGATGTTCTCGCCGTCCACGGAGGACTTGGACAGCGTGCAGCCCCAGGCCGCGGGGAAAGAGAACAAGGCGCCCGCGTCGGCCGTGAGCTTGCCCACGAGGGCGGTCATCTCGCTTCTCTGCTCCGGGGTGCTGGGCTCGTGCTCGAAGGAGATGAAGCTCGCCAGGGGTCCGGACAGGTCGACGTCAATGGACGCCTGCTCGACTGTGACGCTCAAGGCGGCGTTGCCGTGCTCGTGGGCGGGGTGGGTCTCGCCCTGGGCGGAGAGGGCGGCGGGGAGGAAAAGGGCGAGCAGCGGCGCCGCTGCCAGCAGGGCGATGGTTTTCCTGTTCATTGTGATGCGACTCCTTGATGGCCCCGGGGAGGGCCGGCCGAAGGCGGCGGCCCGCCGGCGCCTGCCGGCCGCGGGGGTGATGGGCGGCGCCGCCGGGTCAGCGCAACGTTATATTATCCGGTTACAGGACAATATATTATTGCGTTGTCAGGCCCGTGTCAAGGATTTTCGCCCGGGCCGGCCCGGCAGGCCGCGAAACAACGCCCCGCCGCGCCAGGAACGCGGCGGCCGCAGGGCGCACGCCCCCATTGCCGCGGCAGGGATCGTCTTCAAGACCCCTGCCGCCGCCGCGCTGATATCGTGAAAGGCGCCTTCCGGCCTGCGGCCGGCCCGTGCAGGACAGGCGCCGCAGGCCCGGTTCAGGCGCCGCAGGCCCGGTTCAGGCGCCTCGGCACGCCCGCCGATCCGGCGGCGCCGACTCCAAGCGGGGCTTAAGGTCAGGCGATGCCGGCACCAGCCAAGGGAACCGGCCTGGGCGCCTCGCGGAGGCGGCCGCGCCAGCGGTCGCGCCTGCGCCTGCCGTCATCGTGAGGAGGCCGAAGGCACTTCCGACAAGGGAACCGGCCTGGGCGCCTCGCGGGGGCGGCCGCGCTAGCGGTTGCGTTTACGCCTGCTCTCATCGTGAGGAGGCCGACGATACCGATCATCATCATCATCCCGCTCCCAGTGAGTGTTCTCCCGGCGGTCACGGTCATCGTCATAGCCGGGGTCTGGCGGAGGGGGAGGGGCATGGCCCGGGCCGCGGTCGCCATCCCGTTCCCGGTCCCGGTCAGGGCGGCGGCCCGAGGCCATCAGGGGACTTTCAGGGCCATCGCCTGAGAGGCACGGGCCTTCGAGGCCTGTTCCGGACAAGGCTCCGGCCCAAGGCGCCTGGAAGGCGGACAGGCCCTCCGCCCCGGAGGGGGGCGCCTCCGCGCGGGAGACGAGAGAGGCAAGGAGAAAAAGCGCCAGGGCAGGCGCCGCGGCCAGGATGGCGATGAATTTCAGGTTCATGGGACAGTGACTCCTTGAGAACCCGCAACGGGTCAGCTGCCGGGACCCAGACCGGACGGCAAGGCCTTCGCGGCAACGGAGACCGGCGATGCAGGCCGACAAGGCAAGCAGCCGTCCGGTCGTCAGGCGGGTTACTTGTTATACACCGGATGTCATGCGCCTGGAAAGAGTCATGGCATCCCGGCGCCCTTATTCGGACGGCATGACCGCTACCCTCTTCAGGCGGCTCCCCGGCGCCTCCCGCCGCGAGTCAACCATTCGCCAGCTTCAGGCGTCGGCCCGGAGCCTTTCTCACGAAGGCCCCCCGGCTTCCTCGCTTGGCTGTCGGCGCCGCTCCTTCCTCCCAGTGGCGACAAATCCTGAAATGTCAGCCGCTTAGGCCGGGACTTTCCCCAAATCGACGTTGCCGGCCGCCCCGCGGGCGGCGCTCCCGCGGCTGAAAGTCCAGAGGCCGCCCTCAGAGGCCGCGCAGCCGCCGCGTGTCTGGCTTGCCCGCGCGCCTGGCCCGGCGTATCATGGAACCGGGCCAGGCACGAGGCCGAACGCGCCATGGCGCGCATGCCAGGCGTCGCCCGGACATGAGCATGGCCGGGACACGCGCGCTCACCCGATCGGCGGCGGCCTTCGCAAGGCAAGGCCGACCCCGCATCCAATACCGCGCGCGCGTTCACGTATTCAGGCCTGGCCCGACCTGACAACCCCGGGAGCGCCTCGGCCCGCCGCTTCGGAGGCCGGCTCTTCCGGGGCTAAGGGCCCCTGCGGCCGCCCGGCAAAACCGCCTGAAACATAACGGAAAAAATCCTTCAAGCCGGGACTTTCAACCTAAACAAAATCGGAAAACCCATGAAAACTGATACTTAAGCCGGGGCTCTCAAAAAAAACTTTGCGCGAAACCGATTTTTCCGACGGCCCCTTAGGCTTTTCGCGTAGCAATCAAAACTCCCGGCGCGGCCCGTCAGGGCAAGCCGGCCAAATACGCGGCTGCCTGACCAAGGCTTTTCCCGCCCGCCTTGCCAAAGTTCTCTGGCTCAAGTCGAGGAACCCATGAACGCTTTTTCTCCCAAACGTTTTAATACCACTGGCCCTTGTGTGCCGGAAGAGCACTACATGCTCCCGGTCCTGCCTCGGCTGCCCGCCGTGGAAGACATGATTGAGGGTAAATCATATTTCATCCTCCATGCGCCAAGACAGTCTGGAAAGACCACTTTTTTAGATTTTTTAACAGATAATATAAATAATTCAGGTGAAATGTATGCATTAAGCTGCTCTTTAGCTACTTTAAGAGGGGTTATAAATGAAGATAAAGCTATAGACAGGGTCTTTTCTCAAATTAACGAGGCCATGTTGTCATCTTCAATTGATGCCATTAAACAAAGGGCCGACACGTATCGCTCGTTACCTGGGATGGAATCCCCGGACAGGAAAATCAAAAGAGTGCTCAACCAACTCTGCCAGGATTTGGACAGGGATCTTGTGGTGTTTTTTGACGAGTCCGATCTGCTCACAGGGCCCGGCCTCCTGTTGTTTCTGGCTCAAATCAGGGACGGGTACATGGCCCGCTACAAACGGGGCAACAGGTTTCCGAGGTCGCTGGCCCTGGTCGGCGTGCGTGACATCCGTGACTACATCGCCTCGGAGCACCCGGAATCCACCGGGGAACACCTGGCCAGCCCTTTTAATATCGTGGCGGAAAGAATGACCTTGGCCAATTTCACCCAGGAGGAGATAGGCAGGCTCTACGGTCAGCACACCGAGGCCACCGGGCAGGTTTTTGAGGACGGCGCCGTCGAGCGGGCCTGGCGCTGGTCCGAGGGGCAGCCCTGGCTGGCCAACGCCTTGGCCCGGCAGATTGTCGAAGTGAAGCTCAAAGACGACAGGTCCGCCAAAATCACGGCATTCACTGTTGACGAGGCTGCCGAAACGCTGATTAAACGAAGGGACACGCATATCGACTCCCTGCTGGAGCGCCTGAAAGAGCCCAGGGTTAAAAACGTCATGGAAAGCGTTCTTACGGGAACCCTGGCCGACGTTTCGCCTGACAATGACGACAGCCGTTACTGCCGGGACTTGGGGCTTCTGGCGCTGACTGACGAGAAACTGCTCAGGCCGTCAAATCCTATTTATAAAGAAGTCATCATAAGAACTTTAACTGACCAGATTGAAAAATTCATCCCGAAAACTCCAATTAACGTTTGGACCGACGGACAAACTCTTTTCTTAAGCGGCCTGTTGGAAGAATTCCAGAAATTTTGGCGTAAAACGATGGATGCCAGGGCAAAAAGATTATCACAGCTTGAAGTCATCCGGCACGACGAAGCCAATCACGCCATTATATTATTTTCTTTTTTGCAAAGGGCCCTTAACAGCGGGGCAACAATTCATCATGAGTACGCCGAAGGCCGAGGAGCCGTTGATTTATGCGCAATCTATAACGGGAGGGAGTACCTGGTGGAGGTTAAGCTTGAGGGCGCCGAGCCTCTTGAACACAGCCTCGCTCAGCTTTCCGGGTATCTGGACACGGCTGGAGAAAAAGAGGGTTGGCTGGTCATTTTTGACAGAGAACAAAACAAGCCTTTAGACGATAGATTTTACATTAAAAAAGAGCAATTTAACAATAAAATTATTCATATATTTGGTTGTTAATATTATTAATTTTTTTAAACTATAATTTATATTAATTATTTTATATCTCTTAATGCGTATATTAAACCAAAAGTATCCGTTCACCCTACCCTCAGAACCCCGCTATCCTAGCCAGTCCCGGAGGCTTGCCCAGCCGGAGAAAACCAGACCCAGGGCGCACCTTTGCGCGGGCCGACCTCGCTACAGGACAGGGCCGGCCCAAGCCGCTTTCCGCTCGGACGGCTTGAGGCCGACCGACCGGGGCGGCAGGGTCGCGGCCAGTCGCGACCGATACCGCCGGCCCGGCCTGCCTGAGAGCTTTCGTGCCAAGGGCCATTGCCTGGCCTCTCTTTTCCCCAGCCGACGGCCTGGACTGCCTCGGGGACATCCGTGCATTGACCCTGGCGGCTCTTCCGCTGTGCCCTGAAGACTTTTCAGGCGGCTTCGGCTCCGCGCCCCTTGACGCCGTCGGGAAGGTTTCACGCCTACAGCCCGCATCCCTGGCCGCCGGCCTTGCCGGGGCGCAGGCGGCTTGAAGGCTTCTGAAGGCTTCCAGCCGGCTCTCGGCAGGCGCCGTCCGCAGGGTTCCGCCTCGGCACGCCCGCAGACGCAGGGGACCGCCCAGGAGCCAAGGGCACGTTGCCGCCGGCCTGTCCGCCCGGTCCGGCCCGCAGGGCCTGAAAATGCCGGCGGACGGTCCGGCGCTTGCGACCCAGGTTCTCGGGATCAGCGCCGGGCCTTCCGGACGTTTCCCGCCCGGGCCCTGCCGGCGGCGCGCCAGGCACCCGGACTCCAGTCCCGCCGGTCAGGCTCGGGCCCCGGCCGCGGAGGGCCGTCGCCGAGACGCCGGGAGCCCGGCCTCCAGTACCGCCGGTCAGGCTCGGGCGAAGCTCCTGGGGCCCGCAGGCGATGCTCCGGGGACTCGGGTTCCAGCCGCGGCTTTCCGGGCCGGCCGCGGAGGCGCCGGGCCCGCCTTCCGGAGGAACGGGCGCCGTTGCCGGCTCCGGGCTTAGCTGGGGGCGGCGGGGGCGAAAGGCCTCCCTGCCCCGGCGGCGGCTTCCTGCCCCTTGAGTGGCGGGCGGGCCCGCGCCTGCGGGCTTTCCGTCTCCCGCAGGCCTGGGCGGCAGCGGGAATGCCGGCGGCGGGGCCGCCATCCCCGGCGCCGGATCCGCCGTCGCCGCCATTCTTGCTTGTCTTCCTCGTCTCCCGGCGCGTCGCCTCGGCCTCCTCCATGTACCTTGCGGGGACATGCTCCATCGGGTGAAAGAGGCAGGGCGCCCGCTTGCCTTCGGAAAAGGCGCCGCTCGTCCCGGCCGCGAACTGGAAAAGCATCCCCCGGCATCCTCGCCGCAGGGAAGGCGGTCCACGCGGCCCTAAGGAAAAGGGCGCCCTCGGCGCTTCGGGCCCCGCATCCGCTCTTCCTGCCAGGCGCCGCGGCGCGCGTTCCCCGGCGTTGTCCGTGTCGATCCCGCGCCGGGGACGCGGCGCCGGGTCCTTTCAGGGGAAACCCCCTGCCTGGACTTTGTCTCGGCTCTCAAACCCGGCCGCTCCGGAAGGCCTGCCAAGCGGTTTCCGCGCCTCAGGCCGCTGTTTAGCCTACGGCTTCTTTCAGGCCGCGGAACGTCCGCAGGCCCATTGCCCTTGGCCGGGGGTTCCCGCTGCCGGGCCTGCGGCGGACTTTCGCCGCCTGGTCAACGCCCGTGCCTGACACGCGAAAAAGCGCGGGGCGACAGCTCCCCGCGCTCTGTGAATCCGGAGGGCGGCAACGCCCCGCCCGCCGGTTGATTTGATGATGCCGCATCGCTTACGCGGTCTTTAGGATTGTCCCTCCCTTCAAATTGTAGAGGCGCCACTCCTCCACTCATCGCAACGATGGCGCGCCTCAAGGATGCCGCTCCGCGAACGGCCCAGAGGCGATGAAGGGCCGCCGAAGACGCGGTACTTATGGGTCAGGCCCCTCTCAGGGGCCGTAAGCCGGCAAAGGGCCGTCCCCTCCGGCAAAATAGGATCCGGGACCCGGCTCGGGGCCTCGCGGGGAGCGCTCCCGGAGGCCCCTGAGGGCGCCGGCGGGGTCCTTGCAAAGGGGAGGTTCCTGAATGCAATGATATATTATTGCATTTACGGCCCTCTGTCAACCTTTTTTCCGCGCCTCGGGTCCGGAAAAGGACAGAAAGGGGTGACATTTACCGTAACACCGCGAAATGACGGATGAAAAAACTCTTCGCTTCGTTCAAGCCATGACGGGCTATTCCGGCCTCCCCGGGCTTTCCCGTGCCCCTGCCCGGGGCAAGTCCGGAACCTTCCGGGGCAGTCAGGGCCAACCCGAAAACTTCACTAGCGCCTTCCGCTACTTCCTCTACTTCCGCTACTTCCGGGACTTCCGGGACTTCCGGGACTTCCAGTACTTCCAGTACTTCCGGGACTTCCGGGACTTCCGGGACTTTCCGGATCCCTTCAGGGACCGCTCACGAGAGGCCGAATCGGGCAACCCTGAACGCGGGCGGCCCGGCGGCCGCAGGGCCTGCCTCCGCCGGCCCTGGCGTCAAGGCTCAGGGGCCCCGGCGGCGTGGCTGAAACCGCACCGGGCGCCCTTGCCGGGGGGACCGGCGCCGAAGAAAGCCCGCGATGCCCTGCCGGCGCCCCGCGACGCCAGGCCTTTCCCGCTCCGCCGCCCGGTTGCCGCCCGAATAAGGCCGGACAGGCCCGATTTCTTGACAAAGCCCCCCCGAAGACCTACCGTTATTGCAGACGTTCCGCCCGCCGGGCGGGACCCTGCCGCCGGGGACCGCTCCCCGGAAGGCCCTGAAGCATAGGCATAGGCGGCCGGGAGGCCCTGCGGCCGGACCGCGCCTCCTTAAGGCCGCCCTGGACCGCGACCTGGCGCGCGGGCTTACGCGCCCGCCGCAGCGCCGCTCAAGGAGAACCGCATGGCCCTCAGAAAAGTCAAGAAAAGCGTCAAGGGGCACGCCACGGTGGACGGAGCCGGCGTCCATCTGGTGCGCGTGCTGGGGATCAGGACCGTGTACGACTACGATCCATTCCTGATGCTCGACAGCTTCGACTCCACCGACTACAGGGACTGGATCGAGGGTTTCCCGACCCATCCCCACCGGGGCATCGAGACCATCACCTACCTCATAGAAGGCCAGATAGAGCACCGCGACAGCCTCGGCAACAAAGGCCTGATCCGCTGCGGGGAGAGCCAGTGGATGACCGCCGGCTCCGGCATCATGCACGCCGAGATGCCCCTGAAGGGCCCGCGCATGCTGGGCCTCCAGATCTGGCTCAACCTCCCCAAGAGCCAGAAGATGGCCCACCCCCTGTACTTCGACATCACCCAGGACAAGATCCCCCAGGTCAAGACCGACTTCGGCGAGGCCAGGGTCATCTCCGGCGAGTACGGCGGGGCTAAGGGCGTGGAGCCCCGCCACGTGAAGGCCACCCTGGTGGACTTCCTCATCGAGCCGGGCAAGACCGCGGCCATCCCCACCAAGAAGGGCGAGAACTCCTTCGTGTTCCTCATCGTGGGCAAGGCCGAGATCGGCGGCAAGACCTACTCCGAGAAGTCAGCGGTGCTCTTCGACATGGAGGGCGACGGCGTGGAGGTGACCGCGCCCGGGGATGCCCCCGCGCGCCTCATCTACTTCCAGGGCAAGCCGCTGCGCGAGTCCATCAGCTGGGGGGGGCCCATCGTCATGAACAGCGACGACGAGCTCCGCACGGCCTTCGAGGAGCTCAACAACGGCACGTTCATCAAACACAACGCCAAGGAGGCCGTCTAGTCCAGGAGCGGGGCTCCCTCCCCCCGCCCGCTTTTCGGCGGGCAAGCCTCTCCGGAGGGAGGGGGCCGGCCGCCTGACCGGCCCCTGAACGCTCCCTGACGGCCTTTATTTCATCAGTCGGCGGCCCCCGGCCTGCCGGGGGCCGCCTTCCCCTGCCGCGGCGCGAGGGAGCCGCCGGCCGGGGGGCGCGCCGGAAGCACTCCGGCGGCCGATTGGCCTTCCCCTCCCTGCCTGGGGCCGGCAAAGCCCCGTTTCCCGTCGCCCTGCGGCGCGCGGCAATACGCTGAGCGGCAAAACGCTGACGTTTCCGCCGCCCGGTTTTCTGCCGCAGGCGCGCCTCCCTCTCACGGCTCGGCCAGCCCGCCTGAACCCGGCGGCCCTGCAGGGCGCCTGCGCCCGGCGGCCGGGATGTGCCTGGACCTCCAGCAGGATAACCTGCGCCGCCGCATAGGGAATCAGGGCTGAATTTCGGCAGCCGCCCCGCAGGCTTAAGCCCAGGCGAAGATCGATTTTGCATGACTGGTTCCGGGCGCCGCCTGCCGCAAGGCCGGCAGGCGCCCCTGCCCATCGCGCACCTGAAAGACAGCCCGCGTTTTTCTCCAGCGCTTCCGGAAAGGATTCCGCGAAGGGAACCCGCGCCTCAAGTGTTTCCTGGCTTCTCCCGGCCAGAGCCGCCCGTTGTAGGCCTGCGGCGCCGCCGGGAAGAGCCTGCCCCCGGGCGCGCCGGAAAAGCGGCGACGCTCCTTAAGCCGCAGGGCCGGATCGCTTTCGCCAAAGACGGCAAAGAAAGCCTGAGCTGCGGGCCCGCCTTGCCGGCCGGTTCCCGTTGACACGGGGCCCGCTTTCGTTTATATTAGTCCCATCGCTATACCGCGACCTTCACGAAGAAGGGGTCCGGCCGGAGAAACCGGCCGGCGCGCACCTACGGCCCCCGGGCCGTCAAGGCGCGTGACAGTCCGTCGCGGCGCTTGCCGCAACCCGATAAACAGGATCAGGTCACGAAGGCCGCCCTGCCCGCCCTCCCCATCCGGGACAGACGGGAAAGGGGCGGTTTTTTCATTTCCCGCTAGCTTTTCGTGAAGGCGCTGACCCATGAAATTCCCCCGCAAAACCTTCGCCGCGATCCTTCCGGCCGCGGCCGTCTCCCTCGCGCTCTCCTCCCTCCCGGCGGCCGCCCACTTCGGCATGGTCATCCCGAGCAAGCCCACGGTCATGGACGCCGCCGACTCCCGGGTGGACCTCGATATCAGGTTCTGGCACCCATTCGAGAACGCCGGCATGAACCTGGAGAAGCCCGCATCCTTCAAAATCTATTCCGGGGGCCAGGCCGCCGACGCGACCGGCGATCTCAAGGAGGCCAAACCCTCCGGCTTCACCGCCTGGACCTGCTCCTGGAAGGCCGCCCGGCCCGGGCTCGCGGCCTTCGTGCTGGAGCCCAAGCCCTACTGGGAGCCCGCCGAGGACAAGTTCATTGTCCACTATACCAAGGCCTACGTCGACGCCTTCGGCGACGACGAGGGCTGGAACGAGCCCTTGGGCCTCAAGACCGAGATAGTGCCCCGCATAAGGCCGGGGGCCCTTTACGCGGGCAACGCCTTCGCGGGCAAGGTCCTCCTGGACGGAAAGCCCGTCGCCGGCGGCGAGGTGGAAGTGGAGTGGTACCCGGGGCCGGACAAAAAAGGGGACGCCCCTTACGAGTCCATGGTGACCCAGACGCTCCTCACGGACGAGAACGGCAACTTCGCGTTCTCGCCCCCCGTGCCGGGCTGGTGGGGGTTCGCGGCCTTAAGCGACGCCGATTACAAGCTCCAGCAGGAAGGCGCGGACAAGGACGTGGAGCTGGGCGCGGTCCTGTGGGTGTACTTCCACGAGTTCAGGCCCGCCGCGGCGGCGCAGTGACCATGCCGCGCGCGCCTGAAAGGCCTTCCGCGCTCCCCCGCCCCCGCGCGGCCGCAGCCCTGTCCATGCTTGCGGCCTGCGCGCTCGCGGCCGCGTGCGCCTCCAGGGCGGAGGCTCACGGGGTCTACGTCTTCGCCTACGCGAGCGGCGACGAGATCTGCACCGAGAGCTACTTCACCCGCAAGGACCGCGTCATCGGAGGCAAAATCAGCATGTCGGATGCCTCCGGAAACGAGCTCGCCTCCGCCTCGACCGGCGAGGACGGAAATCATTGCTTCAAGGCGCCTCAGGGCGAGGGCGACCTCACCTTCATCGTGCTTGCAGGCGAGGGCCACCGCGGGGAGTTCACCTTTCCCGCGGCGGACCGGCCCCGGCCTGCCGCCGCAAGCCCTGACGACTCCGCCTCTGCCCCCGGCTCTTCCGGGGACGCCTCAGGCTCCGCGGACACTTCGGGGAACGCCTCAGGCTCCCCGGACACTTCGGGGAACGCCCCCGGCTCCCAGGACTCCGCCGGAGCCGCGGCAACTGCCGTAACCGCCTCAGGCTCCGCGGCCTCCGCCGGGGCTGCCGGAACCGCCTCAGGCGGCGCGGCCCCGGCCGGGCTTTCCGCCGACGCCGCGCGTTCCATAGTGCGCGAGGAGCTTAAGGCCCAGATAGGCCCCCTCGCTCGCGCCCTGGCCGAGGCCAGGGAAGACAAGACGCCGGGCCTCCGCGAGATCGTGGGGGGCCTGGGCTGGCTGGCCGGGATCTCCGGCCTCGTGCTGTGGCTCAAGCGCCGGCCGGAACTTTCCGCCGGCCGCAAGGACTGACAAATGCACATCTCAGAAGGCGTACTCTCGGCCCCCGTGCTCGCCGCCGGGGCGGCCCTCGCCGCCGCGGGCCTCGCGGCCGGCCTTAGGGCCGTCAAGGATGAGGACACCCCAAAGGCCGCGGTCCTGTCCGCGGTCTTCTTCACGGCGTCCCTTATCCACGTGAACATAGGGCCAAGCTCGGCGCACCTGATCATGAGCGGCCTGATAGGCCTCATGGCCGGCGCCGCGGCCTTCCCGGTGATCTTCCTCGGGCTGCTGCTGCAGGGGCTGCTCTTCGGGTTCGGGGGGCTCACCACCCTGGGCGTGAACACCTTCACCATGGCCGCGCCGGCCGTGCTCTTCGGGTCGCTCCTCCGGCCCTTGGCAAGCGGTAGGCACGCGGCGGCGGCCTCGGCCGCCGGCTTCGCCTGCGGGTCCTTGCCGGCGCTCCTCTCCGGCGCGCTCGTGGGGATATCCCTGTACCTCTCCGGCGAGGGCGGGAGCTACCTTGCCCTCGCCTGGGCCGTCGTCGCAGGCAATCTCCCCGTAGCGCTGATCGAAGGCTTCGTGTGCATGTTCTGCGTGCAGTTCCTCCGCAAGGTCCGCCCGGATCTGCTCAGGCGCGCGGCGTTTTCTCCCGACGCGCACGGGTCTTCCTCCTCACCCGCCTCGCCCGGCGCCCCTGCGGAAGCCAAGCCCTCCCCGGCCTTTTCGCCTGTGGATTAGGCTCCGGCCCGTCCGCAAGGCGCCAGGCGCGGATCATGGCCCAAGGGGACCGGCATGAACCATGGGCCATAAAGCAAGGGAGCCGGCACAGGCCATGGAGCAAGGGATCCGGCACGGCCCATGAAGCAAAGGGACCGGGCTGCCTATGGGCGCAAGGCGGTCGAGCGGCCCATGGGCGCAAAGCTGCCGCGCCTCCTCGCCTGACGGCACCCCAACAGGCTCGGGCCGACTGACGATGATTACTCCGCAAGGCCAGGGGGCGCCGCCCCCGGCCTTGCGCTTTTCGCGGGCCGCGCCGCCCCGGGCCCTGCGCTTTTCCGAGGGCCGCTCCGCCCCGGGCCCTGCGCTTTTCCGCGGGCCGCGCCGCCTCCGGCCTTGCGCTTTTCCGCGGGCCGCGCCGCCCCGGGCCCTGCGCTTTTCCGCGGGCCGCTCCGCGCCGCAACAGGCAGCTGTCCAGCTTGGGGCTGATGACATCCCGCAACTCCCGGCAACGGCGAAGGGCACCGCGGCGCCTGAGAGGCTGAACGCCCGCATCGCGCGCGGCCGCAGCTTGCCGTAGCCTTGCCCAAGCGCGCCAACCTGGCTTGCGGAAGCCGAGGACAAGCGAGCCAGCCAGGCATACGGAAGCCGAGGGCAAGCGCGTTCGCCAGGCATGCGGAAGCCGAGGGCAAGCGCGCCAGCCAGGCATGCGGAAGCCGAGGGCAAGCGCGTTCGCCAGGCGAAAGAGCGCGCCGCCGCGGCCCCGCGCCTGCGGCTCATGGGCCGCAGGCTCCGGCGGCAAAATTATGCCATGCAGCCGCGAGGCCCCCGCCCCGCCCTGCGCGGCGCGCCGGGCGGGGGCGGGCCGCCTCGGAAGGCTCGGCGCCTCCCCTCAGGTAGCGGGGCGCGGG